>JAKSBQ010000332.1 GCA_022361075.1 Opitutales bacterium | reverse complement strand
TGAACTGATCGTGAAGGCTGCGGATGAGCCGCACCAAATTTACCGCAGGGGTAACAGTTATCTAACTGAAGTCGCCCAAAACAATTCGCGCACGCCTTTCGGACATCAGGAAGCCTTCATTGAGGCTTTTGCGAATGTGTATGTAAATGCGGCCAAGGCGATAGCGGATGAAGTCGAAGGTAAGCTTGGTGGCGATTACGATTTTCCGAATGTAGAGGACGGAGCTCACGGGATGGCCTTTATCGACGCGGTGTTGCGTTCCTCGAAATCGGATCAGAAATGGACGGAGTTTTCCGAAATTTAAGAATGGGAGTTGTTGAGGATGTTTAAAAATGAAAATGAGGGAGGATTCCCCCTTGAGTATACCTTCGCCTTTTGGGTGATGCGTATTTGGCTGTCGGTCCGTGCGATCATGACGGGTGTGGAGAAATTCGCTGCGACGGTGAACGTGCCAACCGTGGTGGATGGTTATGAGTTGAATGTTGAGAAAAAGGTGTATGGCTTGAAGCACTATCATGGCATGCCTGAGGCGTTGTCTGAGAAGTTTGCAAGCGAACCACTTTTGCCAGGTTTTTTATTGGCTCCGTACGAGTTTCTTTTGGGGCCTATTCTAATCATCGTAGGTCTAACACTGCTGTTGGGGGTTGCCTCGAGAATCAGTCTTCTGGTGATGGGGTTGCTCTACACGAGTCTCACTTTCGGGCTAATTTTAATTAAACAGGATGGCGGTATCGCTTGGCTGGCAATTCATATCATTATGGTCGTGATGGCCCTGCTGATGGTGAAATACGACCGGTATGCGATTCTGAAACGTTTCTAAAAGAAAAAAACAGGGGTAGAATATGGAAAGGGAAAGCAATGTGGACGGTTTCTTCATGAACCGCCGTGATTTTTTGAAAAAAAGTTCCGTTTTAGGAGCTGCAGGTCTGACTCTGGGAACAGGGGTGCCGAAGGCTAAGGCCGCCGGGCCTAATGATCAGATTGGTGTGGCAGTGATCGGCACTGGAGCCCAAGGCACGGTGCTCTTGAATTCGCTCAAAAACATTCCCGGGCTGAAGTTTCATGCCCTTTGTGACATCTGGGAATACAATTTAAAAAAGGGAATGAGTGCGCTTCGAGGCACAGGTACAAGGCCCAACATCTACGAGAATTTTGAAGAAATGCTCGAAAAGGAGAAGGATGTTGACGCGGTGATCGTAGCGACTCCTGATTTCTGGCATGCTCCGCACACTGTAGCCTGTTTACAGGCTGGCAAGCACGTCTACTGTGAAAAGATGATGTCGAATACACTCGATGGAGCGAAATCGATGGTGAAGGCTGCGCGTGAGAGCGGGAAGCTTTTGCAAATCGGTCACCAGAGAAGGAGTAACCCAAGGTATCGTTTTGTCCTGGATAAATTCATCAAAGAAACACCGCTTGCGGGTAGAATTGTAAACGTAAATGGTCAGTGGAACCGATCGCTTTCAAAGTCTCAGGATATCACAATCAGAAAAGCCAGCCTCCTGATTCCAAAGGAAAAATTGCAGCAGTACGGATTTCAGGACATGCGCCAGTTCCTGAATTGGCGTTGGTTTAAAGGTCTGAGTGGAGGTCCTATTTCGGATCTTGGTGCTCATCAGATCGATGTTTTCAATTGGTTCCTGGATGCTGTTCCGACCAGTGTGACCGCTTCTGGAGGCCGAGATTATTTTAAGGATCGTGAGCACTTCGACAACGTGATGAGTATCTTTGAATACGACACTCCCGAGGGCACGGCACGTGCGTTCTATCAGGTGCTGACGACCACCAGTGCTGGTGGAGGTTACTTTGAGCGCTTCATGGGAACTGAAGGTTGTATCAAAATCTCCGAGAATCCTTCTTTCACTAAGATTTATCGTGAACCGGAGGTGGATATGGAGAAATGGAAACCGATTCTCGGTAAAGGTCTGTTGCGTCAGGACAAAGCAACGGCACCAGCTGCCGCAGCGCCAAGTGCGGGAACAATCGATGTGCGTGAATCTGCACCTTTGGCTGCTTACGACATTCCAGTTGTGTTAAATAAACCTGCGCACCAACCGCATTTGGAAAATTTCTTTGAAGCAATTCGAGGGGATGCGAGTCTCAATTGTGATGGAGAGCACGCGTATCGGGATGAATTTGCGATTCACCATGTGAACAAGTCTGCGGAACAAAACGAGCGCGTCGTTCTGAAACCGGAAGATTATGAAATTTAGTATGAAAATGAAAAAACAAGTATTTACTTCAGTTTTAGCAGTGGCCGTCGTTTTCGTTTCGTCAGCAAAGATGATTGATTTGGTGACTGAAATTCCGGTTCCCGAAATCAGTGGAACGCCTGTTCCGATTCAGTTGACGAATCTGGAGCCACTCCAACAAACCGCGCCAGTGATGCAGGTCCCTGAGGGGACAGTCAATCTCGCTTCGGGAAAACCCGTCACTTCAAGTGATGATTGGCCCTTGATCGGAGACCTTGAATACATCACCGATGGTGACAAAGAAACGGGTGAGGGCTACTACGTGGAGCTACTTCCTGAGCTTCAGTGGGTACAAATTGATCTCGAAGCGCCTAGCACGATCTACGGGATTTGGATGTGGCATTTCCACGCTCAGAGACGCGCTTATCACGATGTGATCATTCAAGTATCTGATGACCCAACCTTTGAAAATGGAGTGACCACTGTTTACAACAATGATTTCGATAACTCCGCAGGAATGGGAACTGGAGCAGATCTTCCCTACATTGAAACTAATTTTGGGAAACTAGTGGATGCCAGGGGAGTGAAGGGACAGTATGTTCGCCTCTACAGTGATGGTAATACCACCAACGACAGCAATCACTACATTGAAGTGGAGGTATTTGGGGCAACCAACTAGTCGAGTAATCAAAGCTTTTAGCAAACTTGAAGCCTCGGTGACATTCACCTAGGCTTTTTTCTTATGCAGAAGGGAAACAGGATATTCTATCCGATCATCGGTTTGATAGTGATCATTGGATTCCTTTTTCGGAGTAGTTACATTGAAGAACGTCCCGTTCACGCCGATGAAGCGGAAAATTCTTATCTTTTGGGCGGTGCGTTAGCGGGAGAGAATTATCATTTTGATCCGACCCATCACCACGGACCGACTCTGCATTACTACCTCAGAGTTGTTACTCTCTTTACGGGAGCGAATTCTTTCCGATCATTGGAGATTGAGCCCTTGCGAATCGGAATATGCGTGCTTGGCTGTTTGACCCTATTGGGGGTCGCTGCATTTGCGAGGTATGTTGGATGGGTGGCCATTGTTGCCTCAGCCATTCTCGGGGTCGTTTCCAGTTACCTTACCTACTACGGAAACTACGTGATTCATGAAACGTTGTTAGGAGTTTTTGGGATCGCTTGGATTTTAGTATTTTGGAGCAATCTCAAGAATCCGAGTGCGTTCAAACTGGCCTCAATGGGTATTATTACGGCCCTGCTAGTAGCAACAAAGTTGACCGCGGCGATTCTCTTTTTGTCATGGGGACTGAGTATTCTCATTAACAAGAATTTGTTTCGAGAGGGTTGGCACAGCTTTTTGATAAAGGGAAGTCGATGGAGAGGTAGCTTGATTGTTTGTTTCGGGTTTTTGACTGTTTTTAGTCTGCTCTATTCTGACTTTTTTAGAAACCCAACAGGAGTTTGGGATGCCGTTCGAACATTTTGGAGTTATGAGACGCAGGTCGGTCATGAAAAACCTTGGTTCTATTATCTTTCAGAGTTTTTTCTACCTTTTCAATCGCGTCCGGTATGGTCACACGAGACTGGGTTGCTTGGATTTGCTTTGTTTGGGGGATTTTGGAGTATGGTTCGTTTGCTCAAGAAACCGATAGAAAAGCAGGATAAAGGCCTCAGTTTGGGGTATTTTCTTGTTTCAAGTTCGGTGGTGCAAATTGTGGTTTATTCAGTAATTAGCTACAAATCTCCCTGGGTCTTACTTGTGACTTGGTTGCAGCTTCTCATTTTGGCAGGTCTAGGATTTCAGAGTTTATGGAACTCGAGGGGCAATTGGGGCAAAGCGGGTTTAGCGTTGGTTTTTGCGTTATTGCTGTTTGTTCAGGTTCGTTCGACTCAGTATTGGAATGGAACACTTCATTCGCATGATCAAAATCCTTTGGCCTACGTGCCTACTTCAAAAAACGTGAGTAACTTGGCATCCTTTCTTGAGGGGACGTTTGGAGATGAGCGAATTCGTGTAGTTGGCGAATATCTTTGGCCCTTACCTTGGTATTTAAGAAGACTTCCAAAGGTTGAATATGATGAAGCACTTCAGAGCATTGATGACGGGGATATATTCTTGTTAACAGATGACTCCTATGAAGAGCTTCCGAAAAAAGAAGTTTACGTATTTTTGCCATACTCGCTTCGTCCGAATTTTCCAATTTATCTTGCCGTAACACAGGAGAAGTGGAGTGCGATTAACGCCAAATTAAACGACCGATGAGTGAAACGATGAGGCAGCGGTTTCGGGATGAAGCGATGGCGACTCATTTTGAGATCCTATTTGATCATCCAGATCGTGAGAGGTGTGGAAGTTTGGCGGCGCTTGCTTTTCGAGAAGTTGAACGTTTGGAGTCGCTGCTCAGCAGATTTATGCAGGGAAGTGATATTTACCGAATCAACAACCTGCAAAAAGGGGAAAGCATCGGAATCAGCAACGAATGCCACGAGTGTTTGCTTATGGCCATGGAATTAGGCGTTTTGACAAATGGTCTGTTTGACATTGGAGCGGGTTGTTTCATGCCACTTGTCCGGGACGACGAAGGTAGATCGATCCAGAGTGGTGAGGAAGAGTGGACATTCGCCAGACGTCGTCGAGAAGAAGGTAGGTTTATTATTCACGAGGACCGTCCAGAAGTGAGTTGCGAAGCCGAGGGATTAGTTTTGGACCTAGGTGGGATAGGGAAGGGATTTGCTCTGGAGGTGATAGATCGGCTTCTCTCGGACTTTGATGATTTGAATTATCTGTTGAGTGCTGGAGGCTCTACTTTGCTAGCGAGAGGATTCAGTAGTTCCTGGAAAGTTAATCTTTCAGGCGAAAGTGAAGGGTTTTCTATTGATTTGAAGAATGAATCCCTAAGTTCTTCGAGTTTTGAGACGCAAGGTGCTCATATCATCCGTTTAGGCTATCCTTCGAGAGAGTCGCATCGCAAGAGAGTTTGGGTCAAGGGGCCGAATGCTGCGCTTTGCGATGGTCTGTCGACTGCATTTCTATTGATGGACCGGAGGGAAATCAAAGAAGTCATTTCTGATTTGAGTTTTGAAATCTCCGTCTGGGAAGAAGGTGTGGAAGGAGATATTAATTTACTTACTGTTTTGCGAGCTTGATTCCAAAGCGTTTGAGCAGAGGCAGGAGCGAATATCTCCTCATAAAAATCACTACGACGCTCGCGATCCATACGATAACAGCCATCATACCGAGTTCACCTCGCGCCCCGTCCCAACCGAGATGGGTGAAGTGACTCACGATTGCGCCGCTCATGAGTCCGATGGAAAGGACTGCACCGTATACAGCTGTTTTAGGGATGAGAAGAAGAACGACTGCAACGAGTTCGAAGCTGCCTATACCGATTCGACCTAGTGGCTCGATGCCAAGCTCAGAAAAGAGTTTTACAGATTCGGGATGTGCGGTGAATTTGAAGAAGAGTGTTTGCGCCAATATTGCAGCTGCAACGATTTGGCAAATCCAAGTGACGATGTTTTTTGTTTGGAGTTTCATGCTCGAAGAAACGTGTGGTGTCAGCCTTTGATTCCATTTAAGTTCGTAGGGGCACCTTTAAACCGGGTAATTTGATTTTTTTAAGAGAATAAGTTGTCTTTTTGTGTTAAAGAAAAACGGATAACCCTTGGTTTTCCCCTCAAGTCAGATTATTGCAAAAGAATGAGTAATACCACTCCTGGGATTAGTAAAGACGCAGCACATCACAAACGCGTTCGAAAACAGCACCAAACCGAAATCGCTCAGGATTATCTGGAAGCCGTATTTCGACTTAAGTCTGACGGAAAGACCACAAGAGTTACGGATATTCAAGAGGTATTTGGGGTAAGTCACGTAACGGTAATTCGCACCCTAGCGCGATTGGAGGAAGCGGAATTGTTGGTGAAAGAACAAGGATCCGTTACCCTTACTCAAAAGGGCAGAGAAATCGCGGTAAAAGCCTACCGCCGACACAATCTCGTCAAAGATTTTCTTCTTTCACTTGGTGTTTCCGACGAAGTCGCATCAGCCGATACTGAAGGGATTGAACATCACCTCAGCGATGAGACTGTTGAGGCAATGAAGGCCTTTTTGGAAAAAAATAAGTAACTATTCTTAGGCTTTCCCTAAACGTTCGCGAGCGTATTTCTTCTCGGTGATCGAGGCACACCACTCGGAGTTGTTGAGATACCACTGAACTGTTTTTTGGATACCCGTCTCGAATGTTTCGGCTGGAGACCAGGCAAGCTCCGATTCGATCTTCGAGCAGTTTATCGCGTAGCGGCGGTCGTGACCCGGACGATCTTTGACGAAAATCTTCTGCGAACTGTAGGATTTGCCGTCTTGACGTGGACGTTTTTCGTCCAGAATGCCACAGATGGTATCCACGATCTCGATGTTAGGCTTTTCGTTTTTGCCGCCGATGTTGTATGTTTCTCCCAAACGACCTCGGAAAAGTGTGGCCCAGATACCTGAGCAGTGATCTTCTACGTAAAGCCAATCACGAACGTTCATGCCATCACCGTAGATTGGAAGGTCTTTACCCTCAAGGGCATTAAGAATCATCAAGGGAATCAATTTCTCCGGAAATTGATAGGGCCCGTAATTGTTAGAACAATTGGTAGTGAGTGTTGGGAAACCGTAGGTGTGTTGGTAGGCTCTTACGATGTGATCGCTTGCTGCTTTGGAGGCAGAATATGGGCTATTTGGTGCAAATGGAGTAGTTTCCTCAAAGGCTGGATCTTCCGGGCTTAGCGTGCCGTAGACTTCGTCTGTGGAGACATGAAGGAATCGGAAAGCGTTTTGCGAGTTTTGGTCGAGAGTTCTCCAGTATTTCAGGGATTCGTTGATGATGCGTAAGGTCCCGATGACGTTGGTATCAAAAAACGGTTCAGGGGAATCGATCGAACGATCCACGTGGGACTCGGCTGCGAAGTTTACAACCGCATCGATTTTATAATCAGCCAGTAGCTTTTGAATCAGTGAATCATCAGCGATGTCTCCTTCCACGAATACATATCTGCCATCTGCTTCGAGATCCGCTAAACTGTCGCGATTGCCGGCGTAAGTCAGCTTGTCGAGATTTACCAACTTGGTAATTTCGCGATCTGTTTGAGTTTTCAGCAAGTATCTTACGAAATTCGATCCGATAAAGCCGGCACCACCTGTCACTAATAAGTTCATTTATCAATTGTTGGGACTCTTTGAGACACCTTTTGCGGTATCAAAAGTCCTTGGTTTATGGCCTGAGTTTCCCGTTGGCAACCTAGAAATCGAAGGTTTCCCAGTGGATTGTCCGATGATGTGCAAATGGCGCTTGTCGCTTGGGCTTAAATAGTTATTGCTACGATTAATGTCGCATTTTCTTGAAGTGAAGGATCTTAGCATTGCTTTCCAAAATCACGGGGAGCTAAAAGAGGTCGTAAAAGGAATCAATTTTCACATTGGGAATCAGGAAACTGTTGCGATTGTAGGTGAGAGCGGTAGCGGCAAAAGCGTTACGGCCCTTGCGTTGTCCAGATTATTGCCTTCAGCACCGACTTGTCAGTTGAAGGGGAGTGTGTTTTATGACGGCAAAGATTTGAATACGTTGAGTCCCAGGGAAATACGGGCCTACCGAGGACATCACTTTGCCTACGTCTTTCAGGAACCGAGCACATCGTTACATCCACAGATTTCAATTGGTGAGCAGTTGAGGGAAGCCGTAAAAATTCACCAGCCGGAGGTAAAAGATTACAAAAAGGCAGTAGTTGAAGCTTTGGACGAAGTTGGAATCAGAGAGCCCGACAAACGTTATCACGCCTATCCGTTTGAATTAAGCGGGGGTATGCAGCAGAGAGTGATGATCGCTATGGGATTGGCTTGTCAACCCAGATTGCTGATCGCCGATGAGCCCACCACCGCGCTTGATGTGACCATCCAAAAACAAATTCTGGAGCTTATCGCGGAGCTGAAAGTAACGCATCAGATGGCTGTTCTCCTGATCACACACAACTTTGGAATTGTTGATGGATTCGCTGATCGCATCGTGGTGATGCATCGCGGAAAGATTGTGGAGCAGGGCGAGAGCGATTCGATTCTCAAAAACCCGAAAGAAGACTACACAAAGGGTTTGATCAGTTGTATTCCCAGATTGGGTGATCGCAAACACCGATTGAAAACATTAGCAACATCAACATGAGAGTGGACGACTTCATATTGGAGGTAAAAAACCTCTCTGTGCGATACCGCGTTCACGGGGAGCGTAAGGAGAGCGATCATGGCTGGATCAAAGCTGTGGATGATGTGTCGATTCAGATGCGAAAGGGCGAGACGTTTGGACTTGTCGGAGAAAGCGGCAGTGGAAAAAGCACAGTGGCGAGGGCATTAGTCGGGCTGGCCCCGGTTCATCAAGGCGAGATCGTTTTCGAGGGGAAGACTCTTCAAAATCTTGGCATGCAGACGCTGCCGGAGAAGAAACGGATTCAGATGATTTTTCAGGATCCGTTTCATACTCTCAATCCGAGACATACAGTAGGAATGATTCTGGAAGAGCCTCTGAAACTGCATTTCAAAGAATGGAAAAAAGAACAACGACGTGAACGGATCTCGGAATTGCTGACCCAGGTTGGGTTAGATTCCTCAGCGATGCAGCGATATCCGCACCAGTTTAGTGGGGGACAACGCCAGCGGATCGGAATTGCCAGGGCAATTTCAGTAGAACCTCAGGTGATCATTTGCGACGAGGTCGTCAGTGCTCTCGATGTCTCCGTGCAGGCACAGATCATCAATCTGTTGCAGGATCTCCAGGAACAATTTGGGTTTACTTACCTTTTCATCGCTCATGATTTAGCGGTTATCGAGCACATCAGTGATCAGGTCGCGGTGATGAATGCTGGCAAAATAGTCGAAACTGGGACCTCGGATGAGATTTACGAGAACCCTCAGTGTGAGTATACAAAGAAGCTTTTCGATTCAGTGCCTAAGTTGGAAAGTCTAGGTTAGCAAAATAAGAAACTCAGCTCTTCTATGAGCTGAGTTCTCTAAAAAAGCTTTTTCGAAATTTTAAGAGAAATCGACTCGAATAGGTAAAACTACTCTTACTGCTACTTTGTTGTCTCCCTTTTCCGCAGGTTTAAATTTCCATTTCTCTACAACATCCAGAACAGCTGTACGAAGTTTTGGAGAATCGCTTTTGATGCATCTCAACTGTTCGACTTTGCCCTTTTTGTTTACTATGAATGCGACGTATACCTTTCCTTTTTGATTTCGAAGTTCGTCCGTAATCACGGGCTGTGGTTGAGAAATGGGATCTGGTTTTTTATCAACCTCCCCCAAACTGAAAGAATTAGCAAGTTGCTCTTCAGAAAACGTAGCAGAAAAACTTGATGTACTTGCCACTAAACCGAGAATGGTTAACGAGAGGAATGCTTTAAGATAGTGTTTCATGTTTGATGATTTCTAATTAAGTGAATGAACAAGCATAATCGTCTTCTTCACCTATTAGTTAACGCAGTCTATGCTATAATGTTTTGTTTTAATATGCATTTTACTATTTCTCAATTTTGCAGCAAAAAGACACATTAAGAACTAAGAATCCTCACTCGTCACGGTTGTCGAAGCCGTAGTTGCTGAGCATTTCATCAAGCAATTCTAAGAAATCGGGGGCTACTGAATTCATTTTTGCATATTCCGCACAGCAGGAGAGATAAGCAAAAACTCGGCTAGGTTTGGTGTCTTTTAGCAGCACTCCAGATTTTTTATGGAAGTGGTGAAACGCCTCTATCCAGTTTTGAATGCTGTAAGGGGAGGAATCGACGCTTTCGTTGATATAGATTACTGTTTCGTCTGCCGTTGGATGTTCTGCCCGGATGCCTGAAAGAAACTGAGTAAGCCAATTGATTTGCTTTAACTCTCTGCAGGCAAGCACCCAGGCATCAATGAACTCGTTTTTGAATCCTGCTGAGGTCAGTTTTGCGTAACATTCACGTAATGAAACTTCCCAAAGTTCACGGTTTCCTCGTCCTGAGACTGGTATTGAATCCAAAAGATTAACGATATGTTGCTGGGTCATGGTACCTATCCACTTGAAAAAGATCTACTTAGGACGATAAAACTAGACGCGTAAACCCGAATTTTCGGAATACATGATTGAATGATCGAGAATCAAAGCTAACGTAGAC
>JAKSBQ010000237.1 GCA_022361075.1 Opitutales bacterium | reverse complement strand
TGGTGCATCACCCGCTCACCTTTGATGTTTGGTGGTGATCTTGCTGTGTTGGACGAGTTTACGGAATCCATTATCACCAACGAAGAAGTGCTTCAGGCAAACATAGAAGGTAGTGATCCTAAACTGTTTTACAGAGAAGGAAATCAAGTCGTCTGGCTCTCCGATCACGGAGATGACGCAAAGTTTCTTGCTTTGTTTAACCTGGGAGAAGAAGCCGAGGTCATTGAAATCAAGATTAGTGATCTGGGGATGAAAAAGCCTAAAAGAATGAGGGACCTTTGGCATCAGAAGAAGGTAAGGGTAGGCGATATTTTGAGTGTCAAAATCCCTCCACATGGAGCTGCAATGTACAAAGTGGAATAATACAAGCAAGGTGCAGGACTACCAGATGATCAGAGTCTTGCTGTTTCATAGTGCGCCAAAGACTTTGCTGAGTTGGATTGAAGTTT
Source organism: Opitutales bacterium (assembly GCA_022361075.1). Classification (GTDB taxonomy): domain Bacteria; phylum Verrucomicrobiota; class Verrucomicrobiia; order Opitutales; family JAFGAQ01; genus JAKSBQ01. Next base: position 17,019 of record JAKSBQ010000237.1, on the reverse strand, counting down.
ATGCTTACTCCGTGCATGATATACACTAATGTGCGTGTGACCATTACACTAACGCTTATGCGACATGCGCACTAAGCCGGATGCGTCCGGTGCACTCGGGTTAGTGTATAAGATACACGGGCAGATTTCTTCAAATCTCCTGTCTTTGTGGCTAATAGTGATTTTCGACGAATAACCATCAGATAGCACTTGTGATTTAGAAAAGATCGTTTTCGTTAATTTGTATGAATCCTCTGGCTATTGATTTCTTTCTATACGAAGTAAACGACCTACAGCGTGCGATAGAGTTCTATCGGGACACACTCGGATTATCCGTTGAAGGCGAGGTTTTTGAGAACTGTTGGGTGGAATTTGATATCCAACCCACCACACTTGCTCTTTACTGTCCTAAAGAGACTGAAAAGCGTGATGCAAATATTGGTGGAGCTTCAGTAGCAATTGCAGTAGAGAGTGTAGCCGATACAATTGCCGAACTCAAACAAAAGGGAGTAGAAATTTCTTTTGATGTTTTCGAAAGTCCAGCTTGTTACATGGCTTACATCAAAGACCCTGACGGCAATGGAGTCGGCATTCATCAGCGCAAAGATGGAACTTGCGGCTGATTAGGAATGGGTCGGCAGGTATTTCGAGAGAAACGCTTCTACTTTTTCATAGTATTCTACTATGTTCTCTTCTTCAAAGAAACCGTGTCCCTCGGCGAACTTGAAGTAGTAGTCGAGTACTACATCTGCTGATTTTAATACCTCAATTAACTCCTTCGATTGTTTAAACGAAACAACGCTGTCGTCAATGCCGTGCACAACTAAAGTTGGGCATTTGATTTGATGCGCGATATTGATGGGGGATACCTTTCTTACATAGTCGAGATCATTTTCTAAGTCGCCGAGTCGTTCAGATAGAATCTTGTATTCCCCACTGAAACGTTTTCCTCTGAATGTGCCTTTGCGCAGTTCTTTGAGTTCTTTTTCGAAATCGTAAATTCCTGCAGTCGCCACTATGCATCGAAAGGCTTCAGGGTAACTTGCGGCCAAATAGACTGATGAATATGCACCAAAACTTCCGCCCATGAGGGCAATTTTTTTAGGATCAGCAATGCCTTGTTTAACGACAAGATCGATAGCTTTTTTGATGTCATCCATCATCAGGTCAAAACGGTAGCCATAATCTTCGTAGATCTGTTCTCCGTAACCATAAGAGCCTCGATAATTCACCTGCAGAACGCTGTAGCCTCTGCTTGCAAGAAACTGAACGGTGCTATTGAAGTCCCAGTTATCTCTAACATGGGGTCCTCCGTGAATTAGCACCACTAGCGGTGGTTTTTCAGAGAGAGGAGTTTTAGGTTTGGTTAAAAAAGCCTCAAGCTTTAGTCCATCGTCAGTTTTAAATTTAAAATTAAAAACCTGGGAAAGGCTTTCTTTTTTTAAATTCGGGTGTGACTTAGAAAATAGACTAATTTTAGATTTCTTAACATCACATAGGTAATACTCTGGTGGGGATTGAGGATTACTTGTAAGAACGATGAATTTGTCCAAATCGTTCGAGAAACTTACAATCCTGGGGTTCAGCCCAGGAAAAGTAGCCTCAAGCGCTCCTTGGTAAGCTTTCAAGTTATCATCCATCCACACGTTGTGTACCGCCTTCCCTTCGCAGCGATAACCTAATAATTCATAGTTACCATTCCGATAGCGATATCTGGGTGACACTCTTACATCAACACCATCTTCTTTGTATATGAGTTGCGTAAATTCGTTTTTTGCCAAATCAAATTCGTATAACGAGACGTACTCCTTATCGAACCAGCCGTTAACTAGAATCTTACTTTTGTCGGAAAAACCAAGGATAGTCCAATTGAGCGGATCTAGGGAAATCTCCTTCCAGCGCTCATTCTCATCGTCGTACAGGTTGTAGGTGTATTCTGAAGATTTTTGATCAAATAAAATTGTTATTCGTGGTTTTGAATCCAGATCTGTGACCCAATAACTTGCCAATTTGTTTATCGGTGACTTGATCGTTTTAACGGGCGCACCGAGAAGCGCAAATGTGGTGGCAGTCGTTCCTTTGTTAGGAGAACTTTTGGTGAGATCATATTTTATAAGCTCGTTGAAGTGTTTGTATTGCCCGCCTCCCGCGCGCTTCCAGTAGTTTACGCTCATCCAAAACTGATTTGAATCACTGGGCAGACGATCTACAAATGATGCGTTCGAATTTACATTTAAGACCGCCACTTTTTCCGGATCGTTAATATTGATCGCATAGGTCCCGGTTGTTGTATATCCTCTGGTATTGTAGCGTCCTAATCTCGGATAGACCAGAAACAGTATCCATTCATCATCCAGCCAATAAAATCTGAAAATACCCTGATTTTCTTCAGCTCTGTATTCACTCGTTTCACCAGTTTTAGTTTCGTAGATTTTTAGGCAGTATTCTTTGCCTTTAACAGGACTCAGGAAAGCAACGTGGTTACCGCTGGGAGAAAGCTTTGGTGTATAGACTTGAGATCTTTCAAAGAAATCTTCGATTTCCGGTGCGCCCAAAGCGCTTATATGTAGGCAAAGAGCAACGACAAGGCTTACGAGAAGATTGAGTTTTTGCATAGTTGAAGGAGTTTCTGTTTAGGCAGGAGACTACAAAAGCTTTAGGAGTAATCAAAGAAAAATTAAGCTATTTTCATCCGGAGCTCGAAGGTGATGCGGTCTTTCACGTTTTCAGCGAGAATCAGATCTGCATTGTGGGCGACGGCGATCTCTCTGGCGAGTGAAAGCCCAAGCCCGAGTCCCTGTTTCTTTCGGTTTCTCGCAGAATCTACTCGGTAAAATCTTTCAAAGAGTTGCTCGGCTTTGTCGTTGGGGATCTGCTCTCCAGTGTTGGTCATGCTTAGCACCACCTCATCTGAGTTGGAAGTAAGCCTTACGGATACGATGCCTTTCTCACGGTTGTATTTGATCGCATTGGAGAGAAGATTGAGCACAAGCTGCCTCAGAAGTTGAGCGTCACCATTCACTTCGAGGCCCAAATCGATCGAAATCGCAAATGACAGGTGGTCGGCCATCACTTCCGCGTCTTCAAGGACCGACTCAACCAGAGTCGAAAATTCGACAGGCTTGAGATCGATTCTAAGTCTTCCACCATCGGCTTTTGAGAGCATCAGTAACTTGTCGACGATGTCTCGAAGCAACGTCACCTCCTCCATAAGCATGACGTAGCGTTCCTGGTCTGGTGAACCGGCAGAAGCTGATTGAATAGCGTCGTCCAGATGGCCATGAAGGATCGTCAGTGGAGTGTTGAGTTCGTGAGCGGCGTCGGCGCTGAACCTTTTTGCTTGGGTGAAGCTTTTTTCGAGCCGATCCAGCATGGCGTTGTAAACATCAATGAGTCGGCTGAACTCCAGGTGCTCTCTGTTTTTCTCAATGCGATGATCAAGACCTCTCGCATTTACGCTCTGAGCAGATTTTGAAAGCTTACGAACGGGACCAAGGGCTCTTCCCGCCAACAGAAAAGCTCCGATTCCGGAAAGCAAAACTGCCAGGGGCAGGGCCAAATAGAAGGCCTTACTTGTCTCCTTCATCTCGGATTCGATTTGCGACAGATTTAGAGCAAAAAGCATCACCGTGCGATCCGCGGGTAAGATTAGCATGCGAATGTGTTCGTTGTTTAAAGTGATGGTTTCAAAACGGGTTTGTTGATAGCCGATGAGGCCTTCAGGTCGCCCTTTGTTTGGAAGAGGCCTTCCTTGATCGGCCGAAATATCGTTGCTATCAAATTCTTCTTCTCTAGGAAGGAATCTTGGCCGTGGACGTTCTCTACTTTCATTCGCGTTTTCGGACAATCGTGGTCGCTGCCGTTCTCTTTCTCCAGGAGGAGTCTCTGACAATCTGGGCCGTGGGCGACCTGACTCTCCAGGTGCGTCTTCGGGCAGGCGAGTGAGCTCCAGCACTTCTTCCCGGTAATTGAATAGCTTGATACCGTCTGGCCAAGCTTTGTTGCTCCACCTGAGTCCATCACGGTAGTGAATGATGGCCATCCCGATACTCGATTGATTAATCTCATCCATGTTATCCGCAATGAACATTGCGTCTCTGCGTGGAGGATGGCCCTTGGTGAATATTTGTGCGGCGTAGCGTCCAGCGGCACTTTCCAGGCGAAGATCGACTTGTGACTGTTTTTCTTGATAAATGATACGCCAGCTGATCAACCCGAAAGCGGCTAGCGAGAGTGCACTGACCAGCATGGTAAGGGCGACAAGCTCTATTCTGTATGTTTTGAGAATCGCCATTAATCCGGTTTTTTAAAACGGTAGCCCACTCCTCGAATTGTCTCGATCAGCGGATCTCCAAACTCATCCAGTTTTTTTCGTACTCGTTTGATGTAGACATCCACTAGATTCGTGTTGGGATCGAAGTCATAGTTCCACACATATTCGAGAATTTGCATGCGAGTGTAGACTCTTCCCGGGGAACGACTCAACAGCTCAAGTAGGGAGAATTCTCTCTGGGTAAATTCGATTTCGTGGTCTGCCCTTTTCACCTCGCGAGTGGCATGGTTGATTACGAGATCACCGATGGTTTGTAGATTCATCTGAGCTCCGGTGGTTCTTCTGCACACGGCGCGGATGCGGGCGATCAACTCATCGATATGAAAAGGCTTGGGCAAATAGTCGTCGGCGCCGAGGTTGAGCCCCTCAAGGCGATCATCCAACTCTCCTCGTGCGGTTACAAGGATCACCGGAACATTGATTTTATTCGATCGGAGATTCTTCAGAATACTCAGCCCGTCCCTTTCCGGCATCATGATATCGAGCAAAATTACATCGTAAGGTTCTTGATTTGCGAGGATGAGTGCATCTTCACCGTTTCCGACACTGTCCACATTGAATCCCTCTGCTTTGAGACCCTTGTCTATAAAGTTGCGAATTTTCGCCTCATCTTCTGCCACCAGTACTTTCATCTTCGGTCCTTTCCCTTTGGTGAACTCCTTTTCCGTGTGAATTTATACGATGCAAAAATGAATTAATCAACCTCTACAAAATGACACTTTTGTCATCTTCGCATTCAGAAACCGTTCACTTTCAAAGGTTAGTATGGTGGCACAATCTGATCAACAGGAGCCACTCATGAAAGCACTTTTATACCTAGCAATCTTCGTGACGATCGGGACTTTGTCTCTCTCGGGCGAGATTTATTCTTACGAGAAAAAGCCAACTAATTCTCCTCTACGAGAAGCCATGGTCGATGCGATCATGGAGCATTACAACTCAGACGGAAGTGACGCGATCGATCAACGCGAGTTTTCTATGCTTTTGAGGGATCTGCATGAACTGATCCCACCACCTCACCCCTCTCATCATGGCAAGGAGCGTGGTCATTCAAGACCGAACCGGGGTTCAGCTCGAGGTGCCGAACACGGACTGCGACCTCATTCCGGTCGCGGAGCTGAAGGACATCTGCTGCATGCCTTTGATCAAAACAAAGATGAGCGGTTGGACCGCGAAGAGTTATCCAAATTTATCCATTCGATCGGACGAATGAATCCCGAACACAACCGAAGAAGACGTTAACCATTAACCCCTCGAAAGATGAACTTCCAAGTCAAACGAGCAGCTACATCAAAGGATTACGAGCGAATCCTGTTTTTCCAAAACTCAAATCGCATGGGTTCCGCCCTTATCCACCCTGCAGATAAAATGCAGGATGCCAGTAACTTAGACCATTGGATTTGTTCCAGGTGGTTCTATTCCGAACAAGAGGAACGCATGACATCGGTCCTGAGGGTAGAAACAAGTATTCGGGCCGCCAGGGATTTTGGAATTGTCGAAGATCTTGAAGTCTTCGGCCCTGATTTCCCTAATCGAACGACCTTCACTACCGAATTTTATACGAACTCCTTTCAGGATGAATCGCGCACATTTGTGCGTTTGTTGGCAGAGGTGTTTCCATCTCTGAAAAGTCAGGGGAAGAAGCTTGATTTCACAGTTGCGAAAGAAGGGCGTAGGGCGTTTTTCGAAAGTTTGGGCTACCGCCAGTGTCTGAGTCACATTCCCCTTTCGCGGGATCAAAAGGGCATTCCCATGGTTTTCGATTTTGATGATATTGAATATTTGGAATGGATTGGTTCACCTTTGACTAAAATCTTAGAAGCAGTTGGATGCTCCATGGGTGAACAGATCTCTGCGTAATGGAAAACTCAGCCAAAAGTCTCGTATTCTCCAGCAAGTTTTTAGGAATTATCCTTTGATGGGTTCGATGACGATGTTCCGAAAAGCAAGATTCTGGATCTCCGATTGTAGGGTGATGTAGCCTGAGGTTACGGGCTCACCATCCCTGGTCCTGCAATGGATCGCTTTGTTGATGAACACGTCATTGAGCCAGACGCTGATGGTGTCTTCATGGCAGACTATTTTGACCTTGTTCCATCGGTTATAAAAATATTCAAGGACAGATTCATCGCCTCTTCTGAAGACGGCTTCTCCTTCGCTTCTCTGCCCTGGCTCTTCATCGATTTCGAGTCCTTTTCTCAGCAGATCGCCTGCTGCCTTTTTCTTCAACTGAACTTCAATTGATTTTGGGAATGCACCGCCTGCGCGATCCCATCCTTCTTGTCCGTGAATCCAAATCCCGCTGTTACCAAATTTAGGACCTTCACCAGGCGTCATCCATTTGTATTCCAGAGTCAGGATGTAATTCCCAAATTTTTGATTGGTGCGTAGCCCGCTTTGAGTTTGGTAGCTGCTGTCTCCCAGCACATGAAGTTCTCCATTAGGTGCTATTTTCCAATAGTGATCTCTTTCTCTGGGTTCAGATTTAAAACCCACACTCCAATCGTCAAAAGTGCCCTTCCAGAGATGCTCTGATTTTACATGAAGGCTCAGGGCTAAAATTGATGAAAGGGTGAACAAAGAAATAAAGCTGCTCATCTTTTGATCAACCGAATTGATAAACAATTTCCACGTCATTCAGTTTATCGGTGATCAATTCGACTCCGAATCCTGGCGCTTCAGGTGCGAAACAGCGGCCATTGTTGATTTTGTAACCCTCGGTATTGTAGATAGGCGTGTTGATGGTTCCAACATCGTGTTCTGCTCCGTAGTAGTTAGGAATGACATTTCCCATGTGGATCATGACGTAGAACGCGAATTCGCAGCCCCAGTTGTGCGGAGCGATCCACACAGGCGATTTTGCTTTTTGAGCCAGCTCAGCCTCCTTCAAAATGCCCTCAATTTGGAACATTCGCATGTCTCCCTGTAAGACGTCGATCACTCCTGAGTGGATTAGTTCGGGAACTCCTGGGTCGGTAGGAGTCTTCCAATTTTCACCGTCTGCGATCTTGGTTGACAGTTTGTGAGAGCGGATCACCTCTTTAACGGTTTGATATTTTTCAAGATCTTCAGGGAACATTTCCTCAATGAAGGAGAGGTTCAGATCTCCATGCTCTTTGAGTAGCCAGAGAGTATCTTCGAGTCGGTAACCATCGTTGGCGTCGACTCCTATTTTGTATGTTTCACCTGCATAATCCCGGATATGTCTCAATACTGCAGCATCCTGAATATTGCCTGCGACGCGATCAAGATGAAGAGAACCTCTGCCAATCTTGACTTTGACAAAGTCGTGACCGTGTGCCCTGGAGACGTCAATTGCCTCTTTGAAAATGTCCTTCCAGCTGGGACGGTTCCCATATGGAGCATTGGGATTACGATAAGCGGAGTTGGCGTCCCGGTTGATCAATTCTTCCATGTAGATGGAACCATCGTAGACTTGAATCCCTTCTGGCTTTCGATGGCCACCTAGAAGCTTGTAAACTGGCTTTTTCAGCGTTTTACCCGCTAGGTCCCACAATGCCGTGGTCCCGATTTCTTGTGCCGTTTGTTTTTGATATTTTCCGAGCAGATCACCCACTGTTTTACCTACTGGAAAATCGGATGGAGATGGTTTGCCATATCTCGGGGCTGAACCGATGCCGACGATGCCGTTGTCCGCAAAAAGTGCGATCATCCAGTCGTGTCGACCTCCGCCAGCCAGTTTGTATTTTGAGTTTCCAGCAACAATTCTGGGCCTCGTGTATTTCACCCGATAACAGACAATTTTCTGAATCTTAACATCCAGATCGAGAGCAGGATTTTTTCCGTATGTTTTAAGTCCGAATGGAAGCAGGGCAGTAGCCAAGGCAGAATTACGAATAAAGGTTCGTCTATTCATGTTGGGATATAATGGGGGTTAACGAAATGTCCGAAGTTATATGATCGAGGAGCCGTCTTTAGTCAAACTGGAATTCATGTTGAAAGTTTTGTGGTTTCTACTTCCTGGAGGAATTCTTGCCTATTTTAGATGAATATTCCATTTTAATGAGTTTCTTTCTAAGTGTTTATATCTTTAAAGTAATTGTGTGAATATCGTTCTTTTGAATAGTCTGTTTTGTTGATAGTGAATGTGAAATGTTTGCTAAATAAAGATCTAATTACCTTAAATTAGTTAAGCTATTCTCTGTGGAATGTTTGTTCTCTAGGATATATTTTAAGAAAAAGAAAATTGTCCTTAGAATCGTTTTACCTCACATCGTTTTTCATCTTTTTGAAATACCTGGTTTTTAGGTGTTTTAAGTATAAACCTCAACGAATAAAAATATGAAATCATTGATGAAATTATCAATATTGGTGTTGTTCTCCACCAATGTTTTATCCGCCGATAGTGCGGATATTCTGGTCATGCCAGATTGGAATCAAGACAAGCAGTCGGATTCTCTAACAGTAACGGTTCCCGCCGGATCCACTGTATGGGGTTATGCCTACGCAGATGCTTATCTCAACAAAGAAGGAGGGCACGATTCAAACATTGAAGGAGCCTGGGCTGACGCTGAACTGTCGGGACCGGGAGCGGGGAATTCGATCTGGGTATATGCGCAAAGCTTTCCGTCTGTCCAATGGGGATCTGGTGCCGATGAATGGGTTTGGGATTCGATGATCGAATACGCTAACAACTGGCCAGCTGGAGAGTATTATCTTTGGGGTGAAGCGGATGGCCCTTACGCCTCTGCAGACGTATATATTGAATGGTAAAAAACATTCGTAGGTATTTGAGAATGGCTCCTGTTTTCGTTTCGAAAATGGGGGTCTTTTTGTTTTTGATCCCAGGACTCTCAGCCTTCTCGGCGGTGGAAGAACCCGCTTTTGTAGTGGGAGAAATCAAAGTTCCCTTTTATGTTTTTAGGAGGGAATTAGCCCGGGAGTTTTCTAACCTCCCTAGTGCATCTACTATAGAAATAGAACAGGTTCGAGCTTGGCTAGAGGAGTGGACGCGAAAACTAATGATTGTAAATGATCTCCTCGCGAATTCGAAGGTGGATGAAGCAGCTGTCGCAAAAGCGGTTCAAGTTGTCGGCGACTACATGCTGATCGCATCAAGGAACTCTCTCTACAATCGAACCTTTCACGGTGATCTGCTTCTGAATGATGATCTTGTGGAAGGGGAAGTTTATGATTTGACAAAATTGAGAATTTGGTTGGCGGACTACAACATGAAGAAGACGGATAGGAATCGAATTCGGTTATTGCGAAACGTGATCCGCGAGCGAAACCAACAGATTTTGGAACGCGCACAGATCAAATGGAACGAACCTCAACTTAGGTCTCTATCGCCGGATCAATTGTTAGGAGATTCTCAGGAGAAAATTGATTTTCCAGATGATGGAGAGTGGATTTGTAAATACAGCAATAATGGCCGACAACTGAAATTAGACGTCTCTGAAATAGTCGATTTTTATAATGGAAGTATGGTGAGGAGGAAAATCGATAGTGAAGAGAGTTTTCGTGATTTAGTAAAGGAATATGTAGTTTGTCTTTGTAAAGTGAGTCAACTTGAGGATTTAAACTCGATTGAGAAAGAATTTTATAAATTTGAAGAAGAGTTTTTTCGTTATAACACCATATACAATTTATATATAGATGAATTGAGACATTCCAAATCTGCTTTTGTGGAAAGTGGTATTATGGAGATCTATGAGAACATCACTGAAAAATGTGATAGTGTTTTTGAAGTCGAGTTTTTCTGGTTCAACGATCGGAGAAGCGCAGAATTTTCAAGACAAGGCAAAGCGGTAAGAGGAACTACGAAACTTCTAACAGTATCTGTTTATGATGAGCATTATGAAGATGTTCTTTTGGAGTTGTGTCGGATAGAGGAAAACAGAAAGTCGGTTGTTTATAAGAAGGACGGAAAGTATTTTTACTTCGTCAAGCGAGCTGGTTCAAATCCCCGAAAAATTCCTTTTACGCTTATTCGAAACGAAATGGAAGAGCAATTGATGGAGGATACCGTATCCGGTCATTTGGAGCTGTATTTGAAAACGCTCAGGGATGATGTTTCGGTCTGGTACTGCGATCAGATCTCCTGGATTTGGGAATAGGGAGTGTTGGTTTGTTTACCACAATGGCGTGATTTACACAAAAAACCCGCCGAATTTCTCCGACGGGTTTCATTAGTTACGATTTGAATATGACCTGACTACTACAGATTACAGATCGATTTCAAAAGAGAAGATGATACGACGTCCCTCGGTGCGGGCGAGTCGTGTTGGTGCTCCATTCACATCTGTCATGACGGGAACTGCACCATTTGTATCCATTGCATTACGGACATTCAGCTGAACGCGGTAATCGCGTTCACCCCATATTAGATCAGTTGTTCCATTGTAGGTGAGAGCTAAATCCAGTTTGAGTTCGTCTTCACCATAGTATGGGTTGTTTAAATCAACAATTTCCTCTCCATTAAGAACGGTGAATCCGTAGTCTAACAGAGCAGCTGCACGCCAGCGAAGGGCACCACCAACTTTGAAACCTTTCAAATGACCTTCGCGGAAGCTGTAGTTAGCATTGAAGTTCCACATCTTCGAACGATCAAATTCGTTCCCTTTACCGTCTAAAGCACGAATGATTGCAGAACCATTTCGTCCATTTACAACGACATCTTGATATTGATCCGCGAGTGAGATGTTTGGATCATTATCAGCAAAGAACGCAGTATCCCAAGTCCAGGTTCCGACTACTCCGTCATCATCTAGATCACGTGGATTTTCAACACCGCCTTCAGGAACATTGATACTTTGCCACACAGGTAAGCGTTCATCTAGCCAATCAAACCATACTTGTCCAATGTTCGATTCAATAGATTCACGATCTGTGTAGGTAAACCTAAGGTTAAGACCTTTGATAGGATTCGCAGAAATCGAAATTTCATAACCTTCTGAATCTCTTTGGCTCATGATCCAGTAGTTTGCACGACCGTTGTCACGGAATCCACCTTCCCCAACGTTAATAGTTGGAACATCTGGCCAAAGACTTCGAATACGGTTCTCCATATTCCAAAGAGGATCACGCCAAGCATGAAATGGTGTATTCGCTACGCGGTAAGGTTCAGCTTTCAATTTAAAATCGGTATACTCGACAGTAAATTTCCCATCAAACAAATCAACGCGCACGCCAATGTCCTCACCTTCACCCTCAGCACCAGGATATTCGGTACCATAAGGATCAAATTTTCCGATGTTAGGCTGGAAAGTATCTGATTTGTTATAGGTGAATGTTAAGTCACTGATGATTCCCAGATCAAGACCGCGAAGTGGGTGAACTGCGATACCACGTGTGCGTACAATACCACTTTGGGTTTCACCCCATTCCTCATTGAATGCAAGATCTCTGTAGTATGGCCATAGTCCTGTCGTATTGTCCCTGACTGAACCATTTGGAATCTTGCTTTTCGCTTCGATGTCACGATAACCATAGGTGGTCGCAATTCTACCATCCAAGAAGAATCCCTGCCAGGTTAACATCCAGCTATCGTTGATGGTGTAACTCCCGGTAGCACCATTACCTGCAATTAGGCGAGCACCATCAGCATTGGTATAACCATTGTCTAGTGGGTTGATCGTATAACTACCATCAGCAGTTGGAATTGTAACCGGGCGACCGTCAAACACATAATCGTCCAACATTCTGGAATGATCTGAACCGTCTTCCAAGTAGTATCGAAGCAGGAGCTGACGGGTATTGTGGCTTGCCCAGCGACGAGAACCTATGCTAGAAAAGTTGTTAGTGAAATCAAAAACAGGATCTGTTTCTCCTGGACCTGGAACGAAGCGATAACGCATGCCTTGTTGGTCCCAGTGAGTACTTTTATCCTGTGAAATCAATGCACCCATTCGGTGCAGACCAAACCATTTGAAGATTTTGTTATTCTGGAACTTTTCAGCGAAGTCGAATTCATAAGAAACTGAAGCTCTCCAGCTTTCGAGATCATCCTCTCCATTAGAGAAGCTTGGTGTTCCGTCAACATAGAGTTTTCCGAAGTTCGGATTTGGCGTCACACCATCGTTGAGATAGAGGTTTGGATCCACATCAACAGTATTTGAATTAGCTGAACTCCAATTATGATCTCTGTACTCTTCTTTGTTGTATGCTAATTCTATGAATAGCTTGTCGGTAATTTGTTGCTCCAGAGTGATCAGAAACTGTTTCGAATCAGCTTCCTGAAACCTGGAAGTTCCTCGAATGTTTCCGTCAACGGCTAGCCAGTCCTGATGATTGGTTAAAGTCCATCCATCACGATCATTGTCTTGATTTGCAATGCCCGGAAGTTCGTTTGGACCTCTTACACTCACAGAATCATTATAACTTTGAGGGAGTAACCCAGCATCATCATTGCCATAAACCATAGTCACCCTGTCTGGGTTGCGTACAAATATATCGCCGAGATGTGGGGCTCCTGTACTGTTCCAAGTATTTGCAAAACCTTGTGCACCTGACTTAAACCAGGGGCTTATGTTATCAATTGGAAACATTCTGGACGCACGGTTGCGATCCATATGCACGTCTTCAAAGTGAACGGATAGAGTTGTCTTTTCAAATGGACGAAAGAGGGCCGTTAGATAGTAGCGCTCACGATCATCGTGATTGGGATCCCATTCCTGCTTCCTGCGTTCTTTTAGTCCAGCTGCGCGAATGGCTAATTTCCCATCGATTATAACTTTATTGTAATCGATTGTGTAACGATCACCTCCAAAGTTATCAAATTGAGCTCGGAATGTTCCAAAATCCTTGGACAATTCTGCTCGATTATAGGTTACATCCATCACACCTGCTGGACTTCCGGTTCCAAATAGAACGGCTTGTGGTCCCGCAGCGATAGTCAAACGGCTTACATTATAGTTGTCCGTAGGCATTTGAATTGCGAAGAAATTTCGAGAGAGCTGTGCTCCAGCAATACCACGGATGCTGCTAAAGTTCCTGATTTGATCTACACCAAATCCGAAACCATTACCAGTAACTCGGTCTTCGGGGCCAACAACGTTGAGTGAATAGATGATCGCTTCTTCCATGTCGTTGACTCCAAAGTCGTCCATGAAATCGAGGGTCATGACCTCAATTGCTGCGGGAACGTCTTTGAGGTCTGTTTTCAAACGACTGCCCGCGAGGGATTCTGTCGCACTCCATCCTTCCTCTGTTTGAATAACAAACGGAGAGAGTTCGTAGATATCCTCATCGATGTCTACGGCATCTTGTGCAGTGATTGGCGTGACTGCCGCGACTGCTATTCCCGTTAAACCGCTTAGCAGCTTGTTTAACATAGGTTTTTTAGGGTTCATATCTTTTGTGTTTTGTTGATTAGGGTTGTTATCGTTTGAAGAACCCGGGTTACCTCCCGAATTCTCCGAAAGAAAGTCATTTTTATGTTTTTTGACTACAGCGATGGCCCCTGTTTCGGCATCTTCATCAAAGCCAAGTGGGGTGCCTTCGAGCATCAGTTTAAGCGCTTCGCTTGGTGTTTTGCTTCCTGAGATCGTGTTTGTCCTGATACCTTCCAGTTGATCCGCTTGAAAAACGATGCTGATCCCTGCTGCCTTTGCGAATTCGAGTAATCTCGAAGCCGCGTCTCCAGACTCTATCGAAAATTCCCGTTCCCTGTCGCTAAAGCACCAACACGCAAAGATACCGTACGTTAGTATCGATAACGCTGCAATTTTGACTCTAGCGATGCTCAAACGGGATAGCATTTTGGGGATTTATCTAATTAGTCTTTGGGGTGTTTAGATGTAGGTTATTTTTCTGTAGATGAAACTTGTTTGGTAGGTGCTTCAGGAACTTTTGAGATATCCAGTAATATTGCATAAGCACCAGTTTTGGGGTCTTTGTTAAATTTGAGGGGAGTGCCTCTCGTCATGATTTCGAGGGCACTTTCGGTATCATGGCTTCCTACTAGAGCATTCGTCTTAATTCCTCTTACGGATGTAGGATCAAAGAGGATTTCTACCTGCGCCTGGCTTGCGTAGACCTTAAGTGTATTTACGGCATAACCCTCGGAAACAGAAAAGGAATGCTTGGGTTCAGGCGAGCAAGATAGCAACGTCAGCAGTGCGACTGCGCTGAGTAACATCGTCACAGGGATGGCTTGTTTTTTTTCCACTCGTGTAGGGTTAATGGGCAGAGAAGACTAACGGTTCCGAGACAGGAGAATGAGATTTTCTCCACTCCATCTGGCGCTCACTTCGAAATTAGATTCTAGGAGCCGAACGAATCCCTCAACATTGTCCGACCAGAAGATGCTGGTTAGCCGAAGAGAGGTAAGTTGTTCGTCATCGATCTTCATCTTAACCTTATTTCGTCGATTAAACTCATCCACAATTACCGATAGTGGTTCTTGATTGAAGTCGATGAGCTCGGGTCTCCAGATGAGTTCGTCAATGATCTGGTGACTATCAATTTCGAGCACTTGGATGTTTGGGCGATTTTCTGTGAGGGTCACGATAGCCCGTTGAGATTGTTCCACAATCGGTTCGTGGGCGGGAGTTTGGGTTTCTTCAACGTATTCATCTTCTTGTTCCATCACCTGAACTCGCCCTTCGGTAACGATCAGATCGACCTCGTTTTGGTTGTATCGGACATTGAAAATGGTACCTAATGCTCGAAAACGTATTCCGGAAACATCCACCACAAACGGTCGTTTAGGATCTTTTGCGATATCAAAACTAGCTTCACCTGCAAGGAGTTGAACCCGACGTTCCTCAGCGCTGTAATCCACTAACACAGCAGCATCATGATTCAGCTCGATGCTGGAGCCATCCTGGAGATCCATTTGACGTATTCTCTCAACAACAACTGGTGTGTTTTTGGATAGTTCTTCCACGTCAGATGGATTGAACTGGGTATAGATCAAAAACGTCCCCAAAACCCAGATTGCTGCCACTGCAAGACTGGTTTCTTTCCACTTTCGCAACCATTTTTTGCTGGAGTGAGGTGCCTCCCAGCCGATGAGAAGGTCCGGATTCACAGGCAAGTCATGTGTGGTTTGAAGTCCGGCGAGACGGTCGAGTTCCTCCCATCCCCATCGATGCTTCACATAAGCTTCTTTGTGTGCCTTGCTTCGAGCTAACCAATCTGAAAACTGGTCCTGTTCTTCGGCAGTGAGACCGCGATCAGTTTTGAGTATCCATTCCGATGCTTCTTGATTGATCAAAGTATAGTCGGTGTAATCTGACTGATAGGGATTCATTTTTTCTTTCTCGTTTGGTATCCGAGTTGACGAAAGTGTTGCATGCATTTGCGAAGCCCGATGCTTCCTTGGGCTTCAACGGTACTGACGGAAATGTTTAATGTTTTAGCCACCTCTTTTTGAGACAGCCCATAGATTTTGCGCAGCGTAATGATTTGACGGCAGCGTGTTGGGAGTGACTGTATGGCTTTGACTAAGATTTGAACCTCTTCGGATTTCGCAGCTTTTTCCGATGGAATCACGGAGTCATCGACCACATTTAATGGGTCAAATTCGACTATCTTACCATCTTCGATTTTACTTTCGCGAATGCGATTTAACGCCAAATTGCGCGTAACGACGAAAAGGAATGCCCGGGGATTGACTATGGGACCCGAAGTGTGGGCCTTCATCATGCGTTCGTAAGCATCCTGTATGATGTCGTCGAGATCGTTTAGGCTGGAAAATCTTGACCGCAGCCACGCACGTAAATCCCCTTCGTGAGGCAATACCTCATCCAGAAACCATTGGGATTGTGTTTTTTCGGGGTCGTTCATTAACAGAATGATACGTACGTATCGCGCGCATCTACTTTAACAACACGGCTAGCCTTAATCCCCCCTAAAACTTTTTTTTGTTTTTTATTAGTTTTTTCGTCGATCCCGTGTTTCTTTCCCCAATCGCACATGGTTTTAAGGACTGGTCGAAGACTTTCGCCATACTCCGACAACGAATATTCCACTTTGGGCGGTACCTGTTGATAGACTTTTCGATGAATCGCATCATCCGCTTCATGTTCTCGAAGTTGGGCTGTTAGCATTTTTTGAGTGATTTCAGGAATGCATCTCCTAAGTTCTCCAAATCGAGGCGTTTTTTCCTTTATGTATAAGAGAATGAGGGGTTTCCATTTACTACCCATGACCCTCAATGTGATTCGATCCCTGCAATTTTCAAACAATGGGAAGATCATGTTCTCGCTTACGGGTTGGCCTACGGTAGCACGGGAGACAAGTTGAAGAATAAAACTTTTGTTCTTTCGTTAACCACAGATGGTCCTGCAGATTTGTATACTCAAGACGGATACAACTATTTCACCCTCGACGAATTGCTTTCACCCATCCATGCGACGGTGACTCTGCGCGGGATGAAATGGGTGGAGCTTCTGAGTTTGCCGGAATTACTCAATTTGTCGGGCATGGAACCGTCGGATGAGATGAAGAGATTCATAGCCGAGCATGTTCAAAAGTTCGGCGGGTTACAGGATTTGTTTTCTTAGTACATCAAAACAAGCCATGTGGTCGCCTGACTTGTGGTTTAGCTAAGTTTTTCAGCTAAAATACTTCCGAGGTAGTAAGGCCAGATGAGGAGTGCCAACAACGCCTTGCCAAAGGTGAGTTTTGCAAATCCGAGCGTGAAAAGCCACCCGATGAGCCAGATCGGTCCGGTGGTATCGACTTTGATGTGTTTTTTATCAGACATGATTTTATAAACTGTTTCCCTAAAATTTTAT
>JAKSBQ010000383.1 GCA_022361075.1 Opitutales bacterium | reverse complement strand
TTTCACCTTTTAAGTTTACCTCTGAATCACTGGCAATGTATGCATCAAAGAGACCCAAATGATCGCAGACCTGTTTTGCGTGAATTTCTGAAGCGGCAGTTGCTAACAAGATTTTGCTGCCGCTCATCTTGGCAGAAGCTATCTTGTCCAGAACTGTTTGATTGTAAGGAAGATTCTGATAGGAAATCTCCATCCTCCTCGCAATCAGGTGCTTGAGTCTGGGGATGTTGAATCCGCTCGCGAACAGCATTTTCACGAACATCCACGGACGCGTCAGGAGAGCCCGTAAAATCTGTTCAATAAACAAGTCCGTTTTTACTAAGGAATAATCGAGGTCGACAACCAACCAGTTCTTATTTTGAGAGGTCATGATAAAGGAATACAATCTCTTCTAAGCAAACACCGGGAAATGGCGATTCTACTCTTTCATCTCTGGGCATATCAAAGATAATCGAATTAGAGCCAGCGTTCACCCAGTTCTGTTTTAGTGCGATGGAAAGTTCAATTGGATAGGAAATGACCCCTTCAAAGGCTAGGTTACCATTAAACAGTATCCTGACACTCCTACCACTCAAGTAAGTGGTGAACTTCAGCCTCATCAAAAAGACTGAGTTTTCCACCCTTTCATCTAGATCAAAAACCATTTCGCTTTTGTGGCCGACAGACCAGCGATATTCCGGGTCAGGATTGAACCATCCATTCCACTGAACCGACCCCGAATCGTGCCGAATCATCAACTTCTCGACAGGAACTTCCTGATATGAACCGTTGAAGTAGCTCCATCCATCTCGGCAGTTCTTTATATTTACCTCCCCGGATGGAACATAGCAATAGTCGTCGGACAAACGAACGAAGTTGTTGTTTTCATGACGAGTATCCAGGATTTTCGTGATTCGGTTATCACTTCGAAAGACATACAAGTTATTCGCCGATAACCCTTCTTCCTTATTGAGTAATCTCTCTACAAATATCTCAGGATCTGGATTATAAAAATCAGGATAGTTCTCAAAAACCCATCGCGATAATTTGTTGAATTTTAAGTAGTCGGTATCTGCAGGTACACCAACAGACGCGCACATGACTAACTGAATACAGCTCGAAATACCCAAAACAATAACCTTCGAGAAACCCGGAATAACACGTACCAACAAAACTAAAATAAAAATTAACAGTATTCCAATCCAACTGCCATATCTGACCATCGTTGCACAACCAGCATTCCAGTTTCCCTGCACCAAACAAGGGATCGAAATAGCGATGATTATTAAGGAAAGGCATACGATAGCCCGAGCATTACGCACTTGTAAGCGCTTCCTGGAAGAAAACAGAAGCCATATCATCGCCAGAAGAATTCCCGCCAAAAGCCCTGGAAATCCGATCCAAACTCCCTGATTTAGATCAAACCACAATGAAAATAAACGTTGTAAAGAAATCCATTTGGCAGAAACACCGCCTATTGCCGCAATCGGATTGAAGTGACCGTAAGTAAGTAAATAGTAGATCGACGGTAACAAGACGATTCCGGCAGAGAAAATCGTAATAATCCAACCCCTGAAAGATTGAACGGGAAACATGATAAGCCATCTGTTTCTCTTCCGCTTGTAATCCAGAACTACAAAATAAAGATAAATCAATGGCATGGCCATGGCAATCGGTTGATTCTGGAGTGCAGCGACCGAAACCCACAAGAGTGACATAGCCATTCTTTTTTCCAGAAGTCTCAATATCGAAACAAACAAGAAAACCGTACTGAAATACTCAGTATGGATCCAATCAAAATAAAAGACTGCTGAATGAACTGTGAACGTTACTGCAAAAAAGATACGTTCGATTACGCCAAAAACTTCACATCTGTAAATTGACCACAAAACCCACGCCAAAAGCAATGAATGAAACAGGATAAAGGAGTAGATCGGATCGATATCAAAAAGGTCACAAACATACCGAAAAGGGAGAGAAGCAAACGAGTATCCCCAGAAATGATAGCTTCTGTAATGCCCGTCCGGACACAAAACGAATCCGAGGTGCACAAATTTTCCCGAATCAAAAAGTCCAGAAACATTTTGCGTCAGCCAAACAGCGGATGCCTCTCGGGAGTTCTCAAGCATAGACTCAGCTGCTGTGCAGACATCCGAAGCTCTGATATCGAGACTGCCATGGTTTCTGAAACATTCCTGCATCAGTATATACTCATAAGCATCGCCTGTTATTTTTGGTGAAAAGAAAGCAAGAAAGCTCACGCTTGTTAGTATTATCAAAGAGTACACCATCCATCCGCGAACATGGTTTCGGAAAAAATCCGCTCCCCTGAATGCTCGCACATTCATCGATCTCACGATATCTCCGAAAAACTCAGTTAATTTCATTTTCTGAGGACTGAAAAACCTTAGGAATCTTCTTAAAAACAGATAGTGGTTTGAGGAACCAAAACATCGGGTGATTTTTAGAAAACGATTTTGAAATGATAGAAAAAGTTATGAACTCTTTAAGACTAATACAAAAGATAAGATGTTCATCCCTATTTAAAGCTAAAACAGCCTATCCCACCATGAAGGCTTTTTAATGTCGCGCAAAGGTTCTCCGATCTGCGATTCAAGTTCCGGAATGTCATAATAGTGCCTGCCTTTGGCCAGCTCCTCTTCGAGCGAAAGAAGAAAGGGTGTTTCTGATCGTCTGAAATCGTAAATCCACATCACCCCAGCAGTGAGGTCGCAGACGTTGGAATACTGTGTCGGGTATTTTCCCCTTTGCATTGCCTCTTTGAGAGCATTAGACGCTCTACTAACGACATCCGCTTCCGCGATGTCTTCCTGTAACACCTCATCAACCTGTTTGCGTCCGAATCCAAAAACTTGAAATCCACCTTTCCCTCGATCCACAAAAAATTCGCCTCCCCTATATCCCATGATCGCCGATGCTCCTGAAGCATCTGCCACCATAATCCGTGCATAGGAAAACCCAGGCTCATTCGTAAGGGTATAAAACTCGATCGCCTCCTCCACTGTCGCACAACGTTCAAGCATCACTTCGCTCGGCGCATCAAAGGTTTGCTTGTTTTTATCTTTCTTCCATTTGGTCTGGGAACCGGCCACCCAATCGTAGAATAATCTCTGATCATTCATTCCACCCTGGCCGAAGAAATCGTTAAATCCCACAAACATCCTCCCGTATTTCCCGTCCTCCGCAGGATAAAACCAGACTCGGGTCTTCGGGTTGGACCAGTCTTCATTGTTTGCAGCTAGCACTCGATCACCTTCAGTCCACGAAAAAATCGTACAAGCAAAAGTTGATATCACTTGGCAAAGAAACAAAATACAAAAAATGATAGTTTTCATAATGCGCTCTTTCTAACAACGCGAAATTACCATCGTGTTACCTTTAGGCTTCATTTGTGTTTTTTCGCCAAACTTGCTTGTTTCTTCACAGGGGGGATGAGCCAACACTTTTTTCCAAACTTCCTAAAATTCG
>JAKSBQ010000147.1 GCA_022361075.1 Opitutales bacterium | reverse complement strand
TTCCCGGCTTTGAGCCAGGTGCTGCAGAGTGGTTGGTGCCTGACCCTGCGAACCCTAGCTCGAATATGAGGGCTGTCATGTGGAGCGAGGAAGTGGGTGCACACCGTGCTGCTTTCAACTTTGATCGCAACATCAAGTCCAACATGATCGCCTATCAAGGTTACCTTTGGGATGATCGCTTAATTCTCACCTATGGTCGCCGCGTCGACACCATTAAAGAGCGCACTTTAGTAGGTGCGAACGAAAACATTCGCAGCTTCGCACGTGCAGATGTCGAGTCGGGGAACATTCCTGACTATGTCCCTGCCGGAGGTAATTTTCCTTGGTATACGACCTTGGAGTGGGGTGAGTATGGTGAAGAAATCGAAAACACCAATGAAACTAAAGGTGTGGTTTTCCGCCCAACAGGATTGCTTGGTGGTAAGCTGGATTGGTTGACTTTGTTCTACAACGAGTCCTCAAACAATGCGGCAGGAACTGTGCGTTTCAATGTGGATGGAACACGCAATCCTCCTATCACTGGTGAAGGAAAGGACTATGGTTTCCGTTTAGATCTTTTGGAAGATCGCTTGTCACTACGCGTGAACTGGTATGAGACTGCTTCAACCAACAATGAGGCAGGTGGTCTCGACAGAGGTATTCGTAATGACCTTGGCACGATGGAGAACAACTACTTCGAGCGCAATTTTGCTAGCGATCCGGCGGCATATACTCCAGATGGATTTGATCCGGTTACAGGTGATATGAGTATTTTCTTGCCGACTTCAGACAGAGTTTCAGAAGGGGTGGAGTACACAGTGCTTGCGCAGCCAAAGCGGGGCTGGAACATTCGCTTCACTGCTGCAAAAACAGAATCTACAGTGGACAATATCGCAACGGACTGGGTGAACTGGGCGCTTAATCGTGAAAGCACATACGCTGGAACCATGTGGTATGAGGAAGATCTTGATGGTTCTATTAAACCAGTGGTTGAGTGGAGACCCGATAGTGCTACAGGTGTAGCACCAACACAGGACGAACTCGTTGCTGGAGGTTTCACTCGCATTGATCCGTCAACTGGAAGTCTTCAAGTTAACGCTGATGGTTCACCTGTCACTTATCGCACGCGTTTGGGAAGTGCAGGTGATACCCCAATTAGCGGTTGGAACAATATTCCACATGCTGATAATGGAGTAAATCCGCAAACCATGGCTGAATGGTGGCAGCAAGAAATGATCATCAACAATATTGAGGTGATTAAGCAGTTCAACGGACAGCCAAATCCATTGGTCAGGAAATGGCGGGCGAACCTGACTTCGAGTTACCAGTTCCAGGAAGGTCGTTTGAGAGGATGGCGTTTTGGTGGCTCCATGCGTTACCGCGACAAGGGTGTGATTGGATTCGCACGAAAGGAAATCAGTGACGGGACGACTTCCGTTACAGTTCCTGATGTATCGAATCCATTTTACAACGACTCTCAATTCTTCGTTGACGCGTTCGTCGCGTATCGTGGGTCAACTAAGGTTTTTGGAGAAGATCGTAAGTTCCGTGTTCAGATGAATATTCGTAACTTGTTTGATAACAGTGACCTATATCCAACGAACTCAACGACAACAGGTGTTCCTACCATCTGGGCGGCTCTTGAGCCACGCACCTTTATTTTCTCAGCTTCGATTGATCTGTAGTAGTAAGGGGAGATCAATTGTTTGCTAACACCGAAGGTGTCCCATAGGGGGCACCTTCTTTTTCCTCTATTTATCTATTTTTTGGAACACGGCTCACTATGAAACTATCGCTGTCATCTACACTGTTTGCACTCTCAGTTTTGAGCGCCACCGCGCAGTTTGATTTAAAGAAGAATTCAAACACTGAACCCTATCCTTATGGTAATCCGGTAATTACGCACATGTACACTGCCGACGCCGCACCCAAAGTGATGCCTGACGGTCGGCTCTGGATGGTGACATCGGTGGATCACGAAGAAGGTGGTGGCTACTCTCGCATGCACGCCATCCATGCGTTTTCGACTGCAGATATGGTGAACTGGGTAGACCACGGCTGTATCCTCCATCTCGATGATCTTGGAGAAAAAGAAGGAGAGGATTGGGCGATTTGGGCACCCGACATCATTTACCGGGATGGCATCTATTATCTTTATTATCCCATGCGCAACCTGCTCGAAGACGGCACAATTGAACGTTACATCGCGGTAGCTGAGAGTGATCGCATGGATCAGAAATTTACCGTTACTAATCCACGTATGGCAGGGGTGCCAAGAGCGGGTTTGGACCCGTCTGTATTTATCGATGATGACGGTGTGGCCTACCTCTACTGGAATCAGGCTTTGATGGGGTTGTTGCGCGAGGACATGCGCGACATCGAAGGCGACTATTTTAAGCTGGATATTGGTACGACCAACTTTATGGAAGCTGCCTGGATGCACAAACGAGATGGAAAATACTATTACAATTACCACACCAAATATGACAAAAAGGTGGATCCGGAAAACCCGGACGATCCACAACGCAGAAAATCCCGCCTCGATTACAGCATGGGTGATTCTCCAACTGGTCCACTGACCTACATGGGGCCGATCAACTATGAGTTGGGAGTTGGTGTGGAAAACGGTCCGAAGCTGCCGGGTCGCGATTATGTACCGTGGAGACTGACTCAGTCCAACCATGGAGCGGTTGTGGAATACCACGGACAGGAGTATTTCTTTTATCACACCTCAGCGCTTTCCTCATGGCGTCAGGATCGATTTGAAGGGCCGGGCACATGGACTCAACGATCGGTGTGTGTGGATTATTTAAATTATCGTGAGGATGGTTCGGTGATTCCGGTGAAACAAACCGTGGAAGGTGTAGCTGCAGTGGAAATTGATCAACCTTTTGAAATTGTGCTTCAGGAAGCACCTGTCCAGATGACGGAGGATGATCGGGTATATTTTTTCTCCAATGTTAACCTAGGTACGGGTTATTACTATTTTGATCTGAATGTTCTTAAACTCGAAAAACCGGTGAGAGCAGAAATTCATCAGGACTCTCCGGATGGCCCACTCATGGGTACTCTCCTCATCAAGGAAGAAGGGATAGCCGAAACTTCCCTGCGAGCTGCCAATGGCATTCATAACATTTACATTGTTTTTGATAATGAAGTGACTGTTGAAAATCTTCGTTTCTTTGCAGGTTCCCCTAAGCCACTTAAATAACCACGAAACACACTGAAAACACAGAATGGAGAGACCTCTTTTTATTAATGATTTCTTCGTATTAACGACTTGTCTGCCTCTACGAAATTCTGTGCAATCCGGGCTTTTCGTGGTTCCAAATAAAATCATCGCATGAAAAATAATCTCTTAAAACTCATCTACATTGTTTCATTTCTTTATTGCTGTTCGGTTTTTGCTGGAAGCCGGAACGCGATCGATCTTGAGAATCCTGTTCCTGGTCGTTGGTCGGAAGAAAAAATCAATGCTTGGTATGATGAGTTACCCTGGCTTGTGGGCTGCAATTATTACCCTGCGACTGCGATCAACCAGATCGAGATGTGGCAGGCGTCATCGTGGGATGCTGAACGCATCGAACTGGAGCTCGGTTGGGCTGAAGAGATTGGAATGAACACCCTTCGGGTTTATTTGCACGATCTTGTGTGGGCAGATGATGAAGAGGGATTATACGAGCGTATGGATGAATTTCTTAATATTTGTGAGAAGCGTGGTATTCGTCCGAGTTTTGTTTTCTTTGATGATTGTCACCGCCCTGATCCGAAACTGGGCAAACAACCTTTACCGGTAAAGGCTTACCACAATTCTCGTTGGTTGAATTCGCCCGCTCGCGAACTTGCCGAACGTTATTCCTTTGGCAAAGCGAGTGACGAAGAAATCGCTCGATTGAAAGGATACGTGCAACGCACTATGGAGCACTTTAGGAGTGACGAACGCGTGCTTTACTGGGAGCTCTATAACGAACCTGGTAGAGGACAAGGTCTTACAGGAGACATGGAGTCGACATCTGTTAAGGGTGCATTCGGTGACCAATCCAAGCAACTTGTATACGATTCTTGGGTCTGGGCGCGTGAGGTTAACCCATCACAGCCGATCACATCCACCACTCTAGGTTCGGTCGGAAAGAAAAACATCAAAATTAATCGCATTAATTCCGACTTACATTCATTGCATTCTTACGGTAACCTGGAGGCGACCAGGGGGCGTATTACGACGTATTTTGAAGACAACCGCCCGCTTATCATGACGGAGTGGTTAGGTCGACCAAACAGCCTCCCAGCTGAGATGTTGCCTTACTTCAAAGAACATAAAATAGGTGCAATTAATTGGGGATTCGTCGCTGGAAAATCACAAACGACCTTTCACTGGAGAAGTCGTCAGAATCGTGATGTTTATCAGGAACGTAAAGATGGCAATGTGTTTGATCTTACCGATCCTATCCCAGAACCTGAGAGTGGCATTTGGTTCCACGATCTGTTCCGTCTCGACGGCACACCTTATGATCCTGCAGAAATCGAGGTCTTTAAAAAGCTGAGAGGCAACTAACACTGTTTATGTCAACTTCAGTTTGTCTCTTAGCAGACTATTTTTGAAGTGGTAAGTTTCGTTCAATTTGTCTCGTCAAATGTGACATCTCCTTCGGGTTGTCGGAGTGGAACCACGAAATGGAAGATCGCATGAAACACGATCCTTGAACCACCGAAAAAGAGTATTGCTACGAATGGTAGTCGAAGGATCACAGGGTCGATGTCAAAACAGTTCGCTAAACCAGTGGAGCCACCCGATATCATTTTGACGTCTTTTATTCGACAGAGTTTTCTTTTGGAATTCGTAACGGTTGTTAGCTTTGGATTTCAGAGATTATGGGCCGGTTTTATTCAGTTCTCAACGCAACCATGGGTTTGATGCGGGTGGCGCTGGCGGCCGGAATGTAGATCGCGATGGATGCGATTGTTGAAACGAATATGGCTACGGTTACGAATGAGAGGAAACTGGTGGGCTCAATTTCGAAAAGGAATGATCGGAGTCGATTACTGAAAAATATCGCTCCGATAATCCCTAAAGCGATTCCGATTCCGACTTTGCGCGCTCCTTGCCCAAAAAACAATCCTAACACGTTTTTGGGCGAGGCACCAATAGCCATTCTCAGGCCTATTTCGTTGGTCCGCTGCGAAATGTCGTAAGACAGGACTCCGTATATGCCGATGACGGAGAGGATTAATGCCATCACACCGAGTATGATTGTGAGAAACATGAACGCCCGTCGGTCATTGAGGGTGTCTTGAAGCAAATCTTCGAGCCGACCGCTGAAATAGAGAGGAATCTGAGAATCCAACTGAGCGACATTCTCCCGAATTTCAGGGAAGATATCTGCGAAGTCTCTTTTACTTTTGATGATAATGTTGAATCGGGGGAGGCGAAGGTTAGCATTTATATGACGATACATCATGGGTTCGTTCCCACTGGTGAAATCCATGTTTTCACCGTCGAGACCCTGGTGTCTGATATTTTCCACGACTCCTACGATGAGTGACATATTTTCAGGTTCCGTTTGGTTTCCAAAAGGAATGTAACTACCAACGGCGTCACCGTTAGGATAGTATCGTTCAGCAGCGTTTCTGTCTAATATGATACTACTTTGATTTCGGTTCATGTCCGAAAGATCAAAATCGCGACCCTGGATAAAGCTGATGCCCAGGAGATCAAAGAATCCAGAGTTAACCAGGCAGACGTTGAATGCTGGCATTCCTTCATCCGAGACTGGTTCATAACCTGGTATGGATATCGTGTTCACGCCCATCGAAGTGATTCCAGGTATACCTGAGGACAATGCCACCGATTCAACAGCAGGGATCGTTTTAAGAGAGGTTTCGAGAGACTGTCTAAACGCAACTGTCCTTTCCAGATCGCCATAGTTTTGAAAATCCAGTGAGACGCTGGTTGTAAAACGGTCATCTGTCTCGAAACCCGGATCCGAGTTGATCGCTTTGATGAAGCTTTGCAGTAGAAGTGCGGAACCGACCAAAAGAACAATCGTGAATGCGAGTTGAGTCGCGACCAGGCCAGACCTGAATATTCTCATTGGTTTACTTGATGAAGCTTTGCCCCCGCTCTCATGAATGAATGCCAAAAGTCGTTTTTTGGTAAATGAAAATGAGGAAAACAATCCCAGAAATAGGCCTACAGCTAGCGAAAGAGCTGATATGAACACGAAATTGTCGACACTGGAGAGGATCGATAGATTGTCTGCTGACGGTAACAAATCATTGAGAAGGTAACGATTGATCGTTCCAGAACCCACCCACGCAATCAGGATTCCGACGAAACTGCTCATGGCAGCCAGGGCTAGGCACTCCATCAGGCGTTCACGTTTAAGAATGGTATTTGATGCTCCGAGAGAGCTTCGCATAGCGAACTCAGGCAGGCGTGTGTGACTTCGTGCGATCAGGAGATTCGCAACGTTGATACAACCAATTAGAAGCACCAACAGGACACTTCCCTGCAACAAGTAAAGTGAAGTGCCTAGATTTTCGTGATTCGTTTCCCGGAGTGTGCTCATGAGTGTTTCATGGTTGCTGGAGTCCAGAAACATTTTCATTCTTTCAGGGGCTATCTCGTAATAACGGGCGTCGATTACGTCCAATTGAGTTTTGGCCTGTTCTCGGGTGACCCCTGTTTTTAAGCGGCCATAGAGTCTGGACCTATTCGAATGCCTGGTATTCAAGAGTGCTTGTTCAGTTTCGCGATTCGGATTCCAGTTCCACGGGTGAAAAAAGGCCGCATCGCCAAAATGTGAGCTCAAGGAAGCGGGAGCAACCCCGATTATAGTGCTTAATTGGGTGTCAATGTAGAGGGTTTCTCCAATGATAGACGGATCCCTGTTGAATTGGTTCTCCCAGTAGGATTCAGACACCACCACGTGCCTGGATTCCAGTGAATCCCGAACAAAACTTTCTTCACCATAAAACCTTCCTAGAACCGGATGAACGTCGAACAAGTTGAAGAAATCCGGACTTGCGTAAATCCCAGGAATTCGGGTTGAGGATTCCTGATAGGTCATGTTTACGGCCCGATTTTGAACTAGAGCTAGAAATTCAAATGAATCTGCGTGTTCACTATAATCGAGGTAAATCGGAATATTAGAGGTCATACGATCTATACCTTGAGCCGGGTAGGAATTGTAGATCTCGACCACACGGTTAGGTTCTGGGTAATCGGGAGGTGAGAGGAGGCTGTTCAGAACACTGTAGATGATCGTGTTACCGCCGATACAAAGACCCAATGTGAGGGTGACTGCAACTGTGAACCCTTTATTGTTGAGAAGCAGACGCATCCCTAGCTTAAATTCTCTAATCATTCCTGTTACCTGACGGGTACCCCAACTGTCCCGGCAGTTTTCTTTTACTTGTTCGACGCCTCCGAATTTCAGAAGGGCTGATTTCCGCGCTTCCCTTGGCGACATACCTCTTTCGATGTTTTTTTCAATTTCCAGATCGAGGTGGCACTTAATTTCTTCATTCAAATCGGACTCGTTTCGTTTTCTGAAGATAACTCTATCGATTTGGTTTAAAAGCTTTTGGAAAGACATGATTATGCTTCGGCGATGATTAGATTGATTGTGTTCGAGAAATCCTCCCACTGTTGGATTTCGAGATCTAGTTGTTTCCGTCCTTTGTTCGTGAGTATGTAGTACTTCGCTTTTCTCCCGTTTTCAGTTATCCGCCACTCGGACTTGATCAGTCCCTGATCACCCAGACGGATTAAGGCAGGATAGAGAGAACCTTGTTTCAGAGTAACCGATTCGCTGCCGATTTGATCGATACGTTGCTGGATGCCCCACCCATGGCGGTCTTCGTCTCGCAAAGCTCGCAGAATAAGCAGTTCCACTGCTCCCTGTAATAAACTATTTTTCTTTTTGCTCATTCTTTCTCTCGACTGTAGAGAGAAGATGAGAGCTTCCTCTCGATCGTCAAGAGAGAAGCTGTGTTTTTATGTATGCTCGGCGGAAGAGCAGCGATTGAGAGAGTGATCTAAACTTTTCTGAAAGGTCGGCTGCTTATAAAAGAAGGACACGTATCAGGAACGTGAAGATGGCAACGTATTTGAGTTGACGGACTCGATTTCTGAGCTCGAAGGAGTATGGTTCCACGATCTGTTGCGTCTCGACGGTATCCCCTACGATCCTGCAGAGATTGAGGTCTTTAAAAAGCTGCCTTATAAAAAGTAAACCTACACTGAGGCTATTTTACTGATTCGTGTTCTTACGACTGATCATTACATAATGCTCGTCGGAGCAATCTGCTGATAACATTGAAATAAGATATGACTCACGTGGTGGCGCCGAGATCAATTAGTCATAGTATGCAAATCTATTAATACACTCTGAGTCACTGCGCGAGAACATATACAATTTTATCGATTCGCCTTTTCCATGTTGGAATCGATGTAATCTGAGTTGAAGAAATCCAAGTCCTGAGTAGTGACATTGATCTTAAATACGTCTCTCAGTAGTTGAAGAATTTGATCGCGGTTGGTGATGGGGGATTTTATGGCAACATGGTTTTCAACGATTGTGTATTCGCAGCCCGTGAGTATGTGACTTTTCTCGCCTTCAACAATGTTCACTGAAAGTCGGTGACGAAAAGGTGATCCTGGGTAGGTGGATGTGTAAAAATTCGCGACTTCATAATCAATCGGCAGCATCGGAAATTTATCGAATCGGTAGACGTTTAACCATTGGCCAGTAAAGTAGGTTTGTAGCAGAAAATCGTCCTCTTGTTCGGTGATTTTGAGGTTTTTGTCAGTAGACTCGCTTTCTTTCCATTCGATCGCTTTTGTGAAGCGAGCTGCTCCGAAGGTTACGTCTACCAGCCACTCTTTATCCTTCAGTGGCACCATCAATACCTTGTGCGTGCGTGGACGGATGACTGATGGCGGGTGTCCATAAATCACCCTCGCACTATAGCTCTTCACCGTGTAACCGAGTTCACGAAGGAGTGCTTCGAAAAGCGTGTTCAGCTCGAAACAGTAGCCTCCTCTTCCATTTAACAGAACTTTTTGAGACAACACTTCGAGGGAAAGATCAATGACTTTGTGGTTCAGAACATCAACATTCTCGAATGGTATCGCCGATACGTGATGCTGAATCAGTGAATTCAAGTTTTCCAGGTTAGGAGTAGTATCTCCTTCGTAATCGATGCGATTGAGGTATAGCTGAACAGGTAACTGAAATTCCTGTGATTCCATTTCTCAGAGTGGAAATGACGTTGAGAAATGTCAATTTTGAGGCCGTTGTTGGGCTGAGACCGTTCAACTATCAACTTTGATTGCTAAAGTCCTTCGTAGGTAGTGTCGAAGGACGAGCGGATGAATTCGGCGGGTTCGCCCAGATAGGGAAAGTCTGGGGAAATCACCTCAACAGGTTTGGTGAGCTGAGCGGTGATCGGATCTGTTGGGATGATGAGTTCTTTTTCTTCCAAACTACTCCTGAAATACAAACGTTTAAGTGATTCGGGAAAATTCGTGGCTTCCTTCCCAATGATTTCCTCTCCGACCGGAGGATTTGCCTTGTTCGGAAGTATTGCTTACTCTCCGGAAATGTTGTATCTAGTTTTCAATTTAATCTGACTCCCTATGAACCCCCTAAAGTTACTCCTAATAACCGTGTCACTTGTTGCGCTTTCGGCGTTTGGCTCGGAAAAATCGGTTGAAAAAGAGCCCAAACATTCGAAAGGCTACAACGAAACCAAACAAGCTCATTACTTGAGAAATCTTCGTGAAAAGTCTGAAGCGGGGCAGGGTTTACCTCCGTTGGAAGAGCGTTTGGCGGCGATCAAGAATCATAATCGTGCGATTCAGGTGCTGGATCCATGGATTCGCGATCCTTTCATCTTCATCGGAGATGACGGAGCGTATTATCTAACGGGTACGACTATCGACACGGAGCCGGATGGAGTGATTGGTATTCCGTTGTGGAGGAGTGAAAATCTTGCAGAGTGGGAGAAACTCCCTCGTCTCTGGCAGCTGTCCGATTCCAGTTGGATGGGTGACGTTAGACCCACACGGCATGCGAACCCCAACCTACTCGTATGGGCGCCGGAGGTATATCAGTTTGGTGAAAAGTGGGTGATGATGCATACGACTAATGCCAATACCGCGAATCTACTCGTTTCGAAGAGTGAAAGTTTGCGTGGAGGATTCGATGAGCCCATGCAGGCGGATTTTGGGGCGCGTCATGATCCGTTTCTTTTTGTAGAAGACGGTAAGCCTTGGCTTGTTTGGGGCTGCACGAAAATTGCACCGCTTCAAAAAGATTTTTTGGGGTTTGCGGGTGAAACGGTAGAGGTCGGCCCATCCAATCGAAGTATGGGACATGAGGGATCCTCGATCATGAAGATTGGAAAAAAATACGTGCTTTTCGGTACTGCCTGGTCTACGGATCACATGCGCAAAGGCACTTACAATTTGTATTATTGTACTTCGGATAAACTCGAAGGTCCTTACGATGAACGGAAATTTGCGGGTCGCTTTCTTGGACACGGAACACCCTTCAAAGACAAGCAAGGACGCTGGTGGTGCACCGCTTTTTTTAATGCCAATCACACGACCTCATCACTTGAGGAAACCATGGATCTCAACAAAACGAAGGGCGACGCTTACACGATCAACAAAATGGGCGTGACTCTTGTGCCGCTGGAGATTCAAACGGACAAGACCGGCAACATCTCCGTTCGGGCGAAAGATCCTCGATATGCCAAACCCGGTCCCGAGGAAGTTCAGCAGTTCTAAGTCGTTTTTGCTCATGAAAACGAAATCATTGAAGCGGTCAGGAGCGGTGATGGCATTCCTGGTGGCGTTGGCGGTCGTCGAGGCATCCAGCTACAAATCCTTTAATGTTCTTTTCATCGCCGTTGATGATTTGAACGACTACCCTTCTCTTCTGCAGGATTTTCCGGGTATCCAGACTCCGAACCTCGACAAATTTGCAGAGGAATCGATTACCTTCACGAATGCTCATTGCGGTGGCCCCATTTGTAATCCGTCGCGAACTTCTTTACTCACGGGTTTGGCGCCTCACGTTACGGGCGTGTATGACAATGGAGATCATTGGACGATGTCAGAGGAAGCGAACGCGGCGGTGTCGTTGCCTGAAGCATTCAAAGCGGCTGGATACACCACTTACTGGGCTGGTAAACTCTATCATCCGCTTAGCACACCTTATCAGGCTAGACTGGAAGCCACCTGGAATGAGACTGGAACCAATGTTCCCGGAGAGATGTGGGATGGCTCTTGCACTATTGCTCCTTTTGGTCCTGGTTTGCCGAAGGGATATGGTGTGGTCGATCCTCCAGCCCAATTCCCCGATGTCGCAAATGTGGCACTGGTTCGGTCCTGGTTAAAACAGCAATTTGACGCACCCTTTTTTATGAGCATCGGGATCATCCGTCCTCATTCGCCTTTTACCGCTCCGAAGAAGTATTTTGATCTATATCCTCTAGACACTTTATCGAATCCGCCCGGCTATTGGACGGATGATTTGAAGGACTTGCCTGGTAAAAGGGCCTCAGGAGGTAAAAAAGTGAGGGCTCTACGTGAGAAAGGCCGTATGAAAGAAATTTTACAAGCCTATCTTGCATGTGTCAGTTTCGCAGATGATTCGATAGGTGGAGTTTTGCGTGCACTGGAAAACTCCGCACACAAAGATAATACGATTATTTTTTTATGGGCGGACCACGGGTATCACTTGGGAGAAAAGGATCACCTTGGAAAAACGACGCTTTGGGAGCAGAGCACCCGAAACCTGCTGATGGTGAAGTTGCCTGGAGGTCGTAGAGGAATAAAAATCGATGAACCAGTGAGCTTGTTGGACATTTTTCCAACATTACTGGAGTTGTGCAGTCTACCAGCAGTTCCGCAGAATCTGTCAGGAGAAAGCCTGGTGGATCTCATGGTTGGGAGAGAGGAAAAACGATCTGCCCCAGTTCTGACAGATGGAGCTGCCGGAAGCCACACTGTGCGGGACACGAGATGGCGATACATCCGGTATGCGGACGGTGGTGAAGAACTTTACGATCACGAAAAAGACCCCCACGAATGGAAGAATTTAGCAAACGATCCTGTTTATTCGAACGTCATTGCTGAGCTGAAAAAGTGGATTCCTTCAGAATTTAAAGCGCCAGTTGGACCTACTTCCGAACCCGGTTTTGAGGAGTGGAGAACCGCAAGAAAAGAAACCGATCAGAATTTCATTGTTTTTGGGGATTACAGTCATCCGTAGCCCGGTTCGGAACTTAGACGATACTATTGAATCCCTATGAAAGTCATATCTATTTTAATCTCCACTGTGCTATGGGTGTCCACAACACTTAGTGCGGCTGATAAACCTAACATCATTTTTTTGTTAGCTGATGATCAACGGTCGGGAACGCTGCATCTCAAAGGTTTTGGAAATAGTGATACTTTGACCCCGACCATCGACAAGTTGGCGGAGAGCGGCGCTTATTTTAACAACTGCTACGTCTTCGGTAGCGATCGGGGATCGGTGTGCTATCCGTCACGTACACAGTTGTTGAGCGGGAAGTGTTTGTTTCGATACAAGGAGCTGGATCTTCCGAGTAAAAATGATCAGGACTTCAATCTTCCCTATGCTCTGCGCAAAGCAGGCTATGTGACGGTGCGAACCGGCAAGGCGAACAACGTGCCCTATGGGATTAATATGGAGTTCAACGTGAATATCGAACGAGCGAATCGTGGGAGTATTGCAGGGAATCTCGGATATTTTCAGGACGCGACTGACTTCATCAATCAGAAGGAAATCAAGGGGCTTGCGGACCAGAAACTGACTTGGGATGGCGAGCAACCTTTCTTCCTCTACATTGCCGTTGGCACTCCTCATAGCCCGTTTCCTGCGGAACTAGAAGATCAGGCCCTTTTTAGGGAAGATGAGCTCCAGTTACCGCCGAGTTTCATGGTTAAGCATCCTGTGCTGACGCAGTATGAGAAGGTGAAGCCCAGAGAATACTCCGAAGATGACGGTAGAAATCTGCTGAAGGAGTACTACGCATCCATCAAGTTCATGGATCGGAAACTGGGCGAACTGATCGAGTTGCTCAAAAAAAAGAGGCTTTATGAAAACACCATCTTCATCGTAGGCAGTGACAACGGTCTTTCACTTGGAAATCATGGTGTCGATGGCAAATCCAACCTCATGGAATACGGTGGTATGCATGTGCCACTCGTGGTGAGCGGACCGGGAATCGAAAACGCAAAACACCGCTCGCTAATCTATCTTCTCGATCTGTTCCCGACGATCTGTGATTTCACTGGGGCTGCGAAGCCTGAAAAACTGGACGGAGAATCGATCAAACCGATTCTTGCTGGAGAGTCCGAAAAGGTGAGAAAATATCTCCTGACCGCATACACGGAAGTTGAGCAGCGAGCGATCCGGGATGATCGCTGGAAGCTACTGTATTTTCCTGATTTGGATCAATACGAGTTCTATGACCTCGAGTCGGATCCTCATGAGTTAGAGAATCTAGCAAAATCAGAAGAGAATGCTGACGTTTTCGGGCGACTTAAGAAGCAGATGGACATTCAGCGAGCCCATTTCCATGACCCCTATCCCGAGATGGTGAGAATCAAGAGGGTTTATAACAAGAATAGGATTGGGCCGGCTCTCGAGATCTGAGACTATCTGTATTGACACCCAATACCCCTGGGTACCGTCCCCTTATACTGATGGGGATAGACCAATGATACCTATGCTTAGAGGGTGAACCTTTCATAAGAAATTCGGATAATTGTCTCGATTCGACAAAATACTCGTTTTAGCCAAATAGGGTAACGCAATCGTATGAAGGACAACGAAATTACAGCACTTTTCGAGGAATGGAATAACGCTCTCCAAACTGGAGACCCGAAGGAGGTATCGGCTCTTTACGAGAGTGATGCCATACTTTTGCCAACCATTTCGAACAAGATAAGGCATAACCATGAAGAGATTGAGGACTATTTTGTGCATTTTCTGGCCAATGGCCCTTCAGGGAAAATTGATGAGGCCAACGTTAGGGTTTTTAACGATACTGCGATCAATTCCGGCGTTTACACCTTTACCTTTGAAGACGGCAACACGGTAACTGCAAGGTTCACCTATGTGTACCGTTGGAATGGAAATCGTTGGATGATTGTAGAGCATCATTCTTCCCAAATGCCGTAATAGTGAGGGTAGGGCGGCGCTCGCTCCGCCGTTTTTACAAACTGTCTTACCTAACAATCACTAGCCTAATCCCCTGCAAGTCAGCCTCGAACGGTCGACAGATTATTTCTAGGATTTTCTTTTGGATATTTCTGGGATTCGTGCGTCTTTGTTGATGTAGCCCCAATACCCTAAAAGAATGAGGAGAAGAAAAACAGACAGCGATTTGTGGTATGTAGACCACATCCAGCCTCATAAGGCAAAATTGTTGTTATGGTTAAAAGGGAAGTTTCCAGATACTACTGACCTGGAAGATGTGGTGCAGGAAGCAATGTTTAAGGTCTTAAAAGCGCACACTTCGGGCCCCATTATTAACCCTAAGGCTTATCTTTTTCTCACTGCACGCAACTTGGTCTTAAGTCGTATTCGCCGCCATCGTTTTGAAGAACCTCCTCCTGCTCAGGAAATCGATTTAAGCGAAATTCTGGAGGAGATTGACGATCCTATGGAGCAAGTCTCTCGCAAGGAGGAAATTCAGATACTCATTGAAGCGATCAAATCGTTACCAAAGCGAAGCCGACAAGTATTAACACTGCGAAAGGTTTATGGTTACTCGATGAGAGAAACGGCATTGAAGTTGGGAATATCGGAGAGTGCCGTAGGGAGTCATAGTGCGATAGGTATCGAAAAATGTGAAGCTTACCTTCGCCAATACCGTATAGGGGAAAGTTAAAAATGAAATCGGGAAAAACTGAGAGATCAGAAAACAAAGACCCACGAAAACATGCAGCGACGTGGGTGGTCAAAAATGAAATGGGACTGACCGCGAGTGAGCAGGATGAGTTCAATGATTGGTTGACCGAAAATTCAGGAAATCGTGAGGCTTACTCTTCTGCAAGCAGAAGCTGGGAAGATCTGGATCGATTATTGGGATTACAGGCGAGCTATCATGCCAAGGTAGATCCGGACTTGTTTGAGGACAACCGCAGAAGCATTCCCTTTCCAAAAAACAAGTGGCTCCTCGTTGGGTTGAGTCTGGTAGCTTCAGTTGCTTTATTCATCTCAATTTCAACATTTTTGCCTAACTATTTGGGTAGCGGTGAAAATGAAGTCTTTGACCGTAGTGAAATCGTTTTTAATCGAATCGAGAGGCTTGATCTGGAGGATGGCAGCACCCTCATTCTGAATCATGGCACTTCGGTCGAACCTTTGTATACGAAAGACGAACGACTTGTACGTTTGCTGGAAGGAGAGGCGATCTTTGAAGTGGAGAAGGATGTCAACCGACCGTTTATTGTGGAAGTATCGGGCATTCGGGTAAGGGCAGTTGGGACGGCTTTTAATGTAAGGCTGTCAGATCATACAGTTGATGTCGTAGTGACTGAGGGTGTTGTTGCCTTGGATGCTATCGAATCTCACGAGGAACCTGATCCCAGGCTTCTTGAAGCCAATCAAAAGGCAATTATTTCTTTTGCTGAAGATGAGACGAGCGTTTCTTTTGAGGAATTAGACCAGTCCAAGGTTGAAGCACAGACGCTTTGGAAACCGGTTTTGATCAATTTTGATGATGTTCCCATCTCCCAGATTGTGGAGGAGTTTAACAGGAGAAATCCGAAACAACTTGTTTTGGTGGGCTCAGAGTTTGATCGTATTCGACTGACCAGTTATTTCTGGTCGGACAATATAGAGGGCTTCTTAAGGCTTTTAGAAAGAAAGTATGGGATTCAAATCGTGGAGGCTGAAGACGAGGTTTTTTACCTCTCTAGAACCTTCAAAAGCTACAAACCCTAATCGATTTGTTGACTGAATGAGACCCTGTGGACAGCTATTTTTTGTTACGGTTTTTGTGATCGGTGTGTTTTGGGTATCCTCAAGTTGCAGCAACGAGGCGAAACGTGAGTTTGACGTCGTTTCGGGACCCGCCGAACAGACTTTTTTGGATTTTGCGGAGCAGGCAAATGTTGGGATTGTTTTTGACAGTGAAGGTATTGACCAGGAAGTGACTAATCCGGTTAAAGGTTGGTTGAGCATTGATGCGGCGATAACAGCCATGGTTGAAGATACCGGACTGACTTATGCATATGATACTCAAACGGATGTGATCAGTATTCAGAAAGTAGACCAATAGTTTGTTGAAGGTAATCTCGAAAGTAATGTTGGCTAGTCGTAGAGGTCTGTTGGGGATTGTGTTTTTCTATGCCCTTTTTGCATGTGCCCAGGGCGCCGCGAAGAAGATCAGGTTTGATATTGAAGAGGGAGCGGCCAAGGAGTCGTTGCTTGCATTTGCGATGCAATCTGAATGCGATCTCATTTTTGAAAAGACGGAAGTTGCGGCTATTCAAACCAATGCCGTCTCTGGGAAAATGGTTCCAAGTGAGGCTTTAGAGCTCATGCTCCAGGGAACCTCACTTGGATTTATTCAAGATGGTGATTCCGGAGCTTTTGCGATCATTTTTTCGGGTCAAACAGACCCTGAATCAACGGAAGATCAACTGGATGGCGGTCCGGTTGATTCTCCAAACACAAACCCCGAAATACACAAGAACACAGATATGAAAAAAAATAAATCGTTCCTTGGCAAGCTACTAGCTGGCTTGGCAGGATTGGCTGTGGCCGCAAATACGCCGCAGATGGTTGCTCAGGAGGGAATCGAAGATGAGGAAGTCTTTGAGCTGTCTCCTTTCGAAGTTACAACTGATGCTAATGTTGGATATCTTGCAACATCATCACTAGCAGGATCACGTATTGACACGGATCTAAAAGATGTGGCCTCTCCCATTTCTGTCGTAACTCGTGAGTTTATAGATGATACCGCTTCCGTGGATATTAAAGACATCCTTGTTTATCAAACCAATGCTGAAGTAGCGGGTATCGGCGGTAATTATTACGGGTCAGACGCTAATGATGGTGCGTACCGAAATCGTCTATTGGTTAATCCTCAACAAGGAACCCGGCTTCGTGGCCTAAATACTGCAGATTTAACACGCAGCTTTTACGCGACTAGCATACCAATTGATGCTTTTAATACTGAGCGACTGGACATCCAGCGTGGACCGAACTCGATTCTTTTTGGATTGGGTAGTCCAGCGGGTATCATTAACACGACCTTGCGTGATCCAGTAGCGGATCAGCGATTTGGAGAAGTCAGAATCAGCGTGGACAGTTATGGATCTCATCGCGAATCCATTGACTACAACATCCCTCTTGTTGAAAAAACTCTTACTGCTCGGGTGATAGGACTGAACGATCAGCAAAAATTTCGGCAAGACTTCACTTACGAAGATGACAACAGAGTTTATGCGGCGTTGAGATGGCAGCCGAAACTTGCAGAGGGAATTTACACTCAAGTGGATGCACGTTATGAATATGGAAAAATCAGTGCAAACCGACCTGTAGCTGTGACAGCTGCGGATTTCATTAGTAATTGGTTCGGCCCTCTGAACCAGTATCTCA
Organism: Opitutales bacterium; assembly: GCA_022361075.1. Lineage (GTDB taxonomy): Bacteria > Verrucomicrobiota > Verrucomicrobiia > Opitutales > JAFGAQ01 > JAKSBQ01. The sequence goes on along the minus strand of JAKSBQ010000147.1, from coordinate 4,418 downwards.
TGTATGATCCCCAGACTAGCAACGGTATCCCAACAGACCCGAACGGTGTTCAACATCGGGAGCTGTCTCATTACTTTGCGGGTGCTCCGGCCCGCGATTGGTGGAATGATTCACCTGCTACGATTTTCCAGGATCCTACTAGTAGTGCAATTGGAAACGGATGGGTCGACGCTTATCGTCAGCGCGACGGTTCTCCATGGGGAGGATTAAGCGGTGTTACGAACGCAAACTTGGATGAAGGTGGTTCTGGAACGTGGAACAAGAACACCAAAGATTATTACGCAGGTAACGCACTGATAACAGACATCATTAACCGTTACGAATCTTCTACCGGAAATGTTTTTAGTGGATTCGGTTCCGCTTTGTGGCCAACCCAAATGATTCTTGAAGGGCCTTTGGCGTTTGTTGATCAACCTATCCAGGGTCCCAATAAACGAGAGTGGAACGAATGGGATAATGTTGAACTCTCCCTTACTCAGACCTTTCTGAATGGAATCATCGGTTACAACATTGGATATTACGAAGAAACTTATGAGTCCGGTTATACGAATCTGATCGATAGCAACAGGGTGTCAGTCGATGTAAACACGGTGCTACGCGATTATTCGGATAATCCTGATGTGGGACGTCCTTTTATCTATGCCCCTGCCCGTGGAAACAATAATGAAGAAAAACGCAGGGCGTTCCGTGCAACCGCTTTTGCAAAGTTCAATCCAGCTGATTATTTCGATGAAGGTTGGTTGACCAAAATTGTGGGTGAGCAATCATTTACAGGAGTTCATACCAATCAGCGCTACGAGAATTTTGATGTGTCATACAATCTGTATGCTTGGGATGTAAACACCTATGGTGACGCGTTTATCGATTCGCATTTTTACAAATCCTGGTACGGTTTGCACTACATCGGAGATAACCTCCAAAGTATAAGTAACTTCAGCGATATTCCCTACTCTGCAATTCAGGGAGTGAACACCGTGCAGACACCCGGTGGATCAAGTAATACGCTGGTTTGGGATAATCATACCACAACATGGCGTTCTGCTCAGGTAAATATCATTAATTACCGAGAGGATCTGGATCATCTCTACACAGGTACCTCGCAAGGTTACGATACGACTGATTCTTTGTCGTTTGTATGGCAGGGTAAGTTTCTTAACGATGCGATTGTTCCTCTTTTTGGCTGGCGTAGGGATGAATATGAACGTTGGGACAAACCCAGCACTTTGGTTCGTGACGAGTTTGGTACACCACTACCATACAGCTCAGATTGGAATTATGACAATTCGACTCCGCTCGTTGCTGAAGAGGAACGTCGCAGCTGGGGGCTCGTGATGCACGTGGATAAGATCCTTGAGGTATTCGATCTAAAAATGCCGGAGGGTATCACTTTAAGTCTTAATTACAACGAATCTAATAGTTTCCGTCCTTCTCAGGTAGGCTCTGATATCTACGGTAATACATTCCCATCTCCACTGGGAGAAACGAAAGATTATGGATTTCTTCTCACCGCTTTAGATAATAAAGTGGCCTTGAGAGTGACTTGGTATGAAACCGTGCAAAAGAACACGACTCTGAGTGATCCTTCAGGCATGATCTTCTGGGCAAAAGCTGGTGTGGTTCGTACGATTAACGCATTAGCTCAAGAAACCTGGGGCTCTCAACGTGCGAACCCAACGCAAACTACGCCCGAGTGGCTCGTTAATGAGTGGTTTTTAGGTGAAGGCTATGATCAGAGCGTTGCTAATCAGCCCCTCCCTGCAAATTGGAGGGACCAAATGGATCAATTGGTGAACCAACCACTAAGGATTCGCCGGGCTGCCGTGGCCGGTAGTCCCAACTTTGTTGCTGAAGGTGATATCAATCCTGACAGTGGGTCACCATGGTTAGCGCCGCCGTTGGATGAGGAGGAGATTGAATACCGCATTGCATGGTTTGCCGCACGCAGTGATTCAGAGTGGTTTGGTCCACTGGACATGACCTTTGTGAACGCGAAAGAGTTCGAAAAAGTCTCTGGCGATGATTGGCGTATTTGGGGAGAGGGCTCTCCAGCGGGTCAGATCCTAACCAATGACCTTGTTTCAAAGGGGTTAGAGGTAGAATTGACTATGAATCCAATGCCTAATTGGCGTTTGACCTTCAATGCTTCTAAAGCTGAAGCCGTAAGAGATAACATACTTCCCGACTGGGCGGAGTTCATTGAAGGCAACAAAGATCTATGGTTTGATGGATTTGATAATAATGAAGGTGGTCCATCTCAATTGAACTACTGGAAGATTGATGGACTTGCGGATGTGCGTCACTGGACGGGGAATGCGAATTACTCCTCAGTGCAGGATACCTTTGGAGGCCGTATGATGCAGAACGTGTTTAGTTCTTATCAGAACCTTATCGCAGGTGAGGGAGAATCCGTTAACGAATTGCGTAAATGGCGTATGAACTTTGTGACCAATTACAAATTTCTTGATGGCAAATTCAAAAATCTGAATGTTGGTGGTGCCGTTCGTTGGCAGGACAAAACAGCTATCGGTTATTACCCTCGATACGAAGATGAGGCGGATATATGGGTGACCGATCCTACTAATCCCATCATGGGTCCGTCGGAAACTGATATCGACATGTGGGTTGGATATGAACGCACACTGGCGAAGGGTAAGATCGATTGGAGCATTCAGCTTAATGTTCGCAATCTGTTTTCTGATGATGATCTGATACCTATCCGGGCTAATCCAGACGGCACGGTGGCTCAGGTTCGAATCCCCAGTGAAAGAGTATGGATGCTTACGAACACATTTAAATTCTAATGATTTAAAATCATCCGACAATCCACATCGAAGACTGCTTCTAAGGAATCCTTGGGAGCAGTCTTTTTTTGCCTGTTTATCACTAGTGTCGTGTTGAATAGATCCTTACATAAAGATTGTGAATCTTTTTGGAGGGAATTCCGGCAGCTGCCGGATCGCTTCCGCATATAGACTGGAATTTCGGCAATGACAGAGCATTGCCCTCCACTTACAAAATGAGTAATTGTTCATTCAACAGAACACTAGGGTTAAGAAGTAATTTTAGACTGATTGACGCCTGCTTTTATAAAATACCGTTTTTCTAAAAATATTTTCTAGTGTATTTTTATAACTCACGTGTAGCAGGTATAAGAAGGGTAGTTATTACCCTGAATTTTGCCGATAATGGAATACTTGGGAAAAGAGACAGATAGCCAGATCGAATGGTTTGAGAGGGAGATCAATCCTCATGAGCAAGACGTAAGGAATTGGCTGGAAAGGCGTTTTTCAAATATTAAGGACGTTGATGATGTTATACAGGAAGCATATTCGAGAATCATTAAAGCTTACCAATCGGGTCCTATCGTAAATCCTCGTGCTTATTTGTTCGTTACCGCACGTAACATTGTACTTAACCGGATTCGTCACTACCAATACGAGAAACCTGCAGGCTATGCAGAGCTAGACCCATTGTCCGTTGTCGATGAAGTGACAGATCCACTGGCTTCGCTGTCAAAAGCTGAGGAAATTGAATTACTGATTAGTGCGATTGAATCACTTCCTAAAAGGTGTCGTAAGGTCCTTACTCTGAGGAAAATTTATGGGCTGTCTCAAAGAGAGGTAGCAAAGCATCTGGGGATATCAGTGAATACCGTACAGGTTCAAACCGGAGAGGGAATACGCCGCTGCGTTAGATACTTTAAGCAGCTTGGCTATAAAACGAAATTTGATCGATGAATAACCATAACAACAAATTTGAGGATTTTAGCAGATCCGAAATTGAGGCCTCTGATTGGTTAGCAAAAATCGATCGTGGCCTGACCGCAGAAGAACAGGACAGATTCACTGAGTGGCTTGGCGAGAGCGAAGAAAACAAAGAAGCAATGGCCATTCACAGTTGGGGCTGGTCAGAGTTTGATCGATTGGCCGGGCTTACTAACATCAAAAGTGATTTCATCGACGAAGATTTACTGGACCCCAAAGTAAGATCTTATTGGGCCGAGAAACCGAATAAACTTTGGTTTCTTGGTAATACCTGGCAGAAAGTCACTACAATCGCTGCTGCTGTTGTCGTTGGTGTGACATCGTTGATGTTTTTTCAATCGGGTCGTGATGTGCAAACAATAGAGCCGTTTGATTCATCAAAATTACCAACGGTTCAAAAGAGAATCCTTCCCGATGGCTCGTATGTGGAATTGAATGTCGATTCGAGTATTGAGGTAGCCTACACGGAGGAGCAAAGGTGGGTCCGATTACTGAGAGGTGAAGGCCTTTTTGATGTTAACGAAGATCCATTGCGTCCATTCGTTGTTGAGGCTTCAGGTGTAAATGTAAGAGCGGTTGGTACTATATTCAATGTGCGCTTATCCGAGGAACAGGTGAATGTGATCGTTACCGAAGGCACGGTTGCACTGTCAG
>JAKSBQ010000468.1 GCA_022361075.1 Opitutales bacterium | reverse complement strand
AGGCTCGATAGCAGATGGATGGTTATGAGTTTCAACCTTAAAGCAAACCCCATATTCATCATCAAACTCAACAACGCCTGAGTTATCAACGAAAACAGAAATGCACCAGGGCTTAGCCAACTCGTTAGTAGCTTTGGCCAGATAAGATTTCATCATGTTTTCGACAACTGTCTTATTAAGCTCTTTACCATCAGCATCTTTTTCGGTTAATTCGATTGTGCCGCGGAATGTTTTATGTACACAATGCTCAGACCAGGTCTGGGCAATCATTTCAAGCTCAATATCGGTTGGATCACGGTCAATAGACTTATAATATTCCTGGATAGTCAGCATCTCACGCTCATCCAGAAACAGATCGCTGCTTTTGCTAAGTTCGACTAATTCCGAAACGGAAAGATTGCAAAGAGGAACTGTAATTTTTTCCAGCTTATAAGGCTCAACATGCGGGCAAGGCAGCTCGTCCAGGTTATCAAAAATCACCTCTTCGATACAGTCATTTGCCAGAATACGCTGGGCAATGGTCTGAACCTCAGAACCAGAAAGGCTTCCGCTGATAAAGTACTTTCTACCGGTACGAACACTGTCAACTTCAAGGTTCATATCATTGATAGCCATCATAGCAGATGATGCTACCGGATCGGTCACACCAGGCTGAAGGTGAACTTCGATAATCTTTACCTTTTCATCAGAGACAGGCGCATTTGAATTTCCAATGAAATACTGTTCAGTTACCGGATCGGCCAGCAGCTCTTTGGCAATCCTTTCAAGGCCGGCATTATCCAGCTTTGACTCAATAAGAAAAACTCGCATAGACTGAACCGAAGCTGCCGATTCTATTCCTAGCTGTTTGATATCGGCGAGAACTTCGCCTGCGTGTACATCCGGAAACTCCGGCTTGCTGAACACCTCTATCCTGTTTATCATTCGGGTAATTCCTTACGTTGCATTTTAATTTCTACTAATTCATTTCGCCTCTGACGTGCGTCCAGAAGCTTGCTTTCTATCGCGTCGGCATCTTTTGCTTTGAGCATATCACGATACCGGGTAAGATCCTTTATAAGTTTATCAATCGACCTGGCAGTATTAGATGAGTTTGTCATTAAAATATCACGCCATACATTTTCCGGCCCGGAAGCAATTCGTGTTGTATCAAGAAACCCTTTGCCGCAATAGACAATCTGCTTCAAATCGGAAATATTTACCAGAGACGCTGCTATAATATGCGGCAGATGGCTTATCATCGCTACAGTCTGGTCGTGCTCTTGCGAAGTCATCTCAATTACTTTCATGTTCAACGCCTGCCAAATCTGCTTCATTACTGTAACCGAAGATGCTTTGCTTTCTTCGGTTGGAGTAACAAAACAAAAGCCGCCATTGAATAAATCGCCGCGAGCAAACTCTATTCCCTGCTGCTCGGAACCGGCCATAGGATGGGAACCAACAAAATCGACATGATCGGGCAAATATTTCTTTGCCCACTTTGCCACCTGACGTTTGGTACTACCAACATCAGTAACAATACATCCCTTGGGCAAAAAATCGGCTATTTGCTTGAACTGACCGGCAAAACAACTAATTGGGCCTGCCAAAACTACAACACCGGCTTCTCTGACTGCTTCTTCTGGAGTATCGTAAACTTTATCGACAACTGCATTTTCACAGGCAAAGTCGCGGGTACTTTCTGACCTGCTCCAACCGGTCCGGATAACTTCGATTTCAGCACTTTCCAGCGCCAAAGCCAGCGATCCGCCAACCAAGCCTAAACCTAGTATGCAAACATTGTCTAAGTTTTTTATTTTCAAAGTATT
>JAKSBQ010000453.1 GCA_022361075.1 Opitutales bacterium | reverse complement strand
GTCAGCCAAGCCTACAACCTGCTGGCGGATGAGGAGAAACGGCGGCGCTTCGATGCCGGCGAGATCGACGCCAATGGTCAGGAGCGTGCGCAGCGCGGCTTCTATCGCAGCTACACCTCTGCCGGTCGCGGAGGCGGCTTCTCCGGTTTCGGCTTCGAACAAGACGGGGACCACCGGGATATCTTTTCCGATCTCTTTTCCGGCCGTCGCGGCGGACGGGAAGGCCGCTTCGGCAAGCGCCGCGGTTCCGACGTCACCTATACGATCAAGATCGACTTCCTCGAGGCGGCCAACGGCGCGCGCAAGCGCATCCAGCTCGCCGACGGCCGGACGCTCGATGTCAACGTCCCGGCCGGCATCGAGAACGGCAAGACGCTACGCCTGAAAAGCCAAGGCCTCTCGGGCGTTGGCGGCGGCGAGAGCGGCGATGCCTTCATCACGGTCGAGATTGCGCCGCACAGCTTCTTTCGCCGCGAAGGACAAAACATCCACGTAGATCTGCCCGTCTCCCTGTCAGAGGCGGTGCTAGGCTCAACCGTTTCCGTCCCGACGATCGATGGCCAGGTCAGCATGCGCGTGCCGGCCGGCTCGAACAGCGGCTCCATCTTGCGCTTGCGCGGCAAAGGCGTCCGCGACCAGAAGGACGGCCAGCGGGGCGATCAATACGTCAAGCTGGTGATCGCCTTGCCGGACAAAATCGATGACCGACTGCGCACCTTCGTCGAGGACTGGGGTAAGAGCCAGCCCTACAATCCGCGCAAGAAGTCCGGCATGGAAACCGGTTGAGGCACCGGACCAAGACCCGTCTCCGCAGCAGCGCAAGAATATTTTTAAATCAATGCCTTAACTGCCGCCGCCGACGATTCGCGGACGAGATTTGTCTTCGGGCGCATCAGAACTCTGCGGCTCGGGCTCCTGCAGCAGCTCCTTGAGCGGCCGATCGACAAGGTCGCTTAGTTGCGCGTCAACCTGCCGGGCAAGCGTCTGGGCACGCTCCGGCCAGCCCTGACCGGGATTGGGGTCGAGGCCAACCGCCGTCATCAATTGACGCAGCGTAGCAACGCTCAGGTCCCGACTCAGCAGCAAGCGGCTCCCCGATTCTGCCAGAAAGCCGCCCTTGTGCATCTGCTGCACCAGCTCTTCGACGTCGGCAGGCGCGGCTTTAAGGCCGGCCTTCAGACGGCGGAGGCTGTGAGGCCTCCCGCTGCGGCTCACCTCCGCCAACTTGTCGAGAATGGAGAGCGCCAAGGAAAGCCGCTGGCCGAATTGCTCGGTCCGCGTGCGATGCGTCAGCATTGCGCGAAACTCCGGCAACACCGCCGCAACTTCCGCGCCCAGGAGCACAGCCACCCAAAGCAGATACATCCATAAGAGGAAAATCGGGATCGTCGCCAAGGCGCCGTAAATCGCCTGATACGATGGGAAGAACTGCAGGTAGAGCCCGAAGCCCCAGGTGATCAGATCCAGGAGCACCGCTGCCAAGGTCGCCCCGGCAAGGGCGTGCTTCCAGCGGACAGAGCGGTTGGCCGTGATGATATAGAGCAGCATCAGGCCTAAGATTTTGAGCAAGAATGGAAAAATGACGTTGACTGCGAAATGGCTGGACTCCTCGGGAACCCCGGTGAGCCCCTGGGTGAGACGCGAAAGATCGGTCGTCAGGGATATCGTGATTCCAATGAGCAAAGGCCCGCCGGTCAGGATCGTCCAGTAAACCAGCAGTCGAAGGGCCAGCGAGCGCGAATCGCGGACGCGAAATATGCGGTTGATCGCGCCATGGATGTTGGAGAGGAGCAGAACCGCGGTAATTACCAGTCCCGCAACACCGGGCCCGGTCATCCCCGATGCGTTGTCCAGAAAACTACGCAGGCGAATGGCAACCTCGTCCGCTGAGTCCGGCGGCAAGGCGTAGGTGATGGCTTCGAGAAGCTGCTCCCGCGCGCCGGCAAGCGCCGGAAACCCGCCCAGTACGGCGAGCCCGATGGCCATGAGGGGGACCAGTGCCAGAAGCGAGACGTAACTGAGGCCGGCGGCCAGCCGCGTACCGTCACTGTCGCCAAATCGGCAGGCTGTATAGACAAGGAAGTCTTTGGCCAAGACGAGCCAGGCCAGGATACCCTGGCCCTTGACCTCGCCGCCGGACTGCTTGATGCCTTGC
>JAKSBQ010000087.1 GCA_022361075.1 Opitutales bacterium | reverse complement strand
TCTACCTCTGTCGCTGCAGCCCTCCAATATTTCGATCTAGGAACCGTCTGTATTTTACAGAAGTCCGCTCCCCGAATTTACGGACACGATTGGGTAGTCGCTCAATTTCCGAAGGAGGGACACGACCCTCACTCTCTGATTCTGAACAAAAAATTCCGTCAAACGCTTCGAAAACTCGCACAACAAAGCGAGCAGAGGAATCCAAACATCCCGAAAAAGTGGAAACTTGAAAATCTGGATAGTTATCTCAAAAAGATGATCCCCGAGATCACTTCTGGTGGGCAACTCCATAGTCTGGTCGAACGCTCCAACGCAATTGTTGCCCGAATCGATTTGTCAGACGCGAGTGTGTTCGCGCGCAAGGATGCCCACGGACAACACCTCCTGCAGCCGCCGACACGGGAGAAGGATATCGCCTACCATCATTTCAATTTCGAAAAGTCCGGCGAATCCGCTACCAACCGGAAACCTAATAGTCCTCTGCAACTCTGGACGAAACTTGGACTCATTGACAAAGACTTTAGACCCACTTTAAGAGGTCTCGTAGCAAGTCAGTTTAATCATGGTGAAGGACTCGCCATCGCAGCAGCTCTCGAGGACGAAGGCTATGCAATCGAAGATCTCTACTATGACTTGGCAAATCTGCGGGCCGGACATCGATTCGACGCCCTCGGAGACCAGGGAAATCGCCTGAGTTACGTCTGCAGAGAAACTTTCGGTAGTATTAGTCGAACAGGTTATCTCAAGAATGGTTTACCCGAGCAATACGGTGAAGGAGCTTCTGAGGTCGTTTTAGAAGGCACGTCAAACAACTCTTCTCTCCGTGAAGATTATGCACAACATGAAATCAACGCCGGTGATATCGAACGCATTTTGCAGGAATGGAAGAGCATTTTGCGCCAGATTGCGAACAGCCCCGAATTCCCGTGGGATCGATGGATCAAGTTGCAAAGGTATATCGTTGAGAGACTTCCAGGTATCGAAAATCAACGCTCGATTTTTAATCTTCCCGCTTTGACCTCCAAGCAACGTTCTCGCAAACTGATGCCCATACGTTTCAAATAATCACTCTGAAATTGAATAACTTCCTCCTTAGGCTTTCTTAGACTTCAAATGGACGCTATCTCGATCAATCAAATCACCAAAACCTTCAGTAATCAAAAGGCAGTCGACAATCTTTCGCTGGCCATCCCAAGTGAGTCCATTTACGGATTCATCGGACCCAACGGCTCGGGCAAAACGACCACTCTTCGTATGATTCTGAGCATCATTTACCCGGATTCAGGAAGCATCGAGTTATTTGGCCAACCCACCTCAGGTTCACTCAGGGACGACATCGGCTATCTACCAGAGGAAAGAGGCCTGTATAACAAAATGAAGGTGGGCGAGTTGATTCGCTTCTTTGGGAAGTTGAAAAATACCGACGATCTCGACAAAAAGATCGACTACTGGCTTGAGCGTTTTGACCTCCTCGATTGGAAAAACAAAAAAATCGACGCTCTCAGCAAAGGAATGAGTCAAAAGGTGCAGTTCATTGCTTCGATTATCTCCAGTCCAAAAATTGTGATTCTTGACGAACCTTTTTCCGGCCTGGACCCAGTAAATGCTGAAACCATGCGATCCGCAGTGATCGATCTACAGAAACAAGGAACCACCATCGTTTTCAGCACCCACGACATGGGTACAGCCGAAAAAATGTGTGATCGCATTTTCATGATTTACCAAGGGAAAAAGGTTCTCGACGGAACCCTTGCTGAGATTCAAGAACGCTACGGATCGGACACTCTGAAAGTTCGCATGACTAGCGGAGAAGTATCCATGCAAACACTGCCCGGGATTGAAAAAATAACTGACTACGGGAGAGAGCAGGACCTGCGTTTGTCTCCCGGAACGGATACTCAGGAAATCCTGAATAAGTTGATTTCGATAGGCAGAGTCGAACGGTTTGAAATCGTCAAACCCTCACTACACGACATCTTTGTGCGCATCGCTAACCCCGAAAAGGAGTAAACAACCATGAAATCACGAAGCATTCGAAACCTACTCCTAATCGCCCAGCGCGAATATCTGGCGACCGTCAAAAGCAAAGCCTTTATCATTAGTCTCGTCCTCGCTCCTTTGTTCATGGGTGGTAGCATCATTGCCATGGTCTTGTTCCAGGACAAAGTGGACACGCGCGACAAGAAAATCGCCATTATCGACTCTACCGGACAAATCGCTCCTGCCATCATCGAAAAAGCCGACCACCGAAATGCCAACAACATCACGGACAAGGAGGGGAAACAAAACAAACCCGCCTACCTCTTTCACATCGTGGAGGCAGCAACGGAAGAGCTAGAGGAAACCCGTCTGGAACTTTCTGACGATGTAAGGAACAGGAAGCTGTTCGGTTTCGTCGAAATAGCAGATTCGATTCTTTCGACGGACCCCAAAGTCTCCAAAGAAACCCCGGTTCGTTTCTATTCCAAAAATCCTTCTCTCGACGATTTAAGAGGTTGGATTCGAGGGCCGATCAACGACGCGATTCGCGGCATTCATCTGAGCGAACTCGGGATCGATAAGAACGAGGTTGGCTATCTTTTCGAATGGCATCGGGTCGACGGAATGAAGTTGGTCGAAGCAGACGAAAGCGGAAAGGCGAAAGACGCTGAAAAAGCAAACGAACTAGCAGCGTTTGGAATACCTGTCGCAATGTTATTCATCATGTTCATCATGGTCATGATGGGAGCCATGCCACTGCTCAACTCCGTGATGGAGGAAAAGAATCAACACATTGCAGAGACCATTCTATGCTCGGTGACTCCTTTTCAATTCATGCTCGGCAAAGTTTTGGGAGGCGTTGCCGTTTCGCTCACAGGATCGGCATTTTACATCACAATGAGTGTGCTGCTTTTCGGAAACATGGGCTTCATGGGCTACATCCCCTTTGAGCTCATACCGTGGTTCCTCGTTTACCTTATCGGTGCAATCATGCTGATGGGATCGATGATGGCCGCTATCGGTTCCGCCTGTGCAGATGCCAAAGAAGCTCAGAACTACACCTTTCCAGCGATGCTCCCCATCATGGTTCCGATGTTCGTATTGTCGGTGATCATCAAGGAGCCAATGAGCGGATTTGCCACTACCCTTTCACTCATTCCCCCATTTACGCCAATGTTGATGATGCTGCGCCAAAGTATGCCCGGAGGCGTTCCCATGTGGCAACCCATGGTCGGGCTTGCGGGCCTGTTCATTTTTACGGTAATCACCGTCTGGGTCGGAAGTCGCATCTTCAGAGTTGGAATCCTGATGAAGGGGAAAACGCCTAGCTTCTCAACCATGATGAAGTGGGCAATCAAGGGATGAGTAGAGAATTCAGATTCAAGGAATTGAAACTTAACCTAACGTTAGCACAGTTTCATCATGAAAACCCTTCATCAGTTCGCTTCTCTCGAAGAAGCCCAGATGGCAGTCGCATTTCTCGAACAGTGCGAAATTCAAGCACACATCTGGGATGAGAACGTCGCCGGACTCTACCCCATGTTTAATCCCAACTTTGGAATGATACGGGTAGCGGTCGCTGAGGATGATTGGGATCAAGCCGAAAAAATGCTCGAAACCTACTTAGAATCCATTCGCTAACGAAATTGATTCCTAAACCGCGGATTACTCGGATTTAACGGATTCAAAAAAACGACTCAATCCCATTAATCCGCGGAATCAGCGGAAAAAAAAGAGAATATGGAATCGATCTAACCTAACGATCCATGCTTGACGCCCGATTGACTATTCCTTTCACTAGTCGCTTCTCAATTGGGGGCGATTAGCTCAGTTGGTTAGAGCACCTGCTCGACACGCAGGGGGTCGATGGTTCGAATCCATTATCGCCCACCAGTTTAATACTTTCTGACTAAATCCGCCAAGGTTCTCCAAAAATCCATCTTTCTTTTATGTTCTGGTACGCAAAATGTTCCGAAAATAATGGTAGTTCAGATTCAAAATCACTTTATATTCGTTATATTGTATGAGTTGACATTTTTAAAATATTTCTAAGTGCTAAAAAAGCTCCTGTTACGATTATGACAACACAACTAAATTCTAGCCTGCCTAGGGTAAAGATACCGGTACGTCAGCAGCAACTCACACCTAAAAAGTTCGTGGAAGTCTATACAACCGAAAGAGATAATATAAAATCCGTAAGAGTTATCCCTCCCCAACTAGGAAGACTAAACGATTACGGAAAAGTAGAAGTATCTTATAAAACTTTAAAGCTTGTTGATTAATGAGTGAGGAAGAGGAATTACCTGAACAAGTTGAAGAGGTTCATACTCCAGAATTCTTCGAGCAGTTCATTAGTTATCAATTGCAACAGCAAGAAGTTGAAAAAGAAAAACTGAGAATTTCAGAAAAAGAAATAGATACATCTCACGAATTCGCGCTCGAATCATTAAAAGCTCAATCAGAAAATCAAAGACAACTGTGGCAACACGTTTCTCGCGACAGGAACAGAAACCAATGGTTTATCTTCATCCTTATCTTGCTTTTAATCGTTATTCTGGGAGTCGCATTGTTCTTAGACCATAAAGATGTAGTTTTTGAGATCCTAAAAATGGTCGCATTGATTGGAGGAGGCTTTGGAGGTGGATACGCGTATGCGATCAATCGTCGAAAGAATAGTGATAACGATGAAAATGCATAAATATTGCCATTTGATACACTGATTACTACCCTCGTTCGGTGATCTCGATCAGATGATAGCCAAATTGAGTCTGCACCGGACCGTGGACCACACCTACTGCTTCGTTGAAAACGACGGTATCAAATTCTTTCACCATTTGCCCTGGGCCGAAAGATCCTAGATCTCCTCCCGAACGAGCACCTGATGGACAGAGTGAAACTTTCTTGGCAACTTCTGCGAAGTCCTCTCCCCCTTCGATGCGGGTCTTTAGGTCATTACATTCGTCTTCAGTTTTTACGAGTATGTGTCTTGCTTTTGCGATCATGGGACCAGTGTCCTCAATAACCCCAAACATTGGCAAGATCCTAATTTAATTTTGATCCGGCCCGTAATCTCACTTAGCTATTAGCCCATGGGTGAAATTCTTTATGGCAGAAACGCGATCCGTGAATGTCTGATTGCCGGACGACGAAAATCCTATCGCCTCATCGTCGCGGAGAAACTCGACAACAGCCCAATCGTCAACGAAATCTTCAGTCTCGCGCGTGCAAACAGTCTGGGTATTGATCGCATGCCTCGAAAGAAGATGGATGCCAAGGGGATCAACCATCAGGGCATGATGCTGGAGACCACCAATTACCCTCTTGTCGATGTAGGAGACATGCTGGCACTGGCAGAAGAACGAGGTGAAGATCCCTTTCTGATCGCATTTGATCATCTAGAAGATCCCCACAACCTGGGCGCAATCATCCGCACAGCGGAATCGGTAGGAGTCCACGGTATCATCATCCCCAATCAGCGCCAGTCGGACATCACACCAGCGGTGGTGAAAGCTTCTGTCGGAGCAACTGAGCACACGCTTGTGGCGAAGGTTTCCAACCTCACACAAACGCTGAATCAGCTCAAAAAGCGCAATCTTTGGGTAACCGGAGTGCAGGCAGACCCAAATTCTAAATCTTTTGATGAAACAGACCTCGGAGGTCCGAATGTGATCGTCATCGGAAGCGAAGGCCCAGGGATGAGTCGACTGGTAAGAGACACCTGTGATTTTCTGGTGGAAATTCCAATGAAGGGAAAGATCGACTCCCTAAATGCATCAGTTGCTTCGGCAATCGTGCTTTACGAAACGTGGAGGACCCGCAAATTCGAAGGAAGAAGATAATCGACCCCTACCACTATGAATTACGACAAGATCATGGAAGAAATTCGCACGTTCTGCGAGGACCGAGATTGGCGACAATTTCACAATCCAAAGGATCTTGCGTCCGCGCTTTCGATCGAAGCCTCCGAACTCCAGGAAATTTATCTTTGGAAAAATCCGGCCGAGGTCGACGATGTATCCAAAAAGAAAAGAGATCAGATCGAACAGGAAATCGCTGACATCGCGATCTACCTCCTGGATCTGGTCGATGTTCTCGATATTGATCTGGAGAAAGTCATTCAGGAAAAACTCGAACAAAACCGAAAAAAATATCCGGTCGAGGATGCCAAAGGAAAAAACCTGAAATACGACGAACTCTAGTCGCCTTATTTCAGGTTTCAAAAAGAATAGGATCTCCGCGAATGCCGCTGGCGGTTCTTAACCCGTTCCTCACAAAGTGGGAATTTCTCTTTCACTATCAGCCTTCCGATTTACGGCGGGACTTCAAATGAAAGAGGTCAAAACCCTTAATCATGTAACATAGGAAAAGATACCTTGTGGTCGAACACCGCAGGGATCCTAAAGTTTATTTACTCAGTTAAACGACGTCCTCAACTTCTCCTTCTGGAATTTCTTCACCTAACTCAGCCCCGAGAGTATCGATCTTGAGGTGACGGTATTGAGGGAGCCCTGTTCCTGCAGGAATCAAGTTACCCATGATCACGTTTTCCTTAAATCCATGCAATCGGTCTACTTTACCAAGTGTTGATGCGTCGGTAAGCACTCGAGTCGTTTCCTGGAAAGATGCCGCAGAAATAAAACTCTCGGTCTCGATGGATGCCTTGGTGATACCGAGAAGAAGTGGCTCCGCCTCACCGGGTTTACCACCCGCTTCAACGATTTGCTCGTTGGA
Source organism: Opitutales bacterium (assembly GCA_022361075.1). Taxonomy (GTDB): domain Bacteria; phylum Verrucomicrobiota; class Verrucomicrobiia; order Opitutales; family JAFGAQ01; genus JAKSBQ01. The sequence continues at coordinate 35,922 of JAKSBQ010000087.1, read as the reverse complement.
ATTCATGAATTCGAAACGATCCACTTGCTCGCCCCAGAAGAAATCAGAATCGCCCGGATCAGTGATACGAACCTTACAAAGCATACGAGACAGAATCGTTTCGATGTGCTTGTCATTGATCGTAACCCCCTGCAGACGGTAAACCTTCTGAATTTCAGTAAGGAGATACTCCTGTACCGCGTTGGGTCCGAGAATCTCGAGGATTTCGTGCGGATCTGCAGCACCCTCAGTCAAGTGTTGTCCACGGTGAACCAAGTCGCCCGGCTGGACGATCATGTGCTTCCCGTGTGGGATCAAATGCTCTTCACGGTCTTCAGTCTCAGTGTCAGTGACGATCAAACGGCGTTTACCGCGGATAGTTCCCTCAAGTGAAACGATACCATCGATCTTCGCCATTTCAGCTGCGTCTTTCGGACGACGTGCTTCGAAAAGCTCAGCAACACGTGGAAGACCACCCGTAATATCCTGTGTTTTGGACGCCTGACGTGGAGTTTTCGCAAGAAGTGCTCCTTCTTCGATCACGTCACCTTCATTAACCGCTACCTGCGCCCCAGTCGGGATGCTGTAGTTTGCGATTAACTTGCCCTTGTCGTCACGGATCTCAACTTGTGGATTCAAGTCTTCCTTGTGCTCCATCACTGTGGTTGCGATACGTCCACTGGACTCATCGATTTCACGCTTAACTGTAACTCCAGGAATCATGTCGTGGAATCCGATGACTCCTTCCTTTTCAGAAATAATTGGAATGTTGTGAGGATCCCAAACGGCGAGACGCTCACCGTTCTTGATCATGTCACCATCATCAAAACTGATCACCGAACCCGCCACGATCTTGTGAAGTTCGAGTTCCGCGTCGTTTTCATCAAGAATCTGAATTGCACCAGTCTTGTTCGTAACGATACGAGCACCGTCTTTAAGTTTTACCGAACGAGTGTCTTTAGAGAACTTGATCTTACCATCGTGACGAACACGGATCTCAGGATTTTTGAGAACCTGACTCGCGATACCTCCGATGTGGAAAGTACGCATCGTCAACTGAGTTCCGGGCTCCCCAATCGACTGAGCCGCTATGATTCCAACCGCGCTTCCGATTTCGACGAGTTCATTCGTCGACGGGTCAATACCGTATTCCTTAGCAGTAATGCCGTTACGCTTACGAGACGTGAGTGGCGAAAGAACCTTAACACGATCAATGTTCAAGTTTTCGATCTTCTTCGCGGTGGGTTCGTCAATCATTTCACCCGAACCTACCAGCAATTCAGAAGGATCGAGTGGGTTGAAAACGTCATCGCATGAGAAACGACCGACAATACGATCATATAAACCAATCACCTCATCATCACCGTCCATGATCGCTACCTTCCAAACACCGTTACGACTGTCGTCGTCGATTTCGGAAATGACCACATCCATGGCGACGTCGCAGAGCTTACGAGTTAAGTAACCCGCATCCGCTGTTTTCAACGCTGTGTCTGCCAGACCCTTACGAGCACCGTGTGTAGAAATGAAGTATTCCAATACTGAAAGCCCCTCACGGAAAGACGCGATGATCGGACGTTCAATGATCTCACCCGAAGGTTTCGCCATCAGACCACGGATACCACAGAGCTGTCGAACCTGTTGACGGTTACCACGAGCACCGGAGTCCATCATGATGTAAACCGGATTGATCTCATCACGACCCTTATTCTCCTTAAGGTTTGTAAATACTTCCTTAGCGATTTCGTCGGTAGCCTTTGTCCAGGCTTCAACGATCTTATTGTATCTTTCACCTGGAGTGATGACACCCATTTTGTATTGGTTGTCTACCTCTTCAATACGAGACCTTGCGGATTCTACGATTGCAGGCTTGGTGTCCGGAATGACCATGTCGTCAATACCGATCGAGATACCCGCCTTGGAGGCCATTTTGAAGCCAAGTTCCTTAAGACTGTCGAGCACCTCAATGGTGCGCTCGGTTCCAACCGCACGATAAGTTGCAAGAATCAAATCGCCCAATTTGCCTTTTGGAACTGGGAAGTTGACGAAACCAATTTCGTTCGGCCATACCGTGTTGAACATCACACGACCGATTGTGGTGCGGATCACCTTGCGGTCAGGGTTACCAAATGTGGTTTCCTTTCCGTAGTCAGGATTCGCGAGATCGATCCAGTCATGTTTGTTCATGACGCCATCAGCTTCCACGAGAAGAACTTCCTCAGTGCTGCCCATCAACGGAACGTGATCGCCCTTGGCAGGTTTAGAAGGAGGTTCATAACTCAGGTAGTAAGAAGAAAGAACGATGTCCTGAGAAGGTGTAAGAATTGGCTTACCGCTTGATGGAGAGAAGATGTTCCCTGTTGCCATCATCAGAAGCTTCGCTTCCATCACCGCCTCAAGCGACAATGGAACGTGAACCGCCATTTGGTCACCGTCAAAATCCGCATTATACGGAGTACAAACGAGAGGGTGAACACGAATCGCGTTACCTTCGATCAATACCGGCTCAAAGGCTTGTATGGAAAGTCTGTGAAGCGTAGGCGCACGATTCAGAAGGACCGGGTGACCCTTAGTCACTTCTTCAAGAATGTCCCAAACTTCCGGAGAACGCTTTTCAATCATCTTACGCGCTCCACGAACGGTGTGAACGAATCCGAGTTCCTTCAAACGACGGATGATGAACGGTTCGAAAAGAACCAAAGCCATTTTCTTAGGAAGACCACACTGGTTGAGCTTAAGCTCAGGACCAATCACGATCACCGAACGACCGGAGTAGTCGACACGTTTACCCAAAAGGTTTTGACGGAAACGACCTTGTTTACCCTTGAGCATGTCACTCAAAGACTTCAAAGGACGGTTACCCGCGCCGGTAATCGCGCGACCATGACGACCGTTGTCGAAAAGTGCGTCCACAGACTCCTGAAGCATACGCTTCTCATTGTGAATGATCACATCCGGAGTCTTCAACTGAAGCAGATTCTTCAAACGATTGTTACGGTTGATCACACGACGATAAAGGTCATTCAAATCCGAAGTCGCAAAACGACCACCCTCAAGAGGGACCAAAGGACGAAGATCAGGTGGGATCACTGGAAGCACCTCAAGCACCATCCACTCCGGACGCGAACCTGATGTGATAAAGCCCTGAATGACTTTAAGTCTCTTCGCGACCTTCTTCTTGATCTGCTTGGATCGGGTCGCGTGCATTTGCTCATGCAGTTCTTCAACCAATCCCGGTAGATCAAGATTCACCAAAATGTCGCGAATCGCCTCCGCACCCATTTTCGCCACAAAAGCATCGTATCCATACTCATCCTGAGCTTGCAGATACTCCTGCTCGGTTAGCAATTGCTTCTCTTCAAGTGGAGTTTTACCCGGATCGGTCACCATGTAGTTCTCATAGTAGATGACGCGCTCAAGATTACGCGCAGTCACGTCCAACATGAGGCCGATACGACTCGGCATACTTTTCAGGAACCAAATATGGGTGACAGGAACAGCCAACTCGATGTGGCCCATACGCTCACGACGGACCCGTGCCACGGTACACTCGATACCGGTGCGCTCGTCGATCATGCCCTTGTATTTAATACCCTTGTATTTACCTGCTTCGTAGTCTCTGACCGGACCGAAGATGCGCTCACAGAAGAGGCCTCCTGGTTCAGGTTTGAACGTTCGGTAATTGATGGTTTCAGGGTTTTTCACCTCACCTCTGGACCATTCGCGAATGGAATCAGGAGAAGCGATTGAAATAGCAACACTTTTGAGGGAGCGATCTTTTTCAAGACCGAGAATTTCTGTTACTTCTTGGGAACTCATATTTTGTAAAAAGGTTTGCCCGCTCTGCTGTTCTTAGGCGTTAAAATCAAAATCGTCCTGTTCGACACGGATATCCAGACAGAGTCCCTGAATTTCCTTCATCAAAACATTGAATGATTGCGGAGTGCCCGCGACCAGGCTCCGGTCCCCCTTCACGAGTGATTCGTAAATCTTGGTTCGGCCCTGAACATCGTCAGACTTCACAGTCAACAACTCCTGCAGCATGTAAGCCGCACCGTAAGCTTCGAGTGCCCATACCTCCATCTCACCGAGACGTTGTCCACCATACTGCGCTTTACCGCCCAGTGGTTGTTGGGTAATCAAACTGTAAGGTCCGACCGCACGTGCGTGGATCTTCTCAGCAACAAGGTGATTGAGCTTCATCATGTAGATGTAGCCCACCACCACACGCTGGTCGTAACGTTCACCTGTGCAACCGTCGTAGAGGTAGGCTTTACCACTTTCAGGCAACCCTGCCTCAGTCAGATAACCACGAACGTCTTTCTCAGAAATACCGTCGAAAACCGGAGTCGCCACCTTGATTCCGAGCTTCTTACACGCCCAACCAAGGTGAGTTTCAAGAACCTGACCCACGTTCATTCGCGAAGGAACCCCTAGTGGATTCAAACAGATTTCGATCGGAGTGCCATCGTCGAGGAAAGGCATGTCTTCCTCAGGAACGATTTTAGCGACAACCCCCTTATTTCCGTGGCGGCCTGCCATTTTGTCACCAACCTGAATCTTACGCTTGGTCGCAATGTAAACCTTAACGTTCTTGATCACGCCCTGGTCAATGCTGTCGCCACGCTCAACCGACTCGATCTTGCGCTCACGTTCGCTATCAAGTTCGTCGAACTTGCTTTGGAAATTACGAACAATCTCCATCACTTTGATACGGACTGGTGACGGATCGATTTCGATGTGCTTGGAAACTGCAGATAGGCGACGCAAGAGGGTCTTGGTGATCTTGCGATTCGCAGGAATGATCACCTCTCCGGTGTCAGAATTACGAACATCTAATGGAATCTTTTCACCCAGAAGAATGTTGGAAAGTGACTCAGTCAGTTCTTCACGCTTCTTATCCGCTTGTGCACGGAACTCTTCGTTGATCTTCTTGATCTGACGACGGCGATCTGATGGAGAAAGTTTCTCAAGCTCACCATCAACACGGCTGGAAACCTTGACGTCCATCACGATACCGGTGCAACCCGATGGGACCGTCAAAGAGGAATCTTTAACGTCTGCCGCCTTTTCACCGAAAATCGCACGAAGCAGTTTTTCCTCAGGAGCAAGCTCGGTTTCACTCTTGGGAGTGATCTTACCAACGAGAATGTCGCCAGGCTTCACCTCAGCACCCACTCGGATGACACCGTCATGGTTCAGGTTCTTCAGAGCCTCTTCACCGACATTAGGAATATCGTAAGTGATTTCCTCAGGTCCGAGTTTCGTATCACGAGCAGTTACTTCAAACTCTTCGATGTGGATCGAGGTGTAAACGTCGTCCTTGATGAGTTTTTCACTGAGAAGGATCGCGTCCTCAAAGTTGTATCCGTTCCAAGGCATGAAGGCCACGAGAACGTTGCGACCAAGAGCAAGCTCACCTGCATCGGTTGCCGCGCCATCTGCAATGACCTCGCCTTTCTTGACCGGCTGTCCTTTGTTGACGATCGGACGTTGGTTGAAGCAAGTTCCCGCATTTGAGCGCATGAACTTTCTCAACTCATAAACAAAAACATTTTTCTTCGCGTCAGTCTTGAGACTCTTGTCCGCGCCTTTTGGAAGCTCACCGTCTTCAGTAACGATGATTCGACGAGAATCTACTGCCGCAATGATACCGTCGATGTCACTACAGCAAACAGTCTTCGAATCCTTTGCTACGATCGACTCAATACCTGTTCCTACGAAAGGAGACTCAGTTTTGAGCAATGGAACCCCTTGACGTTGCATGTTCGATCCCATGAGTGCGCGATTCGCATCATCGTGCTCAAGGAACGGAATGATACCCGCGGCGATCGAAACCAACTGCTTTGGCGAGACGTCCATGTAGTTTACCTGGTCTCCAGTCGTTTCAAAAACCTCATCACGGTAACGACAGGTGACTTTACCTACGAGTGATCCGTCTTTTCCAATTTCAGAGTTTGCCTGAGCGATGGTGTGTGGTTCTTCCTGGTCGGCATTCAGATACTCGACCTCATCCAGAACCTTTCCGTTTTTAACTTTACGATAGGGAGTTTCGATAAATCCAAACTCGTTCACTCTCGCGTAAGTGCTGAAAGAATTGATCAAACCAATGTTCGGTCCTTCAGGAGTCTCAATCGGACAAATACGTCCGTAATGAGAAGTGTGAACGTCACGCACTTCAAATCCTGCACGCTCACGATTCAAACCTCCAGGCCCGAGAGCGGAAAGGCGACGTTTGTGAGTTAACTCCGCTAGCGGGTTGATTTGGTCCATGAACTGGCTCAACTGGCTTCGCGCAAAGAAATCCCGGATTACAGTCGTCAACGCCTTCGCATTAATGAGCTTCTGCGGGGTAATCGTGTCGATACTTTGATCGAAAAGAGTCATACGCTCGCGCACCAAACGCTCGGTGCGGGCGAGCCCAAGACGACACTGATTCGCCAAAAGCTCTCCGACGGTACGGATACGACGGCTACCCAGGTGGTCGATATCGTCTACATAACCGTCGCCTCTTTTCAGACGAGTGAGGTATTTAGTAGATTCCACGATATCCTCCGCACCAATAGTGCGGGTTTCGAGATCAGTCTCCAAACGGAGCTTCTGATTGATCTTGTAACGACCCACACGGCCTAAATCGTAACGTTTTGGATCCTGGAAAAGTCTTTTGAGAAGCGCTCGGGCGTTTGCCACTGTCGGTGGTTCACCCGGGCGTAAACGTTTGTAAATGTCTTTAAGGGCTTCTTCTTCGTTACGAGTCGGGTCTTTCTTGAGACAGCGGATAATCACACCGTCATCCACGTTGGTGTCGATTACACGAACCTGACCAATTCCCGAACGATCAAACGAACGGATGATCGTCTTCGTCAATGGCTCAAATGCACGAGCGAGAACCACACCCTTCTCGGTGTCTACGATATCCTCTGTGATCACGAAGTTAGAAACGTTGTCCATCTTCAACGCCTCATCGATATCCATATCCTGGAGCTCGTAGAACAAGTTCAAGATATCGAAATCTGAGCTGTATCCGAACGCTCGGAGCAAAGTTGTAATCAGGAACTTACGACGACGGCGACGACGGTCGAGGTAAACGTAAAGAAGGTCGTTTTGGTCAAACTGAACCTCGAGCCATGTTCCTCGATCGGGAATGATGCGGAATGAATAAAGTGTCTTACCACTGGTGTGCGCAGTTTCTTCAAAACATAGACCCGGCGAACGGTGGAGTTGGTTCACGACTACTCGCTCAGCGCCATTGATGATGAAACTTCCACGACTGGACATCATGGGCAGCTCACCCATGTAGATCTCCTCGTCCTTGATCTGGTCTTCCTCACGAAGACGCAGCTTCACGTGGAGTGCGATGGAGTATGTAATTCCTTCCCGGATACAATCGTTTTCCGAGTGAGGAGATGGAGTAAGGCGATACTCCAAAAATTCTAGTACACAGCGTCCGTCGTAGCTTTCAATCGGAAATACTTCATTGAAAACGGCTTGCAAACCGTTGTTTACACGCTGAGAAGGAGCCACGTCATTCTGAAGAAACTCTTCAAACGAGTTGGTCTGATGCTCAATCAGGTTAGGTGGCTGGATGACTTCCTTAATCTTTCCGAAGCTTTTACGAACACTCATGATAATGGATGTAAAAAGGAGTTTTGACTACTCTGGGTTGTGAAGGGGATTAAACAACGAAACCCAGTGAAGAGTGGCTCTTTTTTGAGCCACCAACACTGGTTTCGGTAAATACGAAATGTAATTGGAAAATTACCAATGCTTACTTGACCTCGACTTCTGCGCCAGCAGCTTCGAGCTTTTTCTTGATGTCTTCCGCATCGTCCTTGGAAGTTGCTTCCTTGATCGGTTTTGGAGCGCCCTCTACGAGTTCCTTCGCTTCCTTCAGTCCCAAACCGGTAATTCCGCGTACTTCCTTGATCACTGCGATCTTGTTACCTCCGAAGCTCTTAAGGATGACGTCAAATTCAGTCTTCTCCTCAGCTGCTCCAGCATCTCCACCGCCTGCTGCGGCTGCACCAGGAGCAGCGGCTACGGCTACAGGTGCTGCTGCACTTACGCCCCACTTCTCCTCGAGTTCTTTAACCAATCCTGCGATTTCAAGCACGGATTGTTCGCTTAACCATTCGATTACTTGTTCTTTTGTGATATCTGCCATTTTTAACTCCTTGCCCTGTTAGCGCCTCGTGGCATTTAAGAGAACCTCCCCTAACGCAGGCTTTGGTGATTAATAATGAATAATTGAAAAATTGTTACGCAGCCTCCTTGTCGCTGTAAGCCTTGAGCACATTTACAACTGAAGTCGGAACTGCATTCATGACACCCACAAGTTGTTGTGCAGGAGTGTTGAGCAGACCAATAAGTTGAGCTCGTAGCGAGTCCAGTGATGGAAGCTTGGAAAGTGCATCGATCTCATCAGGAGTGAGCAAACGTTCGCCCAAAGCTCCACCTTTGATCTCTACCTTTTCCTTGTCTTGGTGAAATTTCTGAAGGATCTTCGCAACTTCAGAAGGATTACGTCCTCCGGAAACAACAGCGATCGGTCCATCAAGCATCTCATCCAGCTCAGGCAAGTCCAAACTCTTAGCCGCTTGCTGAAGGATGGTGTTTTTAACAACGTGAAATTCTGCCTCTTGTTCCGCAAGTTTCGCCCTCAACTCTGCGGTCTCGGAAACGGTGATGCGGTAGTAATTGGTCAGAAACATATAATCTGATTCTTTCAGACGATCAGATACTTCTTGTACTAAATATTTCTTTTCGGGTCTCATGACTGTATACCTTTGGTTTATTCAGTTATGAAGCGGATAACTCGCTGAGTGCGATTTTAACTCCGGGACTCATGGTGGAGCTGATAGTGACAGCATTGATAAATCTGCCTTTGTAAACCTCAGGCTTGGCTTTCACCAACACGTCAAGTGCTTCCTTAAGGTTCTCAATCAAAGCGTCTTTCTCGAAAGAGCGTTTTCCGACGGTGATCGCAACATTTGCAGATTTGTCCATCTTGAACTCCACACGACCCGCCTTAACCGCCTTAATCGCCGTTGCAACGTCGTCAGTTACAGTTCCAGATTTCGGATTTGGCATCAACCCACGTGGACCAAGCACACGAGCGACGGGCTTAACTTTCGCCATCGCCTTGGTGGTCGCAACTGCCACGTCGAAGTCGAGCCAACCTTCCTGAATCTTCGCGATGATGTCTTCCAAGCCCGCGTGGTCCGCTCCTGCATCAAGTGCTTCCTGGGCATTTTCGGTGAAAACAACGACAGACACTTTCTTACCACTACCATGTGGAAGAGATACTGTGCCACGCACCATTTGGTTACTTTGCTTCGGATCGACGCCCAAAACCGCTGAAATCTCAACAGTTTCGTCGAACTTTGCTGCGGGAAACTTGTTAAGAATCCCGACCGCCTCATCGATAGTGTAAGTTGCGGTGAGATCAGCAGCTTCACGAGCTTGCTTTATTCTTTTACTAATTGTTGCCATTTCTTATGCCTCCCGCTTCTTAGTCGATTACTTCAAGGCCCATGCTACGCGCAGTGCCCATGATGATCTTAATCGCTTGCTCCTCGTCGGTCGCGTTGAGGTCATTCTTCTTGGTCTCAACGATTTCCGCGATTTGTTTGCGGGTAACTTTACCTACCTTATCCCGATTAGGAACGGCGGAACCCTTGGCGATACCTGCAGCCTTCTTAAGAAGAACTGCCGCCGGGGGTGACTTAAGAATGAAACTAAATGATCGGTCTGCGTAGACACTAATCACCACAGGAAGAATCAAACCCGCCTGATCTTTCGTTCTTGCATTGAAATCTTTACAAAAGGCCATGATGTTAACCCCTTGCGCACCCAACGCAGGTCCCACAGGGGGAGCTGGATTGGCAGCACCGGCGGGCAACTGAAGCCTAATTTCACCTACTACTTTTTTAGCCATTGACTGTTATTACTCCTCTAGCTTTTCCACTTGCCAGTACTCGAGTTCTACTGGAGTGAATCTGCCGAATATTGAAACTGATACTTTTAACTTTCCATTTTCCGGGTCCATTTCGTCCACCTTACCAGTGAGATCCACAAATGGCCCATCCACGATTTTAACCTCTTCACCCACTTCGAACTCAACCTTGGGCTTCTCTTTCCCTTGCGATTCCTCTACTTGTCGCAGAATACGATCGATCTCCTCCTTGCGCAGTGGAACTGGATTCTCACCACCAACGAAGTTGATCACTCCCTGTGCATCACGGACAAAATACCACGCCTTTTGGTTTAACTTACCCTCGTCATCGTACAATTTCATATGCACGAAAATATAACCTGGGTAGAAACGTCGGGTGCGTTGGGTCTTCTTCCCGTTTTTGACTTCACTGACCACTTCGGTCGGCATCAAAACATCGTAGACGTAGTCCCCCATCTCCTCGATTTCAATAAACTTATCCAGATAGGTCTTTGCTTTCGCTTCCTGGTTAGAGAGCGTTTGAACAGCATACCAAGCCGGTCCGCTTTTTAGTGATGGGTTCATATGATAACAATATTTTGTATTTTCACCGATTGCGATTAACGCACAAGATCAGTGAAAAACGTAGCCCACTGGTTCAGTGAGTAGTCCGCAACAGCGATAAATGTTCCTAAGATAAATACAGCAATCAACACGATGATCGTGTTGTCTTTGAGTTCTTTCCAAGTAGGCCAAGAAGACTTTTTAAGTTCCGAGATCGTCTCGCCCCAAAAGTGACGAATACCTCTGAAAAAATTACCTATACTCTTGAGCATACTGGATCGGTTTAATTGTTTAAAAAATGGCGGGAGAAGAGGGATTCGAACCCCCAACTTGCGGTTTTGGAGACCGCTGCTCTAGCCAATTGAACTATTCTCCCTAACAAACGACTTCGAGCCCGACCGTTTCCGGAGGGCTCGTGTCGGAATTATAAATATAGAACCTATTCGATAACCTCAGTGATTTGACCTGCACCGATGGTACGACCCCCTTCGCGGATTGCGAAACGTTGTCCTTTTTCCATCGCGATCTTCTTTTGAAGGTCGATATTGATCTTCAAGTTGTCACCAGGCATAACCATCTCAACTCCCTCAGGAAGTTCACATATTCCGGTTACATCAGCAGTTCCGAAGAAGAATTGTGGACGATATCCCTTAAAGAAAGGAGTGTGACGACCACCTTCATCCTTGGTCAAAACGTAGATCTGTGCAACTGCCTTAGTGTGTGGAGTGATGGATCCAGGCTTCGCGATTACATGACCGCGCTGGATATCTTTCTTTTCAACACCACGGAGAAGAAGCCCTACGTTGTCACCCGCCTGACCTTGATCAAGGAGCTTGCGGAACATCTCAACACCTGTGCAGGTAGTCTTTTGAGTTTCGCCCATACCAACGATTTCTACTTCCTCACCCACCTTGATGATACCACGCTCGATACGACCTGTAGCAACAGTTCCACGACCAGTGATGGTGAAAACGTCCTCAACAGACATCAACAAAGGCTTGTCAGTCTCACGCTCAGGCTCAGCAATGTCGTTATCCAGAGCTTCCATAAGAGTCTGGATGTGAGCTTTACCTTCCTCTTCAAGGTTAATAGCAGAAAGTGAAGAACCACGAACGATGGTGATGTTATCTCCATCATACTCGTATTTGCTGAGAAGATCGCGAACTTCCATTTCAACAAGCTCAAGAAGCTCCTCGTCGTCGAGAAGGTCGATCTTGTTTAGGAAAACAACGATATTAGGAACACCAACCTGACGGGCAAGAAGGATGTGCTCACGAGTTTGTGGCATAGGTCCGTCGTCAGCTCCTACAACAAGGATAGCTCCGTCCATTTGCGCCGCTCCGGTAATCATGTTCTTAACGAAGTCCGCGTGGCCTGGACAGTCAACGTGGGCGTAGTGACGTGTTTCTGATTCGTACTCAACGTGTGATACTGCGATCGTTACGATCTTAGATGCATCACGCACTGTTCCACCCTTAGCGATATCAGCATATTTTTTTTCTTCTGCCAATCCCTTGGATGCTTGAACCGCAAGAATACTCGCAGTCAGGGTGGTTTTGCCGTGGTCGATGTGTCCGATCGTACCAACGTTGACGTGTGGTTTAGTTCTTTGGAATGTTTCCTTAGCCATGAATGGTCGTGGATTTGGGTTTAGTTTAAAAAATAAAAGAAGTAATGGAGCCCACGAGCGGATTTGAACCGCCGACCTCGTCCTTACCAAGGACGCGCTCTGCCGACTGAGCTACATGGGCCAAAATACTCATTATTTTAGTGAATTTGTTGTATCGCTTTTGTTGATTGAAAAATGGATAAACCAAAAAAAATGGTCTTCAACGAAGAGAGCGTCAAGATAAAATCTGAACAATCTTCATTTTCTGAAAATTATTTTTTAAAGCCCTCTGAGGCCTATCCATCGATCAGGGAAAAGGTAAGATCCGCAGAGGAAACAACCTTACCGTCAACACTGGCTGTCGCGGAAGCCATGCCGAGCTTACCACCTCTCACTTTGGTGAGCTTCGCTTCAATGACCAACTGGTCTCCGGGTTCCACAACCTTACGGAATTTCACCTTGTCGCAACTCATAAAAAGCGCGAGTTTGTTTTTCTCATTGACCTTGCGTAAAAGCACGATTCCCGCGGCCTGTGCCATGGCTTCGATTTGAAGGACACCAGGCATCACAGGTTTCCCGGGAAAGTGTCCATTGAAGAAGGGTTCGTTGATCGTCACGTTTTTGATGGCCTTGACGGTTTCGTCCTGAAGCTCAATGACGCGATCAATTAACAAGAAAGGATAACGATGTGGAAGATAATCCATGAGCTCGTTGATCCCGAGCGAAGTTACTTCCGACTGAGGTTGTGAGTCTGTGTCCATCTGTTTCTAATCAAATTTTCCAGTGCTCGCCCAAAAGCCCTGCGAATTTCACGTTCAGTGCATGACCAGGCTTAGTTGCGATAATGTGGGCTTGAAAAAAGCTCCCCAGTAAGGCCAAATCGCCAACAATATCAAGTACTTTGTGGCGCACAAACTCGTTCTCAAAGCGAAGAGGTTCTTTGGACATCACTTTGTCATCTTTGATAACCAATGCAGTGTCGAGGCTCCCACCTTTGATCTTCCCCTGACTGAGCAATCCTTCGATATCTTCGTAGAAAGCAAAAGTCCGAGCTTCAGCGATGTCAGACACATAGGATTCTGGAGTGATTTCCAAACTCACGAACTGGGTATGCCTACTCTTATCATCCGCAAATGTACAGGTTACCTTAAAACCTTCATGAGGACAGGCGATCAGGATGCGGTCTTCATTCACAAGAGAAACTGTCTGGTCAAGTTTTAGGTAACTCCGTTCAGCACCTTGTTCAACGACCTCAGCTTCCCGGACCATTTCCACAAACTTTTTCGCAGATCCGTCAAAAATCGGTGGTTCCGCCCCATCGAGTTCAACAACTGCGTTGTCGACTCCCATTCCTCGCAACGCGCTCATTACGTGCTCAATAGTCGAAATCTCGACATCTCCACTGCTAACAGTCGTGTTTCGAAGGAGATCGGTAACCAAGTTGTAATTCGGCTTGATCTCCGGGCTTCCCGGTAAATCAACTCTCCTGAAAACGATTCCTGTATTCTCATCAGATGGTAAAAACGAAACCGTGACTTGCTCGCCGTGGTGAAGGGAAACTCCCTCTGCAGAGACTTTGTTTTTAAGGCTGAACTGATTCATGGGCTAGATCCGTTGGTAGAAGTAGAAGACGAGAACTGATAACCTCGAGCCTCTTCACCGTATAAAGATTTATTGCTAGCGTTATACTCTACTTTCACTTTGCAAGGCAAATATCTCAAATCGCGAACATGATACTGTAGGATTCGGTAGTCAGAATCGTCCTTTTTCTCCAGCTCAAACCCAATCAATAAATGAAAAGCGTCTCTTACAATTTTGGGGTCATCCGAAACACTAAAGTAAAAGGTTCGCTGGGTGGAAGAAATCGTATCCGAGGAAAACACTTTCACCTCGAGATAGAAATTAGCTCCATCGAGTTCAAAAGCTAAGTCCGGATAACCACCATTCTGTTTTCTCCCTGAAAGTGTTCTTGGGGCTTCACACTTCACCTCTCGTTTTACGAACTGCTCCTCTAGTATTCTTTCGATCTCAATGCCAACTTCGTTGGTTCGATCAAAGAACTGATCCTTTTGATTGAATTCCAGGCAGGTTGCGTCAGCTACCTCTCGCAACACATTCTCAGCTTCCCCATTCCACTCAAAAACCTGAAAATGATAGTTAGACTCTACCAACTCCGAAAAAACACGTGTCTTCGGCTTCGCCAAAACGCACATGCAGATGAAAACCAAGCCAAAAGTAAGCAAAGGAGGAAATCTCATGGAGAACTGCTGAATGCAAGCGAGCATCATGTTTGGTCGAAAACGCCCGATCGACTGTGCATGATGCCCAAAGTGTTAAGACTATAGCAAACGTCTAGTTCGTAGGAGACTTTTTGATCTGATCCAGTGTCTTGGTGATCGTGCCAACAAACGATCCAACATCACTCATGCTCTGAGGTAGGATGAGAGTGTTCGTTTCTTTAGCTAAGTTTCCAAACTCTTTCACATACTGTTCAGCCACCCTCAAGTTCATGGCTTCACTGCCACCCGGAGCGTTGATCGCATCGGCTACTTTACGCAAACCTTCAGCAGTAGCCGTAGCAATCAGTTCAATTTCTTCCGCCTTACCCTGTGCTTCGTTGATTTGGCGAATCTTCTCTGCTTCAGAGATATTGATAGACTCCTGCTTCATCCCCTCTGAAACATTAATCTTCGCCTGACGTTCTCCTTCGGATTCGGCGACCACCGCTCGACGCTCACGCTCCGCTCGCATCTGCTTCTCCAGAGCATCTTTTACAGAAGTCGGTGGAATGATGTCCTTAATTTCATATCGAAGGATCTTCACTCCCCACGGATCAGATGCTTTATCCACAGCTTGAACGACTTCAGAGTTGATGGTCTCACGCTCTTCGAAAGTTCGATCAAGCTCGATTTTGCCGATTTCCGAACGGAGCGTGGTTTGTGCGAGTTGGGAGGATGCAAACTCATAGTTTTCGATACCGTAACTCGCCGCCTTAGCATCCATCACCTGGAGATAAAGAATTCCATCGATCTCAACCGAGATATTATCCTTTGTGATACATTGTTGCGAAGGAACATCAAACGCTCTTTCTTTCAAAGAGTGCTTGTAAGCCACTTTATCTAAAAAAGGGATCAGAAAATGAAATCCCGCGTCCAGAGTTCTCGAGTATTTCCCGAGTCTCTCGATAACGAACTGTTGCCGTTGAGGAACGACCTTTGCAGTCTTGAACAGAGTCACAACCACAACGATTGTGAATCCGATCATCAATAATGCTGTGATATCCATAATATTAGGTTGTTAGAGTTATTTTTTTTTGACGATAAGGGTGATTCCCTCCTGCTTCTCGATCACGACTTTCTCTCCGGGGGATAATGGGTCCTTTGAAACAGCCTTCCAATTGGCTCCTTTGAAGACGACTGTTCCCGCCTCAGCACCATCCTCAAAACCCGAGACAACTTCTGCGGGCTTTCCGATAAATTCCTCAATGGAGTCCTGGCTGTCTTTAGCAGTGTCACCTGTGAACCAGGACTTCACTCTCTTCCTTAAAAAAACGATCTGGCCAATCGCCAAAATCATAAAAGCAAAGAAAGGAATGCCGTGATCGATGGGTAACCCTATGTAAATCAACAAACCAACGATGATCGAGGCGGTTCCCATGAACACAATCAAGGCACCGGGAACAACAAACTCGAGGAGTATTAAGACGAAACCTAGGATGATCCAGATCTCAGGGGTAAATTTAATCATGATTACAAAAAGAGGTTTTCGATTTTTATAAATGAAGCAGTGCTCAGCGCAACAAAGTAAAAGTTAAACGAGTCTGATTTCTTCTGTATTTATTCACCTAACCCAGTAACTCGGAAAAAATTCATTAAATCAAAAAAATGAATCAATCACTTCTGTCTCATCACACACTTAAGACTTTTTCCCCGATAATCTCCCAATATTCATCGCCATAGTCGAAGAACAGCTCTTCTCCCGCTTGAATATCTTTGATCGCACGAATTCGAGCAGATTTCCAGCGACTGCTTGTCACCAGCTCACAGTTGGGAGTTTTTGAGTGGTTTACAAAACGCGTGTAGTTGCCTCCCCTTGAACCATCTATGTAACAGTCTTTGCACACCCAAACCAGATATCTCGAATGAACGTAAGGTTCACCGTTGGCCTGTTCGTCGGTCAGGTGCATGCCTTTATACTTTCCGATTGTATCACCAACTTTGATCGCTGAGATCGCATAAAGCCCTAACCCTACACCGGGGATGCTGGAGTTTCTGATACTGAAGTCTGTTTCTTTGAGCTCTTTTGGCATCTGGACAAGTGTACTGATCTACAGTCAGAGCAACTTCTCTTGGCGTAAAGGAGAAACTCGAATAATGGAATTGTTCATTCCTCAATAACAACAACTTCAAAACAGGTAGCTGTTGCTTAAGAACTCACTCGTCATGTCGAAAATAAAAAATGGGGCATACAATCGAACCCCTTCTTTTCGGTCTCCGAGATGTTAAAGGAAATACGCGCAGTCCTGCTAAACACACTACCATTTCTAATAGGTATCGAATCGTTCGCGCTTGCAGATCTCGGGCACAATCTGAAGGTGAATTTCTCTAGATCTGATACAGGGATCTCTTCTGAAATGAGGCATATCGGAAAATCTCCCGATGGAAGCATACTTTTTTCAACCGATAGAGCCCTTATCTCCTACGATGGAAGTACTTGGGAGATCATTGAGGAGGGCACTGATTTCGACGCATTTCTTTCCACACAGGAAAACGATCTTGTCTTTACCATGCGCGGAAACATTTGGAAGATCTCAACTGATGCGATGGGTAGGTCCACCAAGATCAATTTGAGTAAGGAAGTTAGTCCAACTGAGTGGAATTTTCTTGGTATCTCAAAACTACTTGAGAATTCCGAAGGCTTGCTCGCCTTCAACGGTAGACAGATGATGCTTATCCGTGACGACGGAAGCCATCGAGTCTACGAATTCGATTTCTGGGCCGCTGACGTTTTCAGCCTCAACGATACCATTTACGTCGCCGGCGGATCTCATCCTTTCACGCTCTACATCCTAGATTTAGAAAGCGGTGAGCTCATAAAAGCTCCTGATGAGTTTCAGCATGCCGATCTCTGGTGGATCCATGATGTCTGGGGAACTGATGAACAGTGTTGGATCGTGGGTGACGAAGGTAGGATTTTTCTCTTGGACGAAACCGGAATTCATCCATGGTATCAGTCGAGCGAGGAGACAAGCATTGAAGGGCAAATCAATTGTATTCTAACAAACCGGGATGATTACATAGTCGTTGGGACCCAAGATCACGGAGTTTATGTTTACCACAAGGACGGCCGTCTGCTTCAAAGAATCACTCAAGAGAACGGTCTGTTATTCAACCGGGTGACCCACATGTATGCCGACGAGACCAATGGACTTTGGGTGCCACAAAAAGGAAATCTACAGTATCTGATCATGGACCGGCAAACACTGGCCTATGGGTCCCCGTTGGGGCTGGAAGGTGAGGTATTGAGTATTCAAAAATTCCAAAAAAAAATCTATGTGGGAACAGGATCAGGTCTATTTTCACTTGAGGAAGAAAAAGCTGGTTTTACGAAAATCGCGACTTTGTCTCGCGTATCCTGGATGGATATTTCACGCGGAAAACTTCTATTCATTCACGAAAACGGAATAGGTTCTTTCGATGGTCAACAAATCGAGTGGATCGATACTTCTTTGGTCGAATTTGCTTTCTTATCCAAAAAACATCCCGACTGGCTTTTTTACGAAAACAATCAATCAACGATCGGGGTCAGGTGGACGGACGGTAAATGGTCTGATCCTATTCCGATCGCTCCCGACGCGGGGCGTCCCCTCGGATTTGGTGAAGACGGAAACGGCTGGGTGTGGTCAATCATCAGTGCGGGAAAATGTTTGAGATTTAAGCCGAATGCAAACAACGAGATAGTGGCCGAACAAATCTCCCTGGCCGAGGGATTGCCGGAAGTGTGGGCGCAGCCCTTCATTATCGAAGGCAACTGTTATTTGGGGAACAATCCTGTTAAAAAGTGGAACGAGAAAATTCGTCGATTCGAACACACCGACGACTTTAAATACTATGACGGATGGATTCCTTTCGGTTATGAGCACGTTTTTTCGTCAGAGGATGGGAATGTGTGGGTGGCAAAGGGTAAAAATGTTGGCAATCTGGTCAAACGACCTCATCGGGAAACCATAGCAGCAATTGTGATCGATGGAAAAAATATCGACACACGTTCAAACGCGATTTTCAGGGAAAATGATGAGTTAGTCTGGATCGGAGGTGTAAATAGTTTGATACGATACGAAAAACTCGGGTCCTTGCATTCTGACGAAGAACTCTCAGAAATATCCATCAAAAGAATCGTCTCCTTGAGAGATGATTCTGTAATTTTCTCTGGAACAGAGTATCCAGAAACGTTGGAGCTCGACTATTCGCAACGATCCATTCGAGTAGAAGCATCCCTGAAAAATTACCGATCTTGTGGTTTTATCAGATTTTCTCTCGGATTAACAGGGTTTAAAGAGGAGTCCACAGGTTGGGAATATACCAACGCATGGGATTTTACCAATTTGGTACCCGGAAAGTATGAACTTACCATCTCTGGTCACGATGCTACCGGCATGCCAGCAACGCCCGCAGTGCTTCCTTTTCGAGTGAGTCCTCCTATTTATGCGACCATTCAGGCCTACAGTCTCTACGTCATCGTATCTGCCATTTTCATCCTAATTCTCTTAAAACTTAGAACGCGGCATTTAACCCTTCTAAACCGAAACCTAGAGGAAGCAGTTCTCAGTCGCACCGAACTGGTCACCAAGCAGAGGAACTTGCTTGAACAGCAAAACGAAGAATTAAATAAAGCAAAAGACGAGTCTGACAGACTTGCACAGCAGGCAAAAATCGCAGCCAAATCTAAAAGTCGTTTTTTGGCAAACATGAGCCACGAAATCCGCACTCCAATGAATGGTGTCATTGGAATGTGCGAACTCCTCTCGGAAACCACATTGACTTCGGAGCAGAGGGAATACGTCTCAACGATCGAGCGGTCCGGCGAAAATCTATTAGCGATCATCAACGATATTCTAAACTTTTCGAAAATCGACGCAGGCCGCATGCAGATGGAGTCGATTAGTTTCGACTTAAGAAAATTGGTGGGCGAGATATTGTCCCTGTTAACAACTGATGCATACAAAAAGAGATTGGAAGTCGTTTGTGACTTCGATCCATCGATCAGCAGCATGCATATTGGGGATCCTGTGCGAATCCAGCAAGTGCTCATCAACCTACTTGGTAATGCAATCAAGTTCACGCCCGAAGGTGAAGTTCGACTGATCATTCGTCCATCTCAGAAGTTTAAGGAAGGGATCGTTTTTACGATAGAAGACACGGGCGTGGGGATTTCTGAAGATCAAACAAAGGACTTATTCAGTCCCTTCACTCAAATGGATTCCTCGATAACCCGAAGGTTCGGGGGCACGGGTCTTGGTTTGGCAATTTCTCACAAATTAGTGCAGTTGATGGAGGGAACGATCAGCTGTGAAAGAATCTCCGGTGGTGGGAGTAGATTCACTTTTGAGATCCCTTTCAAAACGGATTCAAGTATCCGGAATCGACCCCAGGTTTTCGGTTATAAGAAGGTATATTGGTTCGATAAAAATCAAAGTCGCCGAGAATCCATTCAACGATTCATGGATTATATGAAGATCGATTCTCATATTTCAGATTCGATATCATCACTCTCAAGCATTTGTCAGGATTTGACCCGGGACGACATGATATGGATCGACAGCTGGCTCCTTGGAAAGTCAGACGAGGAAACAGAGGAGTTGCTTCAAAAGATTGATCAGAAATCAAAAATCATCCTCCTCACAGAACACAGCGAAAATAAAATTCGTGTTCTCAAACAATTAGAGAACGTCGAAATCGTCTACAAACCACTTAAGTGCCAAAATCTATCTGAAGCTCTGGGAGGATCGCTACAGCAAATAGATCAAATCTCGGAAAGGGCCGAAAAGGACAAAAAATTCCGGCTCCCCGAACTTTCAAACTTCAAAGTCATGGTCGTTGAGGATAACCGAATCAATCAACGCCTCGCTAAGTTAACGTTGGCAAAATTCGGAATTACGCCTGACCTTTTCAATGATGGACTTGAAGCAACTCAAGCGGTTCGACAAAAAAATTACCACCTTATCCTTATGGATGTTCAGATGCCAAATATGGGAGGATTCGAGGCCACCCAAAAGATAAGAGATTTCCAAGAACTTGGGAGCTTTAGATCGATGATTTTCGCATTAACCGCTGGAGTCGCAGATTTCAAAAAAGAACAATACTTTAGCGCAGGAATGGATGGCTATTTGGCCAAACCATTCAAACAATCTCAGCTAATGAACGTAGTCCAAAAAGCCTACCATAGGTTTTTTGACTAAATGTTTCTTTGGTTTTTGACCTAAGGCACTATTTCGAATCGATCTCGAAGCCGAATGTCTTCGCTTGAACTACCAACCAAAACCGTGGTCCAGCCTGCTTCCATTTTAAAATTCATCTCTCGATCCCACAGACTGAGCTCTTCAGGTGAAAGATGAAGCGTTACGAGTTTTTCTTGCCCTGGCTCTAAGGTGACACGTTGAAAGCCTTTTAGTTCTTTGTTAGGTCTTACAACACTCGCGATTTCGTCCCAAATGTAGAGTTGAGCAACTTCATCACCTTTTACTCTACCAGTATTCTTCACCTTAAAGCTTACATCAATACCCTCATCTAAATTGATTTTTTTTGAGGAAAATGAGAGGTCCCTATATTCAAAGTTTGTATAACTTAGTCCGTGTCCGAAAGGAAATAGAGATTTACCTTTCTCCGGTCCCTGATAGCCTCTGCTTCTACCGATCGGATGATAGTTGTAGTAGAGGGGGCATTGCCACGAATACTTTGGGAAGGTGATCGTGAGCTTTCCTCCGGGGTTGTAATCACCAATCAGAACCTCAGCGATTGCATTTCCACCTTCTTGCCCTGAATACCAGGATTCGAGTATCGCTAGAACTCGACTTTCCCAATCCATCATCGTGATTGCAGAACCATTAACTAGAACCACCGACAACAATGTTCCACTATCAGCAAGCGCATGAATCAGAGCTTCTTCTTCATCTGGTAGATCAAGATTGGGGCGGTCTTGGAACTCACCTTCAAAAATGCCACTAGGCACCATCACAACCGCGTCCGACGACTTCGCCAAATCAACCGCCTCTGCAATGGTTTCTTCAAGACCATAACGCTGGTCCCATCTCAAAAACAAAGTGGGGTCCGAATCCGAGTTCGTCCATTTGACGTCGATCGAATACTCCGAACCTTTTTCAAAGTAGTAAGAGGCGGAGTATTTAGGGAGTCCTTGGTCTATCGATCCACTAAGTTCGCCAAAGTTAGCGTCGGATCGAGTGTCTTTCTCACCGATTGTTCCGACATTGTTCAGGATCTCTTCTCCATTGACAAAAACGTGAACTTCTCCCGTAGCTTCGATTTCGAGTTTAGCATCCCGGTTTTGGTCTGAGACGAAGGACCCGCTTATTTCGGAAGAGAAAACCGTCTTCGGATAATTATGATTCCTCAGAATAAAACGTCGAACTCTCAAAATTTCCAGATGGGTAGTGAATGAAGGTGTCGACAACTCTCCATTTTCATAAAATTTCGCCTCAAATCCAAGCCCTTCATTGATCATCGACTTCGGCATATACATGAATGGCGTAGGTGCGCTTTGTACACCTGGGTGAAAAACGACCTCGGTACCGGGAAGAGCATGCTCCAGGCCTTCCAAAATCGAAACAAGTTTCTTGGGAGTTCCACTGTATCCACCGAGATCCACTTCCTCAGCCCGTGCACCAACAACCAGCAGTTTCTTCACCTTCTTTGCATCTAAAGGAAGTGTATTGTTTTCGTTCTTCAGTAAGACCAGCGACTGACGAGCAGTTTCCAACGCGAGTTCCCGGTGCTTCTCCGACCCATTGTTTAGGACCGCTAACTCCACATCACCAAAAGGCTCATCGAACAATCCAATCTCAAACTTAAGCCGAATCATCCTTCGGGCCATTTCTTCAATAGTCTCTTTTTCCACTCGCCCGTCCGCAATCGCTTCTTCCAACGGTGCTCCGTAAAACACACTTCTTGGCCACTCAACATCCATCCCAGCATTGATGCACTGCGCGGCAACTTCTGACGAATCGTCAGTAATAAAATGGCGATCCAATAGCTTGGTCACCGCATCAAAATCCGAACCATAATATCCAGTAAAACCCCAGTCTTCTCTCGCTACTTCATTGAGCAGCCACGGATGACTGACGGTCGGGATGCCACCAAGTGAACCATAAGAAGGCATGATCGAGCGTGCTCCCGCTTTCTCGATACACCTTTGTATGGAGGAAAATAGATTTCGTTCAAAATACGCTCATCCAAATACTGCGCCCAGCTATCTCTACCTCCGTCACCCGAATTCGCTACAAAATGTTTCGGTGTCGTGATCACTCCTTTTTCTTCGAAAGCACGACAAAACTCCACGGCCAAACGAGAGACCAAATAAGGATCCTCACCATAAGTTTCTTCGGTCCTACCCCACCGAACGTCACGCGCAATATCCACAACCGGAGACAATACCTGCCTGATGCCTCTGGGTTTGGTCTCAGCGCAAATCGCACTCGCGACTCGATAGATCAGATCAGGGTTCCACGTACTGCTCAGCCCGATGGATTGTGGATAGCTCGTGCTTTGGTCCGCTCTCAAACCATGTAATGCCTCGTCGATAAATAACAAGGGTATTCCCAATCGGTGACTGGATATTTGTTGTGTTTGAACTTCATTCAGACGAAGCGTGTTTGATTTGGGAGGCGTAAATTTCGCCGCCACAGTCACGTTACCAACACGAGTCCTTGATGGATCAAATCCATTGGTCGTGCGCACGCATCGAATCTGCTCAAGTTTCTCCTCAAAGGTCATACGAGCAATGAGATCGTCGACTCGTTTCTCCAGCGGTTGTCCAGGATCTTCGAAAATGCTTCTCTGTCCATCCTTGTCGAAATCAATCCAACCGTCTCTGAAGATCATT
Organism: Opitutales bacterium; assembly: GCA_022361075.1. Classification (GTDB taxonomy): domain Bacteria; phylum Verrucomicrobiota; class Verrucomicrobiia; order Opitutales; family JAFGAQ01; genus JAKSBQ01. The sequence continues at coordinate 12,721 of JAKSBQ010000087.1, read as the reverse complement.
TCGTTGTTTGCTTCTGTCGATAGAACAACGATAGCAAGGGTAACCGAAACACGAAACATGTAGGGGAGTCTCATGCCCTTCTTTTTAGTCGGAAGGCAACTCAACCTCAATAATGAATAATCAAAAAGTCGTCCTTACTTTCTAAACAAATTGTATTTGAGAATTGCGTAGATCGCTCTGATACCGTCTTTCCAGTTGATTTTTTTACCTTCCTCATAGGTCCGCCCGGAATAGCTGATCCCAACTTCGTAAATTCGGCAGCGTTTTCGCGCCATCTTAGCGGTTATTTCCGGCTCAAACCCAAAACGGGGTTCTTCAATTTCGATGTCCTTGATAACTTCAGTTAAAAACATCTTATAACAAGTCTCCATGTCCGTAAGATTGATGTTCGTGAACATGTTGGACAAAAACGTCAAAAATTTATTGCCGAGCATATGCCAGAAAAACACTACCCGATGAGGGCCTGAGCCCATGAATCGTGATCCATAGACAACGTCGGCTTTGCCCTTACGAATGGGATCGATAAGGAGCTCGTATTCCTCAGGGTCATACTCAAGGTCTGCATCCTGAATGACGACCACTTCACCTGTTACATTTTTAAAACCAGTGTCAAGGGCCGCACCTTTTCCCCGGTTTGCTTCGTGATAACAAGCTTTGATCATCGGATCTTTGGCAAGCTCGCCGATGATCTCTTTACTACGATCCTTCGAACAGTCGTCGACAATGACAATTTCGTATATTGGAGTTCTACAGCTTTTAACTGCTTCAACAATCGATTCGAGAGTAGCTTCTTCGTTGTACACAGGAATGACAACCGACAGCTTCGGTTGCCATTGTAAATCCTTAGTCATAAGTAACTAAATAAATTACTTAGATTCTTCCTCTTTCTCAGCTGATTCGGCAACAACCTCGGCTTCTTCGGTTGCCACTTCTACTGTTTCCTCTTTTTTCGCTTCGGTTTTCTTAGACTTCGCTGCCTTTTTTGCAGGTTTCTTTTTAGGTTTGGAATAACCTTCGTCATCCGCAGCGATTAGCTCGATAAGAGCCATCTCTGCGGCGTCCCCGATACGATTGCCAAGCTTGTAAATACGTGCGTATCCGCCCTCTCTATTTTCAAACTCTGACACCTTTTCATTGAAGAGGATAGCAACTGCTTCCTTGTTGCGGATCTTAGATAAAGCCTGGCGACGGAAGTGAAGCGCATCGACTGCATTTTCACATTTCTGAGCCTTTTTAGCTAGTGTGATCACTTTCTCGATGAAAGGACGTAACGCTTTTGCCTTCGCTAGAGTGGTTTGAATTTTACCATGGATGATCAAAGACGAAGCCATGTTAGCCATAAGCGCTAAACGATGTGCTTTCTTTACTCCAAGTTGATGTCGATGCTTCTGGTGGCGCATGATTTAAATTCTTCGCTATAAAAATTGGATGGACTACTCCCCTTTCTTGTCTAGCAGACGTTCATCAATCTGCATGCCAAGGGACAACCCGAGTTGTTCAAGTTTAGCTTTGATCTCGTTCAAAGACTTCTTACCGAAATTACGATACTTGAGCATTTCCTGCTCACCTTTCATCGCAAGTTCACCAACGGTAGTGATGTTTGCATTGTTCAGGCAGTTCGCAGCACGGACCGAAAGCTCAATCTCGTTCACGCTCATGTTGAGAAGCTTGCGGAGACGGTTTTGCTCTTCGCTGATCTCCTTGTTTTCACTTTCGAACTCAACCTCTTCATTGCTGACTTCATCGAACACATCTAGGTGGTGTTTCAGAATGGAAGCGGCATGTTTAACGGCATCGTCTGGAGTGATTCTACCATCGGTGGTCACCTCAAGAATGAGGCGGTCGAAATCAGTCATCTGCCCAACACGAGTGTTTTCTACTGCGTATTTGACAAGACGAATTGGACTGAAAAGAGAATCGATCGGGATCACACCAATAGGCTGATCTTCAAGCTTATTGTCTTCGCCAGTTGCGAATCCACGACCCACTTGAACCATGATCTCAGCGTAGAGACGCATGGGCTTGTCAAGGTGGCAAATCACTTGATCACGATTAAGGATTTTTACATCCGCAACTTCCTCAATGTCCCCCGCAGTAACCGCGCCTTCTTTTTCAACGTCCAGGGTTAACATGACTGGCTCACGTTTCTCACATGAAACCAATACTTTCTTCAAGTTGAGAACGATGTCAGTCACGTCCTCAACAATTCCTTCTACGCTTTGATACTCGTGTTGAACTCCATCAATCTTGATAGATGTGATCGCAGCTCCTTCGATCGAGCTGAGTAATACACGACGTATTGAGTTACCCAAGGTGTGACCATAGCCAGTTTCGAAAGGCTCAGCAATGAAACATGCGTAGGTATCCGTAGCTGATTCCTCAACCTTGGTTAGAGTTTTTGGTAGTTCAAATTTTGCGAGACGTTTGGCCATGATGTGGACAAATTTATATTGAAGGGCTTATCGACTGTAGAATTCAACGATCAACTGCTCATTGATCGCAGTGTCTGCTTCATCCCGACTTGGAAGGCGGGATACTGCAACTTTCAAAAGATCTGTATTAAGGGTCAACCATGGTGGAACCGGACGGTACTGATTGTCCTCAAGATTACGTGTTCCTAGCTGACGTGATGATGCGCGATCACGAACCTCGACTTCATCACCTGCCTCAACTTGGTAACTAGGGATATCCACCTTCTTGCCGTTCACAAGAATATGCCCGTGTGACACAAACTGACGAGCCGCTTGTCGAGAGCGAGCAAGACCCGCTCGGTATACTACGTTGTCCAGTCTTGACTCTAGAAGTTGAATAAAGATTTCACCTGTTACCCCTTTGCGGGCCTTCGCTCGAGCGAATGTGAGGCGGAACTGCTTCTCAGTAAGTCCATACATGAAACGCAACTTCTGTTTCTCATTCAATCCAATGGAATAATCAGATAATTTGCGTCGTAGTCTGGGACCGTGCTGCCCAGGAGGATATGAACGTCTTTCGTATGCCTTGTTTGGTGCAAAAATGGGCATGCCAAATTTGCGATTCAAACGTGTTGTAGGTCCAGTGTATCTCGACATGATCTAAAAATTTCGAATTTGATCTAACGAACCCGCTTATGCGCGGCGGCGCTTCTTTGGGCGGCAACCATTGTGCGGAACCGGAGTCGCATCAATGATACTTGAAATGTTAAGTCCAAGAGACTGAATTGCTCGGACTGCAGAGTCTCTGCCCATACCAGGTCCCTTAATCTTCACAACCACATCCTTAAGGCCGTGAGACATCGCTGCACGCCCTGCAGTCTGAGTCACAACTTGAGAAGCATATGCAGTAGATTTGCGAGAACCACGAAAGTTGCACTTACCTGCCGAACACCATGAAATTACATTCCCCTGCAGATCGGAAAAGGTTACTTTGGTATTATTAAATGTAGCCAATACATGACATACACCGTGAGTGACGTTCTTGCTACCCTTGGCCTTACGGATCTTGAGATCAACCTCGTCCTTGAGAAGGTCTGCAGCAGTTTCTTTTTCCGTTGCGCGAGAAGCCGTTAATTTTTCATCGGCACTAAGATTTGAAGTATCAACAACTTCCTCCTCTGTAGCTACTGCTTCAGTCTCTTTTTCTAAATTCTTTTCCTGTTCTTCAGACATGATTTTCTAAATTCCTTACTTCTTTCGAACCACACCTACAGTCTTACGACCACCCTTACGAGTTCGGGCATTTGTACCGGTACGTTGTCCGCGACATGGCAAACCTCTAATATGGCGCATACCACGGTAGCTTTTAATCGCCTGGTGTCTTTTGATGTTGCCCAAAACCTCACGACGAAGGTCACCTTCAACTACGTACTTATTGTCGTTGATTAGAGAAGTCAGCTTATTGAGCTGATCTTCGGTGAGTTCATGAGAACGCGTAGCGGGATCGATTTCCGCTTCCTTCACAAGGTAAGCAGCACGAGTTGGACCAACCCCATAAATATACCTTAAGGCATACTCAATGCGTTTGTTATTCGGAATATCGACTCCTAAAATTCTTGGCATACGATCTTGTAGACGGGTTTATGTGAAAAAAGAGATGAGAAAATAAAAAGATCAAGGCTTTGTCAAGACTTCTACACCATCAGAAAGCACTAAAATTGTATTTTCATGATGAGCTGCCGGAAGTCCGTCATTTGTGGTTACAGTCCAACCATCATCGAGCACGCTAACTTCCTTGCGTCCCATGTTTACCATGGGCTCAATTGCTAAAGTCATTCCTGGTCGGATGAGGTCTCCTGTTCGACGCCGACCGAAATTTGGAATTTGAGGAGGTTCATGCATGGTCTTACCCACACCATGTCCTACGAATTCCCTGATAACGCTATATCCAGCCTTTTCGACAAATTTTTGAATCGAGTGAGAAACATCCCCGATGCGGTTTCCGCTTCGCGCATGCCCGATACCCACATCAAACGCTTCCTTTGTTTTGGAAATGAGCCTTTGATTCTCCTCAGAAGCACTACCTACAATGATGGTTCGAGCATTGTCTCCAATGTAACCTTTGTACTTCACGACTACATCGAGGCTAACCACGTCTCCGTTTTCGACTATTCGATCCAGACTGGCGATACCGTGAACCACCTCATCATTGATTGAAATACAGGTGTAAGAAGGGAAAGGCCTCCGAGAGCCGGGATATCCAAAACAAGCGCTTTCGACACCAAGCTTTTCCATCGCCTTTTTACCCACGCGATCCAAATCGTAGGTGGTTACACCCACTTCGGTAGCTTCAATCATTTCTTGGAGAACCTGCGCCGCACGGGTACAGACTTCCTTCATGAGCCTGATTTCTTCAGGCGACTTGATCGGAATAGCGTCTTCGCGTTGCCGATAGTGCCCTCTACTGGAACTAGAGGATGCCATTCAGTTTAGTTGATAATCGCAGCGACCAGTCCACATAGGAACAGGAGGCTCGCCAAAATGATCAAAGGTTTCCAAACCGTCCAAAACTCTTTCATGTCGGACGCTTCCATCAACTGACGATTACGCATCGCCGCACTACGCCCTTTGATTCTTCCTTTTTTAAGGAAACCGTCGTAGTGACGCTGCAGCAAATAAGTCTCGATTTGGCGCATGGTGTCGAGAGCGACACCAACCACGATCAGTATCGCAGTGCCACCAAAGAAACTCGAAACGAGACTTGGTATACCGAACTGCAATGAAAGTAAGTCAGGGAATACGGCAATACTGGTCAGGAAAATGGCACCAGCGAGAGTCAGGCGAGTCATGACAAAGTCTAAAAACTTTGACGTAGGTTCTCCCGGGCGAACTCCAGGGATGAATCCACCGGATTTTTTAAGATTATCTGCGATCTCGACGGGCTTGAACATCATCGATACCCAGAAATAGCTGAATGCCAGAATCAATCCTCCAAAAGTTACATAATAAACGACCTGACCACGAGTTAGATAAGCAGCAAGATCATTCAAAAATACCAAATTAGGATTGATGCCACCGATCAGTTGGAAAAGCTGTGCCGGGAAAATGATGATTGCACTCGCGAAAATGATCGGCATCACGCCAGAGTAATTAATTTTTAGAGGCATAAAGGAGCTTTGACCTCCATACACCTTCTTACCGACCATACGTTTTGCATACTGCACGGGAATTTTGCGCTGCGCTTGAGTAATCGCTACCACGGCTGCAATAACCACTAGTAGTAATGCTACCATAACCACAGCGTGTGGTATACCCATTTGAGCAGTTTCCGCCCCAACTGGAGTTGCAAACATTTGATAAACCATCACCATTGCACGCGGTAAATCCGCCAGGATACCAATGGTAATGAGCAAGGAAATACCGTTTCCTATACCGTTTTGCGTGATTTGCTCACCCAACCATGTGAGTATCATGGTACCAGTAGTCAGGAACAAAACGGACGTGATAAAAAACCATGGCCCGCTCGAGATAACGATAGATTCACTAAAGCTTGAACCAATCAAAACTCCCGGATTGATGTCCCATGCACGGACCAACATCGCACCCTGCACCACACAAATTGCCAAAGTAAGGTAGCGAGTGTACTGGCTAATTTTTTGACGTCCAACTTCGCCTTCTTGCTGCAAACGTGCAAGAGAAGGGATCATGGCGCCCATTAACTGCATCGCAATTGACGCACTGATGTAAGGCATAATACCCAATGCGAAGATAGCTCCTTTGAAAAGAGCACCACCCGTAAACATATTTACCAGACCAAATACACCCCCACCGGCATTCTGCGACTGGCTTGCAAGAAAGTCTTCAATGGGCGTTGGATCAATCCCAGGCAGTGGGATATTTGCTCCAACACGCGCGATGAATAACATCGCAACTGTAAAGAAGATCTTCTGTCTGAGTTGTGGGATCTTAAGGCTGTTGGTAAAAGCAGATAGCATGGGTCAAAAAAAGGAAATGGGCTTAGGCTTCTTCTTTAGAGTCCTCTTCAGCCGCGTTCAAAACTACAACTTTTCCGCCTGCTTTTTCGATTTTTGCAATCGCATTAGGAGAAGCTTTGTCGACTTCAATAGTGTATGCCTTATCGACTTCACCATTTGCAAGAAGTTTCAGACGACGCGCAGTCTTTTTTGCGTGTCCCTTCTCGATCAAAGCAGCCAGGTTAATAGTTTCAGATGCATCAAATTTTCCCAGATCTTTAACGTTAATGATCTCGTAGTTGATTCGGTGCTTGTAGTTATTGAAACCACGATGTGGTAACTTCAAGTAAAGAGGCATTTGACCACCTTCGAATCCAGGACGCACGCTGTAACCGGAACGCGACTTACTACCTTTTTGTCCACGTCCGCAAGTTTTACCGTGACCACTACCTTCGCCTGATCCGAGTCTCTTCTTGCGACGGTTTGAACCGTTGCTGTTGATAACTGTGTTAAGTTCCATGACTTTAATTCCTTATTCTCGCAGACTGTTGAAGATTGTTACTCTGCGGCAACTGCCTCAGCTTCTACCGGAGCTTCTTCTGTGGTCTCAAATCCACGCAATTTGCGAACCTGTTCTGCAGTTCTCAACTGGTGAAGCCCGTCAATAGTCGCTTGAACAACAGCCAACTGATTATTGGAGCCAAGAGATTTTGAAAGTACGTTTTTAATTCCGGCAGCTTCCAAAACCGCGCGTACACCACCACCGGCGATAATTCCGGTTCCGGGTCCGGCTGGCTTGAGCATGACCTTACCTCCATCAGCTTCACCAACCACTTCGTGAGGAATGGTGTCACCTCTGAGGTTAACAGCCGCCATATTCTTCTTCGCTTGCTCGCTGCCTTTGCGGATTGCTTCAGGAACTTCTTTTGCTTTACCAAAACCAAATCCAACTTTGCCGGCAGAGTCACCTGCAACAACAAGGGCAGCAAAACTAAAACGACGACCACCTTTTACGACCTTCGCACAACGATTGATGTGAACCACCTTTTCGATTTGTCCATCATCAACTTCTTCAACAGCTTGTGGAGATTTTCTCATATTTCCTTAAAATTGCAGGCCATTTTCCCGAGCTGCTTCAGCAAAAGTCTTCACGCAGCCATGATAAATGCGACCTGAACGGTCAAATACCACTTTTTCGATTTTCTTTTCCTTCGCTCTTTCAGCGACGATCTTTCCGAGCTTAGCCGCACCTTCTGCATTTGGCTTTAGAGATTCCTCTCTCAAATCCTTCGCGAGGGTGGAGACATAGAGCAAGGTCGCACCAGCTTTATCATCGATACACTGTGCGTAAATATGTTGGTTGCTGAAATGCACGCAAAGACGCGGACGCTCAGCAGTGCCGCGGATTTTCTTACGAATTCTCCAACGACGTTTTTGTTTCAAAGCTTTTTTGTGATCTAGTTTCATCTTACCTTAGGGGTTAAGCTGATTTCTTACCTTCCTTGCGGCGAACGTATTCACCTACAATGCGAACTCCCTTACCCTTGTAGGGTTCCATCGGGAAATATTGCTTAACGGCCGCAGCCAACTGACCTACGACCTGTTTATCGATTCCTTCAACGGTCATCTTTGTGCCGCCATCAATCTTAACAGTCACTCCTTCAGGAATGGGGTGGTGAATCGGGTGCGAATAACCGAGAGACAAATCGATGATCTTGCCCTTCACTTCGCCCTTAAAACCTACACCTGCAATTTCAAGTTCCTTCTTATAACCTTCGGTCACTCCAACGACCATACCATTGATGATGGAACGTGCAGTGCCATACATAGCTCTCGCGATACGACTGTTTTCACGAGGCTTAACTTCGATCTTACCTTCGTTTTCAACAATCTCTACGGAACTGTGAAAAGTTTGTTCTAGTTTTCCCTTAGGTCCTTCAACTGAAACAGTGTTGCCATCAATGTTGCATTTAACCTTTTCGGGAATGTATACGGGTAATTTACCTATTCTACTCATTTTATTACCACACTTTACAGATGATTTCTCCACCTACGTTTTCTTTGCGGGCGTCACGATCACTCAACACTCCTTTTGGAGTTGTGAGGATGGAATATCCGATACCACCAAGCACTTTTGGAATCTCGGTAGCCTTCGTGTAAGCACGACGTCCGGGCTTGCTAACGCGCTGAATATCAGTCAATGAAGGAACGCCGTCCACGAATTTCATTTCGATGCTCAAGCGCTTCAGTCCATTATCTGCAGTCGTTACCCCAAAACCGTTAATGTAACCTAACGACTTCAAGATTTTCAAAATACCTTCACGTGTATTGGAATGGGTGGTTTCCAAATTTTCTTTTCCTGCACGTGCTCCGTTTCTCAGGATAGTTAAAAAGTCTCCAATTGTATCGTGTGCTGACATCGAATTTTCCGATTTTAATAGTTTCTTCTGGTTGCTACCAAGAGGACTTGGTTACTCCAGGGATTTTTCCTTCGTTTGCGAGCTCACGGAAAGTGATTCTCGACAAACCAAATTTACGAATGTAACTGCGAGGACGGCCTGTTACCGAACAACGGTTACGAGCCCTGATTGGACTTGAGTTGCGTGGAAGTTTAGCAAGCTTCTTCTGGGCCTGGTAAAACTCCTCGTCAGTAGTCTCAGGGTTTTTGATGATTGCTTTGAGGGCTTCGCGCTTTGCTGAATACTTCTCAATAAGCCGAATCCGCTTCAAATTGTGCTGTATTTTGGATTTTTTTGCCATGTTTTAACGGGTTGGGCTTAAGCAGCCTGTTCTTCGGATGAATTCTTACGGAAAGGAACGCCAATCAAACGAAGCAATTCGCGACCCTCGTCGTCAGATTTTGCTGAAGTTACAAGGGTAACATCCATACCCAAAGCGATGTTTTTAGCATCACCTGAAATTTCCGGAAAGATGGTGTGATCCGCTACACCGATATTGTAGTTACCGTTTCCGTCGAGCTTAGAAGCAACTCCGCGGAAGTCACGGATCGCGGGAAGCGCCAGGTTGATAAAACGATAAAGGAACTCCCACATCTTTTCTCCACGAAGAGTTACCTTAACTCCGACAGGCATTCCTTCACGAAGCTTAAAGTTAGATACACTGATACGAGCTTTGGTCACCACTGGTTTCTGCCCGGTGATTGCGCCTATATCTTTAATCGCATCTTCCAAAAACTGCTTATCTTTAGTCGCACTGACACCTGAGTTGATCACCACTTTGGTCAACTTCGGCACATCGTGAATATTCTTATAACCCTGAGTTTTCTTCAACTCAGGCACAATCTTTTCAACGTAAAGTGTTTTAAGTACTGAACTATCGCTACTCATGACTCATTATCCTCTTTTCTTCTGACGCTCGTCGTAGCGCTCAGCTGCCATCACGTTCGAGATGTGTAGAGGCGCCTCACGTTCAATGATGCCACCTTCTTCTTCCTCACTACGCGCTTTTTGGTGTTTTTTGCGAAAGTTTACGCCCTCAATGACGACCCGGTCACTCTTAGGAGTCACCTGTAGCACGCGTCCACGTTGGCCTTTGTTAGCTCCGCTAATGACGACGACTTCCTCTCCTCTTTTGATTTTGCTACTCATTTTACAATACCTCCGGTGCGAGGGAGATGATCTTCATAAATTTACCACGCAACTCACGAGCTACGGGTCCAAAAATACGAGTTCCGATTGGGTTGCCAGAATCATTAATGATTACTACCGCATTCTCGTCGAAGCGAAGAGAACTTCCATCGGGACGGTGAATTGGAGCCTTGGTGCGAACCACTACTGCTTTCACAACTGCTCCTTTTTTTACATTTGAGTCAGGAGCTCGTTCGTTCACGTGGCATACTACCACATCTCCAACTGAAGCGGTCTTTTTGAGCTGACCCAGGCGGCGAATCATCTTTGCTGATTTCGCTCCGCTGTTGTCGGCAACCGCCATAACACTTTCCATCTGTATCATATCAACGATCTCCTCTTCTCAATTATCCTACGACAGGTGCTTTTTGAATCACACGGGTAACGCGCCAGCGCTTCAGCTTGCTGAGCGGACGGGTTTCCATGATTTCCACACGATCGCCCACACCACATTCGTTACTCTCATCGTGAGCATGAACAACCGTCTTGCGCTTAATTTCCTTACGGTAGAGAGGGTGTGGAATTTTGTAAAAATAGACCACTTTGATAGACTTATCACCACTGCGTGAGGTGACTACACCATTAATGGACTTTCTCTTATTTCTTTCAGCCATGGTATCTTGACTCCTTAGGCAGCGGATGCTTCCGCAGCTTTCTTCTGATTTAAAACGGTTTTAAGACGAGCGATCTGTCTGCGGGTTTCCTTGAGCTCATGTGGTTTCTCAACTTGTCCGGTCTGCTTGCGCAAACGGAGACTCACGAGTTCATCTTCAGTATCGCGGATATTCTTCTCGAGCTCTGCAATGCTCAGCTCTTTGATGTCATTTTTCTTAGCCATCTTACTCTTCTCCTATTCCTCTTCTTTGGCGATGAATCGGCAAGCTACCGGTAACTTCGCATCAGCAAGTCTCATTGCTTCACGAGCGACGCCAATTGGACATCCGGACACCTCATAAAGAATGTTACCAGGACGTACGACTGCTACCCACTTTTCTACGTTACCTTTACCTTTACCCATACGAGTCTCTGCAGGCTTCTTAGTAACTGGCTTTTGTGGGAAAATGCGGATCCAGACTTTACCTTTTCTTTTAAGGTGACGGTTGATCGCAATACGAGCCGCCTCAATTTGCTGGGAAGTGATTTTACCACGGTCGAGAGTTTGGATCGCATAATCTCCGAATGCGATGTAATCACCTCTCTTGGCTTTACCACGGATACGACCTTTGTGGACTTTCCTGAATTTGGTTCTGTTTGGTATGAGTGCCATCTGGAAAAAGGGTTAAATGGATTTAGCTTTGCTGGGTTTCCTCTTCTGCCGGGATACAAATCCAGCACTTGATTCCGATGATTCCGTAAACCGTTGATGCTTCGGCGAAACCATAGTCGATGTTTTCGCGAAGTGTGTGCAATGGAACACGACCCGCACGTTGTTGTTCGGTGCGAGCGATTTCAGCTCCACCCAAACGACCTGCGCACTGGATACGAATTCCGTCAGCTCCCATGGACATGGTGGTCTGGACGGCTTTCTTCATTGCACGACGGAAAGAGATACGACGCTCCAGCTGAAGCGCTACGTTTTCAGCAACAAGTTGTGCCACAAGCTCAGGTTTTTTCACTTCCTGAACGTCGACAATCACTTCCTTGCCCGCGAGCTTTGCCAAATCGTCTTTGATCTTTTCAAGCTCCTGACCCTTGCGGCCAATCACGAAACCGGGACGTGCAGTGAAAATCTTTACACGAACGCGATTAGAAGCACGCTCGATTTGGATCTTAGGCACAGATGCGAGCTTGAGCTTCTTCTCAAGGAACTTGCGGATTTTATAATCCTCAGCCAAGAGACCAGGAAACTCTTTCTTAGTCGCAAACCAACGTGATTTCCAGTCCCTGCGAACTGAAAGTCTAAAACCAACTGGATTTACTTTTTGTCCCATATAAAAATTCTCCGATTACGAATCTGATAGTATGATTTGGATGTGGCTCATGCGCTTTTTATAAGGATGAGCGGAACCTCGAGCCACGGGGCGAAAACGTTTCATCGCAGGGCCTTCGTTGACCAATGCGGATTTGATGGTGAGTGAGTCTGCCACCAAGTTCGCATTGTTCTCGGCGTTGGCGATGGCGGACTTCAAAGTCTTTGAAACCAAACGTGCAGATTTACGTGGGATGAACTTAAGGAGTTCAACTGCTTCCGCCGCGTTCTTACCTTGAATCACACGCGTGATCTCACGTGCCTTCTTAGGTGAAATTCGGCTATACTTTGTCAGGGCTCTTATTTCCATGATACTGCGAAATTAATTGTCTTTAATGCTACTCGATTCCCAACTGTCAGGGCACTGGAACCGTAAAAATCTGTAATCAGCAACTGGCTTTCGTTTTCGGTGGATTCAATCACGATCATCTCAGCGATGGGCTGACCCTCTTCATAAGCGATCATTTTCATTCCCATGCGCACTCCGTTAGCGATTCCAGAATCAGTGCTTATAAGCGAAGCTTCTTCCAAACCCTGAATCGCTGTGATTTTACCTTCACCTGTAGACGCGATTGCCAGATTTCCCCAAACACACAGTGCGATCAGCGAGAACCACTTCCAACCGAGCTGGAAGGACCTCTTCAATCCGAATACTGTGTTAAGTGGGTTCATCGATTAACTAAATTGATAGAATATTAAATTACTTCTGAGTGTGCGGAC
>JAKSBQ010000366.1 GCA_022361075.1 Opitutales bacterium | reverse complement strand
TTGCTTTTCGATCCAAGCGGTAAAATCGTTTACCGCAAAGATAACACGAACTGGTTGGTTGAAGAATTCATCAAACGAATCAAAAAATAAATCGATCGCATGACGCGTACCACTCGCAATACTTTGCTGATCACAGCCCTTTTTATCGGCATCTACATCGTTCTGAGGAATCTACCTTCCGTAAAGTGCGAGGTGCTTCACTACGAAGTCACTAAAACAACCGAACAAGGGATCGAAATGTGCGCAGACGGCCCTTCCGGAATGATCGATCTTGAGAAGGTTTCGTTTCCGGGCGTTTTTGATCTGATGTCTCCAACGGAGCTTGTTCAGGGAGAGACGTACGAGGGCATCTTCACAATTGGTGGACCAAGAGGTGGAACCATTTTGCCTCACGAACTCGCAATCACACACACTGAGAGAATTCATCTGCTAGTGGTTCATGAAAGTTTGGAAGACTATCATCACTTACACCCAACACCAAGTAGCAACCTAGGCCAATGGACTTTTGAATTCGAGCCCAGCCTGACTGGTGCCTACAACATTTACGTCGAAACCGTTCCAATCCGAACGAAAAAACAGTTGATGCTGCACCAAAGCATTAACGTATTACCGGCTGCTGATTCGCTGAAACAACAGTCTCAAAATTCCGTGACAAACACCCATCTGGAGTGGAACTTCTACAATAAAAAACTGCGGAAGCGGAGTTGGATCGATTTTGAAATTAAGCTGACTCACCCAGAGGGCGAAGCCTTGAAACTGGAGAAGGTCATGGATGCCTACAGTCACGTGGTAGCGTTCAGCGAAAATGTTGTCGGCTACGCTCACATCCACCCCTTGGAAGAAGATAACGCTCCAGATCCTGTTTCACCGACATTTCAGTTTCGCTTCTTTTCGGGAGAATCCGGCAATTACCGACTCTGGGCTCAATTTCAGATCGAAGGAAAGCCAGTCTTTAAATCCTACGACTTTGTGATTCCGTGATGAGAAACCCCACCCGCTCAGGAATCCTTGCTTCGCTGCTTTTGGGGCTTCTTCTCACTTCTTGCAGATTAGAAAAGGAACCTGACATTCCTGAGGATTTAGCTGACTTCGCCGACCAATTCACCATCGCCCACGTCATGTCTGAGGATAATCCAGAAGCCTACTGGCAGCTTCTTCATTGGGAATCCACGGCTGACGATTGGAAACTCACGGTTCAAAAAGCTCACTATTTTGAACAAGACCTAAAAATCGAAACGATCACCTTTGATCCTTGGGAAGAAAAAGATCTCCGCCGGTTTTTTCCGGAAGAAATGATACCAAACCTCACGCCTGAATGGATCATGAAGGTTGAGTATTTGTCAGAACCGAAACACCAGTTACTCTTGCCTGTCGGAAAAACCGATCAACAATGGAAAATAGTGCAACCCATCAGCAAGTCATGAACGCTCAGAAACCTGAATCCGCCGAATACGCAAAAATGCTCTCACGCGCGATCCGATGGGGCGCATGGATAGCGATCCTCCTGATAGGACTGTGGCTCTGGGAGAAGCTGCTCTACCTGGAAGAGCATCGATTTCCATGGCTCGTGTGGGTTGATCTCGCTTATGCGATCACCTACGGAATCTGGATGGTGTTTCCTTGGGTGAAACAATCTCCGCCAGTATGGAAATTTGGGATGACCGGTTACCTAGTCATGTCCTTCTTCTTTGTATTCCTTCTGATCGGCAACATCATGGTAGACGCCTCAGCAGCAGGTGCTGCAGGCGAGAGACTCGGAGTCCCGGGCATGGAGGGTGCGATCATGTTTTTATGTCTCGCGCAAATCCCGGGTATCCTATTCGAAAGACACCCGGAGATGATGAATTAAAACCCGACTACGCGAGCAATTGATCGATGTAATCCGTCACTTCATAGTTCTGCATGATCGTGATCGTCTCACCGTTTCGAATCATGCGAACTTCGGGAATTCGGATTTCAGGCGTCTTAAACGGAGCGTAAAGCACGTCGTCGTGACTGGCGTTCTGCTTGTGTTTAAAAAGGTCTGGCGTCAAGTTTCCACCCAAATGATCATCTCGACCGGTCGCCACGTGCACAGTTCCGCGGATCTTTTCATCCTGAATATCTCTACCCGAGAAAGGAAGAACCTGCGTGCCGAAACCTAACTCCCCCAGAGCGCCCGTCATGGGATCGTCCTGTAGTTTCTCGTTGTGCTCCTCAATCAATGAGTAATCACCGTAAAGCAGGGTAGATTTGTAAATCTTTCCATCTTTCACATGAAGCATACCGAGAGTTTCATCCTCATATTTGAAAGGAAATTCCCCTTCAGCGCCCTCTGGCACAAAATAAACCTCTCCCGCTGGAAGATTTGCGACATCAGGTTTACCCGGAGGACATAGCCCATGGCTTTTTTGAGCTTCTTGCTGATTGGTGATCAATCTGAGAGTCGTGGTTTGCCCTTCCACTGAAAAATCGATCTCAAAATAATCGGCTTTGGTCAGGCCAACTCTCATTTTTTCAGTAATTGCGCTGATTTCGTCGTAATCCACGCTGAGACCCGAATCGATGATGATCTGATTGAGGCCATGGAGCGTAGCTCCACGAAAGCCATATTCCTTCGCCTTTGCTGTAAGCGGAGCCGTAGCTGAGAAAGTGCTAACGGTCAGGATAATTCCGTAATTCGGATAAATATCTTTGTCCAACGAGAACTGCTTTCCTGTGGGATCCCAGCATTCGTCGTCCATATCGAGGTTACTCCCACCTGTTTCCTTGTAGGCGTAAAAATCGCCCGCCTGATAATTCAGTCGGTCCAATCCTCCATCTTTAAACCCATTGTAGAAAACCTCGTAACCGTAATTCTGAATCGAGAGAGACTCGTCTTTGAGAAAAGCAAAATCTTTAACGTCCTCCGGATTGGGTAAGTCGATTAAAATACAAAGTTTTTCACCACTTCCCTGGCCAAAGCAGGTCGTCATGAGACGATCCAACGAAAACGGAGGGAATGAGAATTTACTGATATCTACCATTTGTCTGATTTTTTTGTGTGAGATTTTTGAAGACGGGGCATCCGCCAAAGAGAATAAAAGAACCTACCGCGGTCGACACTCGGGTCAACGAACAGGTAGGTTCTATTAGATTCAGTTATATGACGGATTGAGCAGGATGCTGATTGCAGCCGTTTCGCTTTAAAAATCTCAACGTTGCTCGATCACCTGATCAGCCTCTGGTGCTGGCTGGATCAGTTCCTAAACTGCCTTTGTAGATACTCTCGAATTCAGAAGTCTCAAGCTCCTCAATTTTCCGTTTCGCATAAGCCAAACGGTCGCGAATGCCCATAGACTCCACAAGTTCGCCATTTTCTGGACGGGCGAGATAGATCTCAAGATTACGCTCGATCTTGCGGAGACGTTTGAGCTCAACTTCTTTGAAGGTGGAAAGACGCTCTTGGTACCAGTCGCTGTTGATAACGGACTCGAACGCAAACATGCTTCGGATTTCAGGATCGTCGATACCTTTGCCATCGTAATGACCATTAGCCATGATGTGAAGCAACGCTTTGAGCGGTGGGCATGCCATCTCGACGCTACAGTCGGCGAAATAGTTCTGAGCGACGCGTTGCTGGGTCTGAACGATGTTGTTCACGCCGTCGACGAAGATCTCCAAATCCTGAACTTCTGGTTTCAACATCTCCTCTGAAAATACAGATGCTGGGTTCGAGAAAACTCTGCCGAGGAAATCCGTTGCAAACTTTCGGTTGATCCTCCAACCCAATCGGCTTGCGAGCACTTTTTCTCCTTTGTGGACGAAGTCATCAATTCGATCAAGATAGCCGTTTTTCATCAGATATTCAGGCTCACGCTCTTTTTCGCGGAGACGACTCCAGATCTCTGGCACCAGAAGGCTGACATCATGATCCACCTTATATTTCGGGCCTACGTAACCCGCCGCACTGGAATATCCTCCGTATTTGGTGAGAGCAAACGAAACAAAAGCGTTGTTAAGATCAATGATCGGCGGTAACGCATTGAACGGACCCTTGGTCAAAGCACCTTCTGAACCCGCTCCCGTCGTTGACGGGCTTTTCCCAGTCAAACTCGCCACAAAATCCATAAACAACTCAGGTAATTCCTGGTAGTGGATCGGGTTGTAAACACAGAGCGCACGGATTCCAGCTTCTTGGTCAGGTGGATTGTTTCGCCGGCCAGCGAGTACTGCGCTTACCGGTCTCGGTAAAGGATCACCTTTGGTGATTTTCCGTTTCAATCGAGCCCCCACATCCGATAAATAACTTGTGCGAGCATCCTGTAAATCGGGACGATCCTGCAAGTAGCGAGGGTTTTTGGTGGGTTTACCATCAACAATGCGTGGATGCGCCGTTGAGATCATGAAAAGCGGAGATTCAGAAGCTACAAAGTCCTGAAATGCCTTTTGCATATTCTGAGTGAAGTAGCTGAACCGAATCGCATCTTCCACAACCAATCCCGCCTCAGCCTTACTGATAGGTGCGTAATTGGAAAAGAACAGTCCATTTCGAGAGAAATCATACTCTGTGGTCTTGTCGTAGCCGCGAACAATTGCGTCATCTGGACGTTGGAACAATCGGTACTCACAGTTTTCAATAAATTTCAGAGAATCACGTGGACCGCTTTCTCCAGTGGGTCCGGAGATTTTGTGCCTGGGCACTACAATGGAAGCACTTATGTCGTCCTCCGTCTGAATCTTCGTCGCAGGATTAAAATCTTTCCGCAGACTGAAAGTTCGCCAGCCTCCATTTGGATTATACCCGACTCTTAGGTAATGGGAACGAATGTCAGCATTCTTGTATTTGAGCTCATTGCCGAGTTTCCCATTGATGTCATCCACCGAGAAACGCTCACGCCAATTGTCGCCCCAATCTTCTTTATAATATCTTTTGAGCAGGAAAACCAAATCCTTGATATAGAAGGGAATCGATTTGAGCCAGCTGTTGTATTCATCGGTATATGCCTCGTTAGGAGTCAAAAGCTTGATCACAGATCCCAGCGAACGTTTGGGACTGAGAATCTTTCTGGAATTCGCCCCTTCATTCAAAGCAGGATCCTTGAAACGGGAGCCAAACGAACCGTATAGAATCTCTTCCACATGATCAAAATCTCTGTGGAAATTGGTTACCATGATGGCGCCGTGCAGGATCGCATCCTTGATCGACTTTGAAATCTCGCTTTTTCCTCCGCCGGAAACCGTGCATGGTTTGTGACAGAAAATCCCCTCAGCAACCGTTCCAACAAGACGCCAGCGGCGCCCTTCGCCAGGTTTATACATGCGCACCTTGTATCCAGACGGCATCACGTAGGTGTGATCCACTCGAAACTTAAGCTCTTGCTCACCATCTTCCGTTTTCCAGCTGATCCGCATATTATTAAGATCAAACCACACTTTCTCTGGAAGATAGACGATGTTGGAGTAGTTTTTGTCCACTCCCCAGTTCCCATCCCTGAGATCGAGCGTATCACCAAGTGCTTTTTTTGTATCTTCGAAAGTGTGATCCGAACCAAGATCAATACTCGGAAATCTAAAATCCTCCCCGAGATCGTAAGACGGATAAGCGATCGCACCACCTGCATGTTCTTCCTCGGCGAGACCGTAGAGATTCGCAGAAAAACCGATCTGAGTCTTGACCTCTTTTTTGCAGTAACCGAAGTAATTATCCGCAATCAGGGTCACGACCACGCCTGATGAATCACGACAGGTGATTTTGAAAGCTGAACCGTTGTTGTATTTTTCCTTCTCGTCTTCCCAAAAAACCCCATCTTTTAACTGACGTTCAGATGCTTCGCTCTTGTGTGGAATTCCGAGGTCTTTCTTTTTGAGCTCAGTCAGATGCGGTGCCAGAATGACGCAGCCCGAGTGACCTGTCCACGAAGCGGGATCGATCGAAAGATCGTTTTCAGGGAGGAAAGGGTCTCCACCGTTTCCAAAAATCGACTCCACAAAGTCCAGATTGGAGACTAGATTGCCCGGAGCAAAAAACCTAATCTCACTGAATTTCTTTCGGTTAAAACCATCCACTCCAGGAACGACCAGGGGTTTCAACAACAATGAAACAAAATTGCGTGCTTTCTTCTCCTGCGAGTTGGTAAAAGGGAGTTCGAGGAGCTCTTCAGGGGGTTGTATCGCCTGTTCGTAAAGCTTTCCAAATACTTCAACAGGAACTGCTATTTTATCGGCTGGAACGGGGAATCCGACATCCGCCACATGAAAAACTCCCTTCGTGGTGCGACGGTCCTTCTGCGGATTGTGAAGTACCCCTTGTTTTACACGGTAAGAACTCACGATCGAAGAATGGAATTCGTCACGATCAGGTGGCAGTGAAAGCGTCCTCGCCAAACCATGTCTTTCCAAAATGAAGGTCCTTGTAGGGAGACGGGGAACAGTATCACCAAATACGAAGCTCAGGTGTTTGTCTAAAAAGTCCTGGATCCGTCGATCAACAGGAGGAAGATGATTGCTCAACAGTCGATTCTTCTCACGCATATTCGCAAGGATCGACTCACTCATTTTCAGAAACTTGAAATCTCTCGATTCTCCAAAGATCGGCTTCCCCAGAGCCGCTAGTTTTAAGTTAATAAACTCGATAACCTCCTCAGACTGGTTTGATTCATTCCAGCCCAATCGTGTGACCATTTCCTCAGACTTCATTTTAGCGACTCCTATTTCAAAGATTATTGGCTTCTTTACACTGATAGGAAACGACTTCCTCTGCATGTGTGAAACCTGCAAAAGGACCCCGCAACTCTCCACACCCATCCCATACAAAGATGAAATCTGCGCAATTCAAAAACCATTCTTACTATACTTTAAAAGACCTTCGTCTTTGAGTAAATCGGACGCGTGAGGTTCAACTTCAGTTATTAATTGCGGAACGCAGTCGATTGTTGCGTCAATCCACTCCGGACGTCTCACGCGCGAGGACAATCGAATCAACAAAGCCTCCAGCCCTTCGGAGGTGCCAAACCTGGAAAACCAGTCGTGTGAATACATGCTTTTCGCCGGTCTTGCCATTCGTTCGGGCAATACCTCGGCATGGAACCTTAAAGCCTCATAAAGCTTATCTAGAAAACTGAAATAGTCCTCCCTGTGGAAGAACGACCATCGGCTCACTAGCACATGATCGATCAGAATATCCATCACCACAGGAGCATACCTCTGAGCGGATTCCTCAAGGATTTTGCAACCGGCTAGAAACGACGGGTGTGTATCAGTAAAATGATCCAACTCTCGATGAGCTTGGACTCCGCGAATCAGCTCGTGATCGCACCCCTCCAAAATCGAGTTAGTTGCAAAATCACCCAACAACTGCCCGGTCATAAAAAGGTCGAAACTATCTGAGAAATGAGCGTGTGCAATGTAGTTCATTCAACTCTCATTCTGAATTTTCCTCGAGCCCCGTGATTTTTGGCTCAGTCACAAATCTCCATTTTTTGCTAGCCCACTTTGGGCCTGCAGAATCAATACCAATCCGGGGAGTTCGAACTGTTTTGAACTTCGGTTTTGAATCGACAGGCTCTATCCAAAGTCCTGTTCCCAAACACGCCGGTTTGCCGTCATAATTTCTTCCGATTCCGAGGGCTTTTGTTAATTTGCCGGGACCATCGTAAGGACCCACCCCTCGAATCAATACCGCAGAAGGATAGTCTTCTTCCGCAGTGACCAAATTAAGAAGCCAATGCACACCATAGCAAAGATAAACATACCAATATCCTGGTGGGCCAAACATCACCGCATTCCGCGGGGTTTTCCCACGATGTGCATGAGACGCTTTGTCTTCAAACCCGTGATAAGCCTCCACCTCATTAATCGGCAAACGGATCACTTCATCACCTCGGAGAATACAAAGATTAGCCCCCAACAGATCGGGTGCGACTTGGAGGGCGTCACGGTTCAGATCAATTTCCACAACCAAGAAGTTTTTGCGCGTTGTGGGTGAAAATTTTGGACTTCTCTTCTTCAGACAATTGTGTCTTTTCCACCCATTTCACCATTGTCTCGAAACTCGGGCTTTTATCTC
>JAKSBQ010000019.1 GCA_022361075.1 Opitutales bacterium | reverse complement strand
ATCTACCAGTGCGTTGCTATATTTGAGGCGACCTTCCGGATTTTCCTGAGAAGGAGAGTAGGCGTAATTCAATTTTTTCGGCCAATCTTCTCTGCCGTTCGCGAGTTTTCCAGATTTTTGACCACTGCAGGAAATCAAAAGTAAAGTCGAAACAAGTGTGATGAAATGTAGGATCTTTTGCATGAGGCATTGTTATTCGAAAAGCAAAATAGGATCGGGTTTTCTAGGCGTCTCTAGATTGCGGATGTATTCCGCACGGTCTTCTTCATCCCAGTCGGTGATCCCAGTGCGTCCCTCGATCAGTTTCATGTTTTTAAGGCGCGCAGCCATCTCTCGCATACCATCCCACATGTAGTCGTAGACTGGGACGTAAGCCATATCCAAGCCATAGTAGATTTTATAACGTTCTACTCTGGACGCATAGAGTTCTGGGGCACGCTCCTCCATATCGAGATAACTGTTGCGAATCGCTTCTTTGAGGTCTCTTGGAAGGTCTCCTCTCACCATCACTGGAGGTCTGAGGTAAGGTTTGGATTTCCACAGAATTTTGATTTGATCCCAACTCACTCTTCCCCTCATAACGTTTCTTCCAAAGTACGATTCTTGGAATCCGCCTGCATCGACTTTACCGGCAACGACAGTCATCATCGTGTTTAAATTGCTCTGTGTGTAGACCACTCGCTCGAAGTCTTCTTCAGGGTCTATACCCATGTCGATCAGCCCTGATCTTGGAATTAGATGTCCGGTCGTGGATGCGGCGTCTGAAAAAGCAAAAATGACGTTTGCGGAGTCATTGATGAGATCTTCCATTGTGTTGTAGGGCGAATTAGCTGGGACAGCGATGATCGTTCGAACATTTCCGACTGAAACCGTCCCGTCTTCATTTCTTTTTCCCGTGCAAATAATAGGCTCTACCCCCGCTTTCTCAGCAGCGATCATGAATGAAAAAGAGCTGATCGTAGAGATGTCTACCTTCCCGGATTTCATTGCTTCGATCGTTGGACCGTAGCTGCTGGTTTCGAAGAGTTTTACTGGGATTCCCAGATAATCACTCATGTATTTCACACGTTCTTTCCATCGAGTTTCACTGGCGACGGGATCTTCACTGGAGGGAGTATAAGCGAAATTGATTTGTTTGGGCCAGTGGGCTGGAACTCCTTCATGACGAGAAGCACTTGTGTCATTACAAGAAGACAGCAGTAACCATGCTGGCAATATTAGCAGGATCGACAATACGAATGAACTCCCCAACGGCTTCATGACTCATCAATTGGGTGCAATTAAAGCCAAAGATGTTTCGTTCAATGCCTTTTGGTCCTCCAGAAAAGCTATTCTTTTCTCTTCATTCCAGTCGTTTAGCCCTGTCCTTCCCTCAAGCAGGAACATTGTCTTAACATTTTTTGCAAGGCTTCGGAGTTCATCGAACATGTGGTCGTAAACTGGCACATAGTGAATTCCCCATTGCTCTGAAGTTGGATAAAGTTCGCGCCTCCGTTCGCGCAATTCGGGGGCGATGAAATACATGTTCATGTATGCCTCCCGAATCTTTTCCTTGAGACTTCTAGGCAGAGCGTTTCTTACGTAGACGGGCGAGTTCAAGATGGGGGGTGATCTCCACAAAATCTTAATATCAGATTCCTCTACTTTTCCTTTCGCTACCAGTCTTGAAAACTGAGTGTAATTCACTCCTCCGGCATCCACTTTGCCTGAGATGATCGTCATCACCGAATTGAGGTGATGTTGGGTGAAGACCACTCGTTTAAAAACTTCGTCCGGATCGATTCCGTTTTCCTCCAGTCCTCCACGTGGAATTAGATGACCGGATGTAGATGAAGCATCGACAAATGAGAAAGTAATTTCGGAACCGTGTTTTTTTAGATCTTCCAGAGAATTGTAAGGTGAGTTTGCAGGAACTGCGATGATACTGTGATACCCACCAGTACGATAGCTTCCATCATCATTTATAAACCCACGCACGGCTAAAGGCTCCACTTCTGCTTTCTCAGCGGCGATCATGAAAGCGAATGTGCTTCCAGTGGCCATATCGATTTTACTCGAGCGCATGGCTTCAATCGTAGGGCCATAACTACTGGTTTCGTAGAGTTTTACGGGTATGCCGATATATTTACTCAAATAGGCTTGAACTTCTTTACGAAAATTAAGCCTTTCTTCTGGCATTTCAGGAGAGGGCGTGTATGCCCATTTTAGGCTCTTTGGCCAATCTTCTGGAACGTTATTGGCCACTTGCTCCTTCGAGCAGGATGCTAGTAGAACGACAGAAAGTAAAAATAGGGCGGAGTGGATCAGTTTCATCATTAGTTGGTTGGGGATTCGGCGACGTCGTGGGATTTTTCCTCTGACCTCGCGACAGCCTGTCGGATCAAATTGAGATCAGACTCAAACGCGGTGTAGTTCGGAAGCTTGTGGGACTGAATTCCCCCCCAAGCTTCTTCTGCCTCGCAGTGATACATGAGAAATTCCTGACTCTGGCAGGGGAACTCGTCATTGCCCTTACGCATACTGCGATCTAGGCCTCCCATACTGATCGCTTTAGTTTCATTTTGTCCGAAGCAAAGTCCGTAACCGATCGCGAGGTGTGGCAAACTTCCTTTTCTGCCAGCCGTCATTCGGGTGATCATCTCGGCTTCAGTTGTCCGTATTCTTCCGAGACTGCGTTCACGACCGTGATTGTCTTTCACCTTCACTGGGGCTTTCCCAACTCGGAGTTCACCGACTGTTCCATGGCCACCACCAAATCCGCGTTGTCCACTGTAGCCGATTGCAAGAATCGCTCCGGTTTGGGATTTTGCGAGCATCTGAAGTCTAGCAGACCGCGGTGCTGGGAAAGTGATCGGAGTGCGCGTGATGTCTACGAGTGTGCGGTCGTCTTCTTCCACACCTTTCATAAGACCCTCTTTCCGAAGAAGGTCTGCAACTTTACCCAAACTCGTCAGTTCTGGGTCCAGATCACATTTTTCCGAAGGAACCGTGTTTTCAACGAACTCCTCGATCGACTCCATGTTCTCGGTTGCGAGATGGGGCTCCAGCAGACGCTGAGTGTAGTCGCGGGAGGGTCCAAGTATTTGCCCACCCGGGATTTCACGAAATGCTGATGAAATGCGGCGCTCCACGAACATGTGCCGAGTGTCGATCGTTTCAGACTCGTATTTGCGTTCGATTGTGTTCTTCTGCGCTCGCAGATACTGAACAGCTTCGAAAATATCCCCTTCAGCTTGTTTGAGTGCGACTGCAGCCATTTCAGGTGCGTAAAAACCCGATTCGCTCAGAATCTGCTCAATGAGCATACGAAACTGAGATGTTAACTGATGGGTCGAAAGTGGTCGGGTTTTCCCTCTTAACCGAAAATACTCTGCGGTTTCTACGCTGTTGCGAATCGATTCTTGTGTGCTAATTTCCCGAGCGTCCATGCCCGACGTTATCAGCAAAGTTTTAAGAAGTGATTAAGATCGTTGAAATTTACTAAAGGAAGCACGAGATCTAATCCAATTTCCCGATGTAAATATTCGTATCGTAATCGAATTGGATCCTTCCCTCGGATTGATTCTCATCAAAGGCCTTTTTGAGCTCCGTCATCATTGGTTCGTGGTTCGGATGATCAGCCTGGGGAGTGTAGGACGCCGAGAGTAAGCGACCCTTGAGTGCTTCAAAGTCGAACTCCTGATAGTATTCCAAATTGTGTATTTGGAAGCCTTCTCCTCCGTAAAACTCCTTGAGCACCTCGTCGGTGACGTTGTGGTGCTTCACCTTGTTGTAGTCCGTTCCCCATTTTTGAAGAATCGCATCGTAAATGCTTTGGAAGTTGGATTCTTCGATTCTCCTGCGATTCCAGATCAGCACCACGCATCCACTGGGCTTCAGAATTCTTTGAAATTCTGTGGTCGCCTTGGGAACATCGAACCAGTGGAATGCCTGACCCGCGGTGATCAAATCTACGGAATTGTCTTCCAAACCTGTTTCTTCTGCGGAACCACCTGAACTGACGAAATTCGGGTGCTTCGCGAATAGAACCTCGGCAGCTTCACGCATGGGGGCGTTTGGCTCAACAGCGATTACGGAATGACCGTCACGCAGCAAAATTTCGGTGAGTTTACCCGTTCCCGATCCGATATCGGCGATGACGGCATTTTCCTTGATTTGAGTTTCCTTAATCAGAAGATCAAGGACCATTACGGGATAGGAAGGTCTAAACTTGACGTAATTCTCGACGCGATCCGAAAATCGCTGAGTGCTGTCGTTCATGTCCATTATGCGAATGCTGGTTCTTGATGGGCGATTTTACCGCAATCGAAGTGAAGCTCACCATCGACCCAAACTTTGGTGACGAATCCAAAGGTTTTTTCAGGACGGAAACAAACAAGATCGGCAATCTTACCCTCTTCGATACTTCCCAGACGATCATCCCAACCGAGTGATTTCGCTGCGTTTAGCGTCATGAGATTTACGGCATGGCTGATGGGATCGCCTGCCTGAATCAGCTTAACAAGGCATCCGAGCATGGATGGAAAGTGATAGTCACTGCAAAGGATGTCCACGAGATTTTCAGCCAACGCTTCGTGGCAGGAAAGATTTCCACAGTGAGAGCCTCCGCGATAGTAGTTTGGTGCGCCCATAGTGACCCAGAGTCCGAGTTCCTTTGCTTTGCGTGCCGCTTCGATCGTGGTTGGCATTTCAGAGAAAGTGGCACCCATCCCCTTGGCTTCGATCACGTGTTCCTCGGTGGTATCGTCGTGACTGCCGATTGCGATTTTCCCTCCAAAAGCTTCCTTGACGAGTGGACGATTGTTGATCTTGGAATTCTTCTCAATGCGTTCGTGAAGTTCCGCCAGCGCTTCTTCTTTAGTGATGCCTTTTCGATCAGACCATTTGCGGGCGATTTCATCCAGGTCGCGAAACTGGCGCTGACCGGGGATGTCTTCGTTATAAACGATGTTTCCCACTCGAGAGAATTTGCGGAGTTTTTCAATGCGCTCTTCGGCTCCTTCAAAATTGGTGTCCCAACGCACGTGCAGGTAATGACGAGCCAGTGAAATCGGTGCAAGGCGCTCATACTCTTCAGCGAGCGCGATGCCGTCCCGACGCCAGATCGTACCGCTGGTTTTGCGTTCTTCGGATACCCGAATCGCTCCCAGAACGGTGGTCAGTCCGCTGGAGATCGCGCGGACGTCCATGTAGTGGAAGGCGAGATCAATTGGAAATTCAGACGAAGGGCGTGGTGCGATTTCCTTCTCAAGATAGTCCGTGTGAGTATCGATTACACCAGGAATCAACCACTGACCGCCAAGGTCGATACCTTCTGCGAGCATAGGGTTGGGATCCTTTTTGATCTCAATGATACGGTTTCCTTCGATAACGACTGAGCCTTCAAATACCTGATCGGGCTGTACGATTTTCGCGTTTTTGAGTATTGTAGCCATGATGAGAATGCGGCCTACTTAATCAGAGATTTGTTAACGGATTATAAAGCTAGCGGAAAAGCGCGGATTCCAAACAATTCCCCATTTATCTGAGAGCTTGTAGCCGAATGCGTGAGCATTTGGTGTTGGAGTATTTTTCCCGACCAAATCGTCACCGATTCGGCTACAGGTTTTTTGTTTGGTTTTGAGTTCTCTCCTCTTATTGTTATTTTCGGTTGTATGCCTCATCCTCACAAGCATTTGCCGCGGCTTGCTGTAAATTATTACAAAGGACGTTGTTTTGTCTTTTGGACTTTATGCATTAAGAATCGAAAAACGGGTTGGTTAGATTCTTTGGTCCATGCGCACATTCGAGAAATCCTTCTTCACGTATTTCATCGTTATCAAATCGTCACGAATGTTTACACCATCATGCCGGATCATATGCATCTGATCTGCGAAGGTTGGAGTAGTGAGAGTGATCAGCTTGAATTCATGAGTTTCTTTAAACGTTGGAGTAATTTTTGTTTAAAAGACAAAAGAGTCGAATGGCAGAGACAATCCTATGACCATGTCTTACGTGAGGATGAACTCAAAAAAGATGCCTTTCTGAAAACTCAGCAATATATCCTCAATAACCCGGTTCGGAAACAGTTGGTAGAGTTTTGGAATGAATATGCTTACAGTGGTTTGATTATTCCCGGGTATCCAAGTGTCGATAAGAGTTTGGAGTTGATGAATCAGTTGTTGAGTCGAGCACGAATTGTGTATCATAAAAGAGAAAAGGTTAGGGAAACTCAAACAGTCAGACTGCGAAACTGGTAGTAGCCGAATGCATGAGCATTTGGTGTCCTGAACCTTTTTGCCAAATCGTCACCGATTCGGCTACAGAGCGACCATTAATTACTTCAGCGAAGTTCCTTTTTTCAGGATCAGATCCCGGATCCAGTCGGAGATGCGTTCCATGACTGTGACGAGGATGATGATGCCGATGATGTAGGCCATCATGTCGGCGTATTTCAGCATGCCAGTGGAGAGCTCAAGCTCGTAGCCGATGCCGCCTCCGCCGAAGATACCGAGCGCGATTGCGCGGCGGATGTTGATGTCAAAGGCATAGAAAGTGGATGAAACGAACGAGGGAATGACCTGTGGCAGCACCCCGTGGCGGATCGTTTGACTGGATGATGCACCGATTGCGTGGATGGCATCGACTGCAACTGGATCGATCTGCTCAATGGCGTCTGCAAAAAGCTTCCCGGTGAATCCGATGGTGGCGATACAGAGGGTGATCATGGCCGCAAATGGACCAGCTCCAAGGGCTGCAATCATGATGAGGACTACTGCGAACTCCGGAATGGATCGTTCGATAGAAAATAGGAGACGGATCAGCAAACGTAGGTATTTACTAGGAGTGGTGTTGTGTGCCGCAGCAAAAGAAAAAATGACCGAGATGGAGCTACCGACCAAAGTCCCGAGAAAGGCCATGGAGATGGTTTCTCCAATCGAATCGTAGAGAGAGGCGTTGTTGTAGAGTAGTTTAATGTTCGGAGGGATCATCTCTTTTCCTACCCGGTAGATTTGATCCAGCTCGAAGAGGATTTGGAAAGGATTTACCTGAATCGCTGTGAAGAGGATTGCGAAGAAAAAGACTACCCCCGCAGCGATCATGAGTCGTCGATGAAAGAGAGAGGAGGGCAAAATGTAGTCGCT
>JAKSBQ010000341.1 GCA_022361075.1 Opitutales bacterium | reverse complement strand
AGACGAATACATCGCCCGGGCCCTTCTCTTCCCGCTCGACCCGCCCGTTGTTCGGCACTTGCCTGACTGATGGGTTGAACCAACAAGGTGTTAACGCCGCGATTCGGATCGTAGGAAGGAATGCGAGCCTGACCGCTGTCGATGACGACGCTGATGCCGGGAATGGTCAGAGAAGTTTCAGCGACATTGGTAGCAACGATGACCTTGGGGTTTGCGGATTCGGAAAACGCCCTGTCCTGCTTTTCAGGTGGTAGTTCCCCGTGAAGTGAAAGCACTTCATACTGTTTGCTGATCGGTTTCGACTCGATATGACGAATGGTTTGGGAAATCTCATAGGCTCCCGGCATGAAGATGAGGATGTTCCCCGTTTGCCCTGCTTTCGCAGTGCTTTCAAAAACATTTGCAGCCTTTTCCCACGCAGGGATCTCACGGTTGTTTTTTTGTGAGGTTGTGTAGGAAACCTCGACCGGAAAAGTACGCCCTTTGCATTGAAGTCGGGCACACGGTGCGAGGTAATGTTGGAGTCCCTCACCGTCAAGTGTGGCGCTCATCACTCCTATCAATAGATCCGGCCGGTGTGTTTCCTGTAGGAGTTTCGCTTTTGCTAACGTAAGATCCGAAAAGAGATTTCTTTCGTGAAATTCGTCGAACAGAATAGCGGAAATACCAGTTAATTTCGGATCACTCAGCATTTTCCGTAGTAAGATTCCCTCCGTTAATAAAACGATCTTTGAGTCTTCACTGCTGTTGTTTTCAAAACGAATTTGATAGCCCACTTCCTCACCGAGCTTCGTTTTTCGCTCCCATGAAATTCGCTTGGCGAGCATTCTAGCCGCAAGCCTTCTTGGCTGCAGCATAACAATGGTTCCCTTCGTCACGATGCCTTCATCAATGAGCATTTGAGGAGTTTGCGTGGATTTTCCTGAACCCGTGGGTGCTTCGAGTACAAACCGCTTGTATTGCTGAAAGGTTGATTTCAGTTCTGAACGGATGCTCTCGATGGGTAGGTCAGATATTGGCACTGACTTTATGTTGACTTGCAAATGCCCCTAGTCGAGTCCGTTTAAGCCAGAGTGTTGAACCAGGAATCATTTCATTTCCGTGATTTTCGTAACCTCTGTGATCCCTGCTAATTTTTTGCCACGGAAAACGCGAAAAACACGGAATCTGAGCAAGCTACCTCTATTTTCTGTGATTTCTGTGCCTTCCGTGGTTCTTTTTACTTCCTCCGAATCAACTCCACTGTAACCGGACCAATGAGTCCAGATGGCTGAAGGGCCTCCTCAGGATCAACGTCTGACTCGACGAGCCAAGTGTAGCGTTCTTCCTCGGGAAGTGCGGCATCCTTGACGAGTTGATTTCTCCAAAGGTTGACCACCTTGATCTCCAATTGGTGATCACCCACTTCAACTGAGGCGGGGATTTTCACCCGATGTGGGGCAAGCCAGCTTGCGCCAATGTATTCTCCGTCGATTGAAACTTCAGCCATGACACCGAGAGTGCCAAGGTTGAGGAATCGGTCACTTTCATCAGCATCCTGTCCAAGATAAAAACTAGCACGATACGTCGCCGTTCCGGAGTAGTGCTTTACCAAAGGATCTTCGTGCTCACTCCAGTCGCTCAAACGAGTCATTTGGACCGGTTGCGCCGGACCGATATCTTTGTTTTCGAATTCCACTTCCCATGAAGCAGAAACTGTCGAAATCTTTTCGTGCGTCGGGAAATTCTCGGCGTAGCCATCCTCCAGAGCCTCAGAATGTTCGTCTGAGAACACAATGAAGTGGCTTTCATGAGGCTGCATGGTGATGGGTAGTCTCAACCCTCCATCCGT
>JAKSBQ010000456.1 GCA_022361075.1 Opitutales bacterium | reverse complement strand
CTTCTAATTGTTTCCTTCTTCTGGGGCAGGTATGAAGGCTTCGTCCTTCTTTCGTTCATCTTGAGCTCCACGTGCTTATTGCTGAGCAAGAAGAACACTAATTTAACTTCAACAGGGATAGTAGGTGTCCTGTTTTGCTTGTTCCTTCTAATCTATTTATTTCCGATTCCGTCCTTCTTATTACCCGAGCGAAATGAATATCACGAAACAGCGTTCGAGACTTCGAGACGCATTCAAGAGATCCAACAAGAAGAGAGGCACATCTCCACCCCATCTCAAGGCCCCAGTTTTGTTCCTATCACACTAAACAGAAGCGGTTCGTTGCGTTTCTTGATGTTCTCGGTTTCGATTGTGGCTATCTTTATTAGCTACGGTTGCCTTAAGGAGAGATTCAGAGGAGAGGGTAATGTCCCACTTTTTTCACCAATATTTCTTTTCACTTATCTTCTTCTCACCGCTTCCACATGCTGCGGATTAATATCGTTGTTTCTCGTTCCACAAGGAAAATTGATCCTTTGGCTGTTTCCGGTTCTCTATGGAAATCCCATAGGGCCATTCGTTAATCCAAATCATTTTGCTTACTCCAACCTACTACTAATTGGTGCATCGATCTTTGTGCTCACACAACGACACTTTCAACCTAACAAATTCAATCAACCGCTGCGTTACTTGATTTCTGCGAGCCTCACCAAGGCAGTTCCACTCTTTTTTATTTTGTTAGCGATCACCTCGATCGCAACAAGCGCATCACGGAGTGCTTTGATCGCGTTGCTAGGAGGACTTCTCTCGTCTAGCCTTTTCATTCTTTTCAAGCGATCCATAAAAGGGTTTGCCTACTTGGCTATAATTCTCATCGCGGCAGTTTGGTTAGCACTCTTTGTCTCTTACTCCGATAAATTCGAATTTAACAACAAGCTGCAAAGTCTCAAAGATCCGCTGGTTACCGACAGTGCTCAAACTCGAATCGAGTCCTGGATAAATAGTGCTCAAATTCTAAAATCGTTCCCGATGTTCGGAACAGGACCTGAAAGCTTCAGGAGTGTTTATCCACTTTTCCAAACGGTCAACAACCGCAAACATCTGGTTTACGCTGAAAACGAATATGTTCAGACAATCATCGAATTCGGAATAGTCGGAATCCTTTTTATTGGAGCGCTGAGCATCTTTCCATTCGTTTCAAACTGGCGAAGGCTCAGGTTTGAATCACTCGCACCGAACGAAAGAGGCATCCCATTAAACCTATCCCTCGTGTTTCTAGTGTCAGTGACTCTCTTTCATTGCATGTTTGATTTCCCATTGAGACATCCTTTCAATGCATTGAGCTTTCTTTTCTTACTTCTCGTGACGAGAAATTGGAACTCAGATGGAGATAGAAAAATCCACCGCTATCTCAACCATATTCCTTTGGTGCTGGTGACACTGACCTCACTCGCCTTCTTGGCTAGTCTCGCTTCAACTTGGCCAAGAGATTACTCTAACGATAAACCAAGTCACACGGTCCTCAACAAAATCGTTTATCCGATAGCTCTCGACAAATACGATCAACTCGAGGGCAAACCAATTTCCACTCTTCTGGACTGCCTCACATCCGCACCCACCTCTCCTGCTGTTTGGAAGCAACTTGGATTGAGACTTATCGAATACAGCAATCATCAGGATACTGACTTCATAAATGCAGCGGAAGCGGCGGAAGCGGCGGTATACTGCATCGAAAAATCATGTGAATACAACCCTAGCAACTATCGGAATTGGCTCCTGCTGGCGGAAACTCAACATCTGCTTGGCTATACCAAGAACGCAAAAGAATCTTTCTCCAAAGCAAAGGAGTTGCGCCCCTACTTACGAGCTCCTTTTCCTAAATAAAATGCCTTGTTTCATCCGCGACAGACAAGCGTCAAATTTCCCAAAAACGACACTTTCAACAGCGTATTTTCCATTGAACTATTTTATCAGCGAACTATGCTAAACAAACTTCAAATCCGCTACTACAAATGACCGCTAAAAAAGGACTTAGACCCCTGGCGTCTAAATATGGTCGTCGATGGGTTGTATTTGATACCGTTCTGGGTTTTATCGCAATGAGAGTTTCTCTCAGCTTGAGCCCATATGTCGATGTCTACTACGCGGCAAATCAGATATTTGTATCAATCGCTTTTGGATTCATACTCGCAGGTTGTCTCAGACTCGCAGGTTTGAATACTCATCGCTTTGAACATGTTTTCAGTTATTATGAAATCATAATATCTACCATTATTGGTACAGTAGCTGCGTTTTTGATAGTCTCGCTGGCAGTAACTTTTACTCACGTCCATGTATTCGGTCGCTACGTAGTAATAGGCACTCTCTTGATATCCTCCCTCGGTATCATCACTCAGAGATCCTTGGTAAAGCTCTTCTTAGGTAAATCCCCAATAAAATTATTTTTGCTGGGGTCCACTCCTGCAGCTCTCAAACTCATTGAACGCGTTCATGGCGATAAACATTTCCATTTAGTAGGTGTCGCATGTTCCGATTTTCAAGATGAAGATACCCCAAAAACAGCAACGGTGGAATATCAGATAGAGGACCCGATTTCGCTATGTAAATATGTAAAAAATAATGATGTAGACCTAGTCGTGAGTTGCTACGGTGAGCAGGTTCCTGAAGCAATCTGTCAAGCGATCGAGAAAATGCCATTTTACGGAATAGACGTAATCAACAAGGGGTATTTCGTGGAAACTTACTTCAGAGAGATCAGTGTGGAATTCCAAAACTATCACTGGCTCACTTCCCACTCCTTCAGGCCAACGGAAGAATCCCATCTCGTTCTCAAACGTGGATTTGATATCGCCTTTGGAGCATTGATCGCCCTCCTGATTCTCCCTCTTTTTCCGCTTTTTGCCTTCATCATCAAACTCGACAGTAAAGGCCCAGTCTTCTACACTCAAACCCGTGTCGGTTACCTTGGGAGGCCATTCAAAATCATCAAATTTCGCTCCATGCGAACCGACGCAGAAACCGACGGTGCCGTCTGGGCAACACAAAAGGATCCACGAGTGACAAGGTGGGGCAATTTTATGAGGCGAACCCGAATTGACGAACTCCCCCAAATTTGGAATGTCTTGAAAGGAGAGATGTCGCTCATTGGTCCCCGACCAGAGCGACCAGAGTTCGTTGAAGAACTCAAAAAGGAAATACCACTTTATGAGTGGCGTTACCTAATCCCTCCAGGATTAACAGGATGGGCTCAAATCCGATATAAATACGGTTCCACTGTCGAAGACGCCAAACGCAAACTCCAATACGACCTCTATTACATCAAAAGAGCCTCTATCGCACTCGAAATTCAAATTCTACTGCAAACCATTCCCCTGATCATGAAAGGTAGTAGATAAAAAACCAATATCTACGAGGAGTCCTGGAAATCCGAATAACCGGTAACAATTTCGTAACGCCCCTAATATTTTGTTTAATAATTATTGAACAAATCAAACATTTTGATTTATGAATTCATCTCAGCTCGGTAAAGTATGCATTTACAACCGACTGCGGCAGCGTGAAAAATTGACTCCTAAGCCAAAACCATCTCCCGTCTTCGATCTACCAACTCCGAACTCCCAACTACCATTTTAAACCATGTCAGAGACATCGGAAAAAACGCTTCTTATTAAACCGACCAAAGGATTCTCTAGCCTTGGGCTTCACGAGCTGTGGGAATTTCGTGACTTACTCGGGTTTCAAATTCTCAAGGAGATAAAAGGCAAATACCGTCAAATGGCCCTTGGTCCCTTATGGATCGTTCTGCAACCTTTGATCAATATGGTCATTCTTAGTCTTGTTTTTGGGAAGGTAGCGAAGCTCGATGCTGGAGGCGTTCCATACCCTCTTCTCACCTATTCCGCTCTCATTCCCTGGACCTTCTTTCAAAATGCGTCCCAACTCTCATCCGCTTGCCTAGTTACCGAAATGAACGTCATTTCTAAGGTTTATTTCCCACGAATGATTCTTCCAGCCAGTTACATCATTGGCCGAATTGTAGATTTCTTAGCCACCTTCGGTATTTTAGTCATCATGTTAATTGCCTGGGGTTACTACCCTAGCCTTAAGTGGCTTGCGATACTCCCCTATCTCGCTCTCGCTGTTTTCACAACCTTGGCGATAAGTACTTGGACAGCTAGTCTCACTGTTCAATTCCGCGACATGAAGTTCCTCGTCCAATACGGCACACAGGCTGCAATGTACATTACCCCAGTTGCCTACCTCGCTACGAATTTCCCTCCTGAATGGCTCTGGCTCCTCAAACTCAACCCCATGTTCTACGTATGCGAAGGCTTTAGGTGGAGTCTAATTGGGGTCGGCCAAGGACCTGAACTCTATATGCTCTGGCCTATTAGCATTGTGGTAATCATGACCATCAGCGGTATGTTCATGTTCCGCAGAACCGAACGCACGATTGTGGACTTGTTATGACCGCT
>JAKSBQ010000272.1 GCA_022361075.1 Opitutales bacterium | reverse complement strand
TGGATTGCTTTGTATCGGACTCCCGAGGTGATGGGATTTCTGTTTTGCCGGTCTCAGTTTCGGCGCTCCGCATCGGACCGATGTTCCAGTTTCTCAAGATCACCACGGCGAGTAGAAATAAAGTGAACCAGCAGTAAAAATTGTAAGGAATCGAATGCAGAAACGTTTGGAATGGTTGAATTTCTGCGCTGGCACCCACCTGCAGGAATCCTTCCCGGATCATCGAGAGTTGATAGGCGATCCAGGTGGAGATAATCGCCACGCAGGCGACCGCCGAGCTGGTGGAGTCGACGATGTAAGCCATCTTCACACCTGAAATTCCCAGTCGCTTCGCAATTGGAGTAAGTGATTTTCCGACAAGCAGACTGTTAGCGAGTCCGTCGAAGAAACACACAAGACCTAAACCGTAGGTGCTCCACAAGACTCGTTTTTTTGCAGTTTGGTTCTTCCCCAGCCACTTTTGAATCAGAGCTCCGATCCCTCCACCTTTTTCCAGAAGCGCTACGAATCCGCCGAGCAGGAGGGTAAAAATGATGACACTGATGTTCCAAGAGCTTTGAAGGGATGGGATGAGATGGTTTTGAAACCCACTGATGAAGGCTGACACGGGATTGCCACCCGATAACAGGATAAGCCCAGCGCTTGCACCAACGAGAAGCCCTGTCATGGCTCGTCCCAACAAAAACACAGCGAGTAGCGCGACCATGCTCGGCCAAAGAGGAAGGAAGGGTAGTTTAGCCCAAAGAATCGGCCAGGTCAGGAGCCAAACAACGAGAACGATGCAAATGCGAGCCTTCATGATGAATCCGAAATTGTGCCACGAGGTGTTGGGATTTCAACTGTTCCGGGAAGAATAGGCGGAAGGTACCGGGCGTGGTGCCCTTTTTAAAACGATTTGATTTTATCGCCCTCTCTCTTGCGATTCGGGGATATCTTTGCATTTTTCACGGACCATCTTCTTTCATCCGTCCCGCAAGTCATGAAATCTGCAGTAGCTGCCCTACTTCTGCCCCTGTGTCTGTTTGCCGCTGATCCGCGCCCGGACGAGGCGTCCGGAAGTGCGAGTATGCGGAGGATTCAGACGTATTATGCGAATATTCCGGATTTCGATTTTCCGTGCGGGGAACCAGAGTTGTTTTTTGATGCGAAACTGATTCAGGGAATAGATCCGAAGAAGCGATTTGAGTTTCAGGATATCCGTCGCAGGGGAGGTAAGTTTGAGCAGGCACTTGATGCTCTGGAAGAAGGCAGGAAGGCATTGAAGAAATCCTATCTGGAACGATTGGATGAGGCACTTAATGGTTACATGATGCTTCGGGAGTATGCGGATGTCGATGAGCAGAGCATTCAGACCGAGCTCTTGGACGAGCAGATGACGAGGGCGAATTCGGAGTTTGAGGCCCAGTATTATGCGATGTTGATGCAGGCCTTTCAGACCTACCTGGCGAGTCGCGAGGTGCAGGAAGTTTATAAAAAATACTACGACTTCGTCGCTTCTGCTTTTGCGGTAATGGACGTATCGGAGCAGGAAAATTTACTCCGAGACATGCAAGCGCGCATTGATTGCCTCCGGAAGGAGCGTATCGCGACTTATCAGGAACTCATGCGTTCCACGATTCTTCTCGAAAAGGGCCTGGAGCAGTATTTGCAGGCCGAGTTTTCGAATGAGAAGAAGGGATCCATTCAACCCCTCCAGATCGATGCGATCAACCAACAACTCAAGCGACTTGCGCTTCAGCTGAAGTATCTGTGGCTGGTGCCACAGTTTTCCAATGAGCTTAGTGCCTACCGCAATTTATTGTGGGCACATGACCGAAAATTGAGAAATGGTGTGCTCTATGCGGCGATGCGCAAAGCTCAGGAGGCGCAACCTTATGTGCTGCCTTTGGAGGCTTTTGAGACCTCTGCTGAGAGGAACCGTCTGAGAGAAAAAATCGCCCAGACTCGTGCCAAGATTGGTTACCTGACCCTCCTGGAAGATGAGGCAAAGACGGAGGCGACTTATTCAGTCAACACGACCCCCATCGATAAACTTCGCAATCTTTGGGAAACTGCGAAGAAAAACGAAGTCACCGCCAAAGATCTTGAGGAGTGGACAAAAAACGGCGGTCTGCTGGCACGTGCTCGGAGGAATGTCGACGCGGGTTTCATGGCTTTGGCGATGATCAAGCAGATGTTTGGTTCGGTGGTGGATCAACTGGTCATGAGCCCCATGCATGATGCGGCCATCGCGAAGGCGCAGCAAACAGGTTGGTTCGACGGTGGTTGGAAGACTTCGACGGAGGATCAATTCGAAAAGTACGGACAGGCGATCAATCATTTCAGTCCGAAGATCAAGTTTCTCGAAGATTGGTCCGCGTCTCTCTCGATCACCGAAGGACAGCAGTACATCGATTGGCTGGCATCCGGTAAAGGACAGGGGGTAGCGGACCAGACCTTCAGTGATCTATTGGGCAACTTCGATTTTACCTCACGAACCCGTGGAGGGATTGTTGGAATCCTGGAGGTGCTGTGTCAGGATCCCAAGACGTTCAGAGCGCTTCAGTTTCAGAGTTGCCGAATTCGCTACGAGGCTCGTTTGCTGGACGGACGAAATCGTTTGGCGCGGGCACGAGGTGTGGAGGAGCTAAGCGATCCCGATAAGATCGTTTCAACAGCTGACCTGCAGATGGGGGTGTTTGGTCCCGTCGACACATGGAGTGATGTGTTCTTCGAGATCCCATCTTTAGTAAAAAATTTCTTTGGTCAATGGGCGGGTGATTTCGAGTCCCAGGACCTTTACATGGAATCCCTCGAGCGTCAGCGATCCCGGCTGGATCTAGTGGTTTCGACCCTGGCTCAGTCTGACATTCAGTTTCTTCCCCATCTACTGGCGAACCGTCATTCCGAAGTCCATGCAGATCATGTCTACCTGAGGGAACATCTTGTCGATTATGCGGACGCCGTTTCGAAGATTGCAGCATTTGAACAGCATCGCAGCACACTTTATTTGAGTGTCTCGGAAACCGGACACGGTGGTCAATTTGATGAAGGTCTGCCGATGACACCGGAAGGCGAGATTTCGGTGGTTTCGGCGCAACGTTCCGGAGAGTTAGAGGTCGCTTCCGCTAAACTCAGACTGGCTTACCTGACATTGGAGTATTTCGCCTACAGTGGAAATTACACTGCAGCCGCGCAACAAGTCGTGGAGTTTGGCAAAGTGCTTGAGGAGCATCGGAAGCTGTTGGGACACAGTGGCAAGATTAACGTCAAAGAGGTGGAGCTGGAGTTTAAAGCCAAGGCGGCAGCTGCGGAATCGGTAGCCATCTATGAATCCCTGCTCAACGAGGCCATCACCACGATGATCATGGGAGTAGTGAGCAGTGGGTTGGAGGAGCATTTGCTAGGCAGCATCAAAGGGCAGGAGTGGCTGGATGATTATCTGAAGCAGACTCGAAAGCCCCTTACGGATATCGAATGGGCTAAGAATATCGGATCGCAGCTGCTCGATAGTTTTGTTCCCGGGCACAACCTCATTACCCGTTACCCGCTCAAACCACTGACTGCGATGGCGGAGGACGCGGGATGGAACCTGGTGAAACAAAAGGTGGCTTTCGAACTCGCACAGGGAGCGAATGCACTCGGTGGGGATCCTAATGCGTGGGATCAGGCAGACTTTCAAGAGGTGGTGGATCAGGCTTTTTCGCTGGGCAAGGAGATCCACGGAAAAGTTTACCCGACTGTAAGGGATCATGCGGTCGAGAGCAGTGTGGCCTGGTACGCGAACGAAAAAAAGGTGGATGCCCTCGTTCAGGAGGCGTCTCAGGCCAAAAGCAAACTGGATAAAAGTCTGAAGAATGCTCTGATCGACACTTCCAACGAGATTCAGGCCAAAAATTGGGCTGCGATGTCGGTGGAACAGCGGATTGAGGCACTGGAGGCTGTGGATTCCAAATTGCGCGGGCCACTTTCGAATTTAGCCGTTCAGCATGATTTGGCAGTTTATCGGAAGATCCATGAGGAACTGGAAACTGCGGTGACCGACCAGAGGGCACGGAGCCAGTGGATCGAGAACGCAATGGTCCGCGTGGGGATCATGGAGACGGTTCAACAAGTGGCTGCGATGAAGATCCAGAAGATGGGTCGGAAATCAGCTGATCTTACAGATGCGAACCCCGCTAAAATAACGGCTCAGGCCGAGTCGTGGAAGCGCATCCTTTTCTCAAAACATTCGATGGACGATCTGGAAGTGTTGGCGGATGCGTCAAGTCAGTCGTTGCTTAGGGACCAGTTGTTGACTCCAAACTTCGATATCAACGTCCTGCGTAATGCTTTTGAGAAGTCGATTGCGTCGGCTAACGCGAGGGAAAACGATGTCGAGGTGGAACGGATCCGGGCGATTGCGGCGGAGATCGATGACATCCGTATTGAAAAGATCAATGAAGAGCTCACCAGGTTTTTAGAGAGCTCGGGGCATGGCACGGATGTAGCCATGGTCATCCAGGGTGGTGCGGCGAAGGGGAACCCCGAGTATCAGGGACTGTTTGCAGACATCGATTTCACACTGATGCTACATGCAGAAGCGGACGATTCGAAGGTTGTGACGATTAAAAAGGCCATGATCGAGTACTTTGAGAAGACGGGTTTCCGCCTCGCTTCTGAGGGAGTTGAAAGCTCGATGGACTCCGAAGGTTTTGTTCAAAAACTTGGCAAATTCGATTCCGCTTCTGCTGATCGTGCCTCGATCATTGAAGATGTGATGGAGAAGTCTAAGGACCCCACTCGTTTTTACACGGAGGGAGGTACCCTGTGGTTTATCAACAATGCAGCCTACAGTGGCAAAGTGCTTTGGCGAGGGCAGGGTGAAGGTGTGAAGTGGTTACCAGTTCCTTCGGATTTTGGATATGATTTGGCGGTAGACATGACGCGTTATCTGGGTTTTTTGGGGTCACCCAAATACTCGAGCAGTTATTTGCAAGGCAAGTCCGAAGCTTACCAGCGAAAGGTGCTCTCCAAAGCTTTGGCGAAGACGAAGTATTTTATCCGGCTGATCGATGCCTATGAGATTGGTCACGAAGTGGGGAATAAGCATTACAACAACCGCATACAAAACAAGCCAGCCGATGGTGTGGAAAGCGACGATGCCAGCTATCACCTTCAGATTTACAACGACGCGGTTAAAATGGTGGCTGAACAGGACTCCGGCGACCCCAGGAACGTGATCACCAAGGCGGATCTTCCCATGATCGAGCGGATCGCAAAGATGAAAATGAAGGGCAAATATGCGACGCCATTTGATGTG
>JAKSBQ010000097.1 GCA_022361075.1 Opitutales bacterium | reverse complement strand
GGGATGATTCATCAGAATGGGTAACGAAAAAATGAGGGGACGGTTACAGAAAGAATTTAAATCCAATTCTTAAGAATTCGGGATTCTTCGACATTACATAAAGATTCTAGCAAAACGCTGAGATCGTTCTACTGAAATCTATACCTTTTATTAACCTTCTCAAACGAACACACGAACGAAATTTCTTGCACTATTTTTCACAAAAAAAACACCGCATAATTAATAAGATTTATTATTAAAGCTTATACCCGCACAACCGATTCTCACCTCTATGAAAATCTTTCAGACATTACGGGGAAAAATTTTATTAGGTACTTCAATCACTCTTTTACTGTTCGCCACGCTGAGTGTTATTTCGACGGTCAGCATCAGATCGCTCTTGAGGAGCAATGAATGGGTGGATCACACACATACTGTAATAGAAACAGCCGCGGAGATCGTGGCTGCTGCTGTCGACATGGAAACCGGCGGAAGGGGCTATTTACTTGCAGGAAAAGAGGAATTTCTCGAGCCCTACAAAAATGGATCAGAAGTGTTCAGCAAAACCATCGCTGAGCTCAAGCAAACCGTAAACGACAATCCCGCTCAGGTCAGGTTACTGGGGGAAATTGAGGACAAAATTCAGGAGTGGAAAGCGAACGCAATGGAACCCGCCATCTCCCTGCGCCGTGAAATCGGTGACGCAGAAACTATGAACGACATGGCTGCGCTCGTTGGTGAAGCAAGAGGGAAACAGTATTTCGATAAGTTCAGGGGCCAAATTCAACTCTTCACCGAGCGAGAGGAAACGCTGATGATTGAACGTAAAGCGACCACTGAAAACTCCGAATCAATCGAAGAATTGAGAGCAACCACAGAGTGGGTGATTCATACTTACGAAGTAATCAATGCAGCCAACGAGCTTCTTGCAAACGCAGTAAATATGGAAACCGGTATGCGGGGTTATCTTCTCGCTGGCAAGGAGGAATTTCTCGAGCCCTACCATTCTGGACGAGAAGAGTTTTTTAAAGATCTCGACGCGCTATCCAACAAAGTAAACGACAATCCCGCACAAGTAACTTTGTTAGGTGAGATCAAGTCCACCATCGAAGAGTGGTTGAGCAATGTCACCGAACCTACCATCGAACTGAGAAGGCAAATAGGTCAGTCGAAAACAATGGATGACATGGCGGATTTGGTAGCAGAAGCTCGGGGGAAAATCTATTTCGATGCATTCAGAGAGCAGATCGCGACTTTCATAGGTCGAGAGGAAAAACTTATGGGCGAACGCAAAGCGAAAGCTCAGTCGACCGTTAACAACACGAATATCATCATCATCGCGGGTTCACTTATCATCATCGTGCTCTCGGTGGTCATCTCGTTATTTATCGTAAGAATTGTGGTGGGCCCGATCAAAAAGGTCGTTTCCATGCTCAAGGACATCAGCTCAGGCGATGGAGATTTGACTGCTAGAATCCGTATCAAAAACCAGGATGAAATTGGTGAAATGGCGGGA
This sequence comes from Opitutales bacterium, assembly GCA_022361075.1. Taxonomy (GTDB): domain Bacteria; phylum Verrucomicrobiota; class Verrucomicrobiia; order Opitutales; family JAFGAQ01; genus JAKSBQ01. The sequence continues at coordinate 2,494 of JAKSBQ010000097.1, read as the reverse complement.
TATTTTAACGATTTTGTCAAAAAACTTCAGGGCATCATCAAGGATATTGCCGGAAACACCGGTCAGCTTTCTGAAACCAGCCAAACGCTACTGGAAGAATCCAACAACATGGCAACCTCTGCGGATAGTATGGACGGACTCGCAAGCAATGCTGCTGCAGCGGTCGAACAGTTGTCCACCAATATGGAAAATGTCTCAGGCAATGCCGACAATGTTTCATCAATGGTAAGTACAACAGCTGCATCCATTGAGGAAATGAGTGCCTCTCTAAATGAAGTCGCTCGGAATTGTGCAGAGAGTTCCAACATTTCTGGTGAGGCGGAGGGAAAAGCAAAAACTGCCGTAGAGACTATGAACGCACTTTCAGGATCTGCTGAGAAAGTGGGTAATGTGGTCGATACAATCAACTCAATCGCAGCTCAAACTAACTTGCTTGCTCTAAATGCAACCATCGAAGCGGCTAGTGCAGGAGAAGCGGGCAAGGGATTTGCAGTTGTTGCCAACGAAGTAAAAGAGCTTGCAAAGCAGACATCGGACGCGACTGACGAAATCGCTACCCTAGTCAATGAGATTCAGGGTGAAACCAAAGGTGCCGTGGAAGTAACCGACGCAATATCCGGTATTATTGATACCCTTAACGGAAACGTGCAAACGATCGCGTCTTCTGTTGAAGAACAATCCGCCACGACCACCGAGATTGCTGAAGGTATCAACAAAGCATCAGCAGCTTCCACAGAGATCACACGAAACATCCAGGAAGCTACCAATGGAGCAGTAGAAATATCGAAAAACCTCGGCGAACTTCGATCATCTTCTTCCACGGTAAAATCGGTCTCAGATCGTTCAAATGAACGAAGCATCGATCTTTCCGAAATGGCCAGTCGCCTGAGCGCTTTAGTCGGGCAATTCAAAATCTAATAGATAATCAAGAGGAACATGCATGGTTGCCTGGTGGCTTCACCAGCACCCTCGTCACTTCTTTCAGGCTTCCCGAATGATAAGAACTCACATCAATATGAAGAATATTCAAATCACTTTTATCCTTCTACTCGCCTTTACGCTCCCCTCCATTGCGTCCGACGAACATACTCCACGAGGAGTCGTCTATGGCGATTTGTTTTTGAATGCAAATCACAGCTTCGAGAAGGAGAAATCCTCGCTACGCATGAATCGGCTCCACCTCGGGTATAAACATGAGTTTTCGGACTCTCTTTATTTCAACGGCATGATCGAATCCGCTCGCGAAGATTACGACGCGGCGGGAGATTACGCAGGTATTACAGATCTTTTTGAGTTCGCCCTTGGCTTTTCAAACAAAAATCTAAAAGGCAAAATTGGCTTGATCGGGACGGAGTTAAATCAGCTTCAGGAAAAACTGTGGCAACATCGTTACGTCGATAAAGTCTATGCGGACAAATACGGTTTTTCTCCAACTAATGATTTTGGGGCGATCGTAGTTTATGAATTCAGTGAGGCACTTTCGGTCGATATCGCACTCACTAATGGTGAAGGACACAAAGAGTATGAAACCGACAGTGATTTCCGATTAGCGATGGGACTAACATTGCAGTCCCCCGATGGTTTGGTCTTTCGCTTGTTTGGGGACGTGTTAGATGACAAAAACGGTTCTACCCAAACAAACCTGATCGCAATCCTGGGGTACACTTCAGAGATTATCTCCTTCGGTTTGGAATGGAACCAGCAGCTGAACGCTTCCCATATCGACGGTTACGACCGTGGTGGCCCTTCGGTTTACCTGTCCTACAATCTCAACGAAAAGTATCAGATTTTCGGTCGTTACGATTTACTCGAATCAGATCTATCAAGTGATGCTGAAACATTCGTTTCAAATAATGGCGACGGTCAACTGGTCATTGCAGGGTTGCAGTATCGTTTGAGCGAAAATGTCGTCTTATCTCTTAATAATCGAAACTGGATATCTGATTACGACGATAATACTGCATCTTATTTATTTTTCGATGTTGCCCTAACCTTCTAAGGCACTCAGCAAATTTACGAACACTCACCACAATTGCTGTAACTGAATTTCAGGAGAACACGTTAATGTTGGTATAAATCATCAACATTATAAAATGAAATTCAAAAACATCTTTCTCCTGGCTGCACTCATCTCTTTGAGTGCATTCAAAACTGACGCAGCATCATTAGTGGTAGGCTTTAATATTGGTAAGAAACTACCAAAGAGTGCAATAGCTCTCAAAGTTGCTGGGATTGATTATCACTATCATAAGGGTCATTATTACAAAAAAACACCAAAAGGGTATGTTGTTACTCGGGCACCTCATGGAGCAGTCGTTCGGCACCTTCCCAAAGGTCACGTCCGCGTTGTGATCAATGGTCGAGTCTATTATCGTTACGACACGGTCTTCTATCAAAAGGGTCCGAGAGGATACCTCGTTGTAAAAGAGCCAGTGTCCCAAATTGAATCCGAACCCGTCATTGATGAATCGAACACCTTTGTGTGGAAGGATGG
>JAKSBQ010000302.1 GCA_022361075.1 Opitutales bacterium | reverse complement strand
TTGAAGGGCAGTGACCGAAGGGATCGAACCAATAATTTAAACATTTCCGAGGTCGTACTCAAAATATAGCTCAGGATCGGAGGGTCAGACGCAAAATATAAATGTATTTTCAACAATTATGATTTTGTCTAATAATTTGCGTTTGACTGTATGTGTCTCTTACAAAATCCAAGAGTTTTAAAATGTTGAAACAATCTGTTGTTCTACCAGCTTTCCATCCGGAGAGAAAACTTGTTTCGGATCATCTGGACAGCATTAAGTCCATTGGTTTTCCAGCGATTGAAATCTGGGGGAGGGATGCTGGATACGAAGAGGTTTTTGAAGCCGCCAGATCGAAAGGTCTTGAGATTGTGAGCATGGTTGGACATGAGCATGAATCACCTACTCAGGGAAGCCATGCCGAGGGGTTTTCAAGAAAAGCGAATCACGATCGTTTGGAACACGAGCTCAAGGAATCCATCGATATCGCGGTGAAGTGGGGGATACCGGGACTCATTGTGCTGAGTGGACATCGGAATTTTGATGAAAGTGATTACCAGGGCCTGGTGACTTGCGCAGAAGGATTGAAGCGGATCGTGCCCTATGCGGAAGAAAGGGGAGTGAATCTGAACATGGAACTTCTCAACACCACTGTCGATCACCCCAACTATTTGTGTGACAGTACCGATTGGGCGATCGCGCTATGTGAAATGGTCAACAGCAAAAGATGTCGGATTCTTTACGATATTTACCACATGCAGATCATGGAAGGGAACTTATGTAACTCAATCAGACGGGCTTCGAAGTGGATTGGACACTATCACACTGCCGGAAACCCCGGGCGACATGAACTCGATGATGGGCAGGAGCTCAATTACGCGGGAATTTGCAAGACGATCAATTCCACTGGATATGATCTGTTTGTTGGGCACGAGTTTTTCCCAAAAGGAGATCCTGTCAAAGGCCTCAGGGAAGCTTACGAGATTTGCAATGTTTAGGTTTTTGGGGTCGATCAATAATTTCGTCGGAAACGCATGAAAGTATGGAGTTGGGAGACCTGCGAGGGTTCCTGGAATATCAATTCAATTTGAAGAGGGCTGTTGAACTACAATAGAGGGTTCGGTTGTTGCCTGCTTTCTCGATGGATCAATCTCATGAGATCCGGTTTTCCGTTTCATTGGATGATCAAGAGCCATTGTGGATTGTAGGAAATGGAAGTAGTCACTTATGAATCTTGTAGTGACCTCACCACCTATTCTTTTTGCTGTCCTGATCAAAAACATGACTCAGTAAATCATTCGGTGCTTTTTTCTTTATGACAAACCTTACATAATCTCTTATCGTTATATGTTACCTTCTCATTTGGTATCCTGGTGGGGCTGTAAAGCTTTTGGGGAATGGAAGTCCTCGTTCCTTAAAAACTGGCAGATACTGGCTATTGGATTTTTGGGCGTGCAGTCAATAAATGCAGCACATCCCATTGATATCCATCCTGAGGTTTCTTTGGAAGAGGAATGGAGGTGGACCGAATTGGAGGGACTTGGAGATTTTGGTTTTCGGTTTGCAGCAGCGGGAAACGAGGACGATGTCTGGTTTGCTCGTAAAAATGGCGTCGCCCGTTACGACGGATTTCAGGTCGAATGCTTTGATTTTGAGACGCTTGATGACGTTGGTACCATCGTGGATTTACACGTGTCAAGGCAAGGGCATGTGTATTTGTTATCAGATCGCCATCTGGCAACCTTAAAAGATGGTAAATGGTCGGTGGAAGAGGTTGTCGTCCACGAACGTTCATTTGGAAATGCGATCTGCGAGGACGCCAGAGGGAATATCTGGTTTGTTGGGGAAAATGGTGTTTACCGCAGCCAGGGGAGCACCACTGTTTTTTTTAATCTGGGCTTTGAATTGGCCAGCGCGGCAATCGTTGATTCGCAGGATCGGCTTTGGGTTGCGGATGTTGACCGTAGGCTTATTGAAGTGTTTGATCTCACTGGAGATGAAGTCAATCCTCTAGCCACTCATACCACCTTTGAAATAGGGGATGTGCCTTTGCATACGATTAAATTGTTTGTCGCATCTAACGGGGACGTTTTAGTGATCGACAACATCCCTACACAGGGTTGTTTGCGTTACAGGGACTATGAGGAAATAGTGGACTCTCGCCCGGTGTGGTTTAATCGATTTTGGGGCTATTCGTCGATTGCAGAAGCACCCGAGGGTAGGTTTTGGATCGCCTCAGGAAGCAAATTGTCAGAGTGGCCGATAGGGGGTGAGATTCAGGTGCACGATGCCGAAAAATACCCGATTCCCACTTCATACGGATATGTAATAGCTATTTCTGGGGATCGGTTGTTAATAGGGGGGAAGGCGTCGAAAATTTATATGATCGATCTTTCTGTAGATCGGTGGACGATGTATCCGGAATTGATCTTTCAGTGTGAAGATGAGAGCGGGAAGTATTGGTTTCTTGCTCACGATGGGGGAATCGTTTCACACGATCCCGAAACAAAGGAGTGGCTTTTACACGATCGATCCGAGAATGTTTTGGATAGACCAAATCGAATTTTCTGTGGAGATGGCGGCATTCTATGGGCATCAGGCAGTAACAAGGGAATGGCCGCAGTATCCTATCTAAAAGAGGGATCCTGGCATCTCAGAGAGTTCATCAAGGTGGGAACGAACTTTAGTCATCTGGGTGTGCTTGAAGCTGCGGATGGTTCGATTATTTTGGGGGCAGGAAATCGCTCGGAAGAGCTGCCGGAAGGATATGGAGGGGCTGTTGTTTTTCGCAGGGAGGCTGATCAGCTCACTGGAGCGCACGTGGCCCCCCCGATTTTTCCAAAACGGACTGCAACTTTAGTAGATCGAGCGGAAGATGGGCTCTGGTTTGGCGCAACCTCGCTCAAGCGTCAGGTCGGAAGTGGTTTTCTCGCCCCTGAGAAGATTGATCTGTTAGAGGACAATTGGATCGATCACCTCATGGTTGATCGGAACAACGACCTTTGGGTCGCTTCCTGGGGGGTAGGGATCTATCAATATGATGGAGAACGATGGATTTTGCACAATGAGTCGAACGGTTTGGGCACTAATCAGGTTTCGTATTTGCACGAGGGCGAGATACAGGAGGGAATTTGGGTCCTCACCAGTCTGGGATTGAACCGGTTTGATGGTCATTCCTGGTCTTCATGGGATTTTCCGGTTAACTATCGGCATAAGCGGGAGAGCAATACCTTGCACGAAAGTAGTGATGGTTCGCTTTGGATTAATTACAGCTATCGATCCTGGTATCTTGAAATGTCCAGTGACGCCGAACGTCAGAGCACCTTTCGGTCGGTTCGCTACCGGCCCGATCATGTAGCCCCCAGGACCTGTATTATTGAACATAACAGGGATTATCCTGAAGGTAGTCAGATGGAAATCAGTTGGGTAGGAAGGGACTCTTGGTCAGACACTCCAGCTGAGGAATTAGAGTATTCCTGGCGTTTAAATGGCAACGAATGGTCTCCATTTTCACGGGAGCAGAGCAAGCATTTGGGTGATCTCATGGCAGGCGATCATGTATTTGAAGTGCGAGCGCGTGACAAAGACTGGAACATAGAGCTGAATCCGAGCAAAATTGAGATTGCAGTCATTGCTCCGCTTTGGAAACGACCCTGGTTTATCCTTTTGATGTTGTTGGTATTCTCAGTTCTGATTTTCCTCACAATTGCCCTCGTGCGGGCGCGCTTAAAGGCTGCCTTGGCAATGGATGCCTTTAAGCTGGATTTTTTTACTAATATTTCTCACGAATTGCTAAACCCATTGGCGGTCATTGTGGGTCCGATTGAGAGTTTGTTGGCTCAGGAAAAATCGCCCAATGCCAAGGAAAAGCTCCAATTGGCGTTACGCAATGTTCGAAAAATGGAGGGATTGGTAATCCAATTGTTGCAGTTCCGCAAAGTAGAATTAGGAAAATCTAAGTACACCCCGAGAACAGGAGAGCTCATTGGCTTTGTAATCGAAGCATTGGACAATTTCGTTCCACTTGCGAAATCCAAAGGGCAGAATCTTGTGTATAGGACTGCCCCGAACTATTTGGAATGTTCCTTTGATGCCGACAAGCTGCAAAAGATAATCGACAATCTCGTGTCCAACGCCATCAAGTATTCCGAAACCGGAAATACGACTCAAGTTTGTTTATCAATTGCAGCAGATTCGGGAATCCAGGAGTGCATACTTGCGATAGAAGACGAGGGAAGAGGGATCCCTTCTGATGAAATCGATCTGGTGCTTCGCCCTTTTTATCGCGGCAATCGAAAGGCTTCGAATGGGCAGGGGTTTGGCATCGGCTTAGCTTATGTGTCGCAGCTGGTTCAGCTTTGGGGAGGAGAGATATCGTTGGAGAGCCCCATCACTCCCAACGGAAAGGGAACGAGAGTTACGGTACGGCTACCTCTTGCTGTGGCTGATGCAATCAACGAAGCCAAGCAGCCCATCGTAATTGATACTGATGATGTGCCAGACACCTCTCTCGGGACGGACCGCATTCTGGTCGTGGAGGATAATGCTGATCTGCGGACATTCATCACCAACGAGTTGAGAGACCGTTTTGACGTGTTGGAAGCCGAGAATGGCAGGCAAGGATTTGAGATAGCGATTAACAAACATCCGGATTTGCTGATTAGCGACGTGATGATGCCGGAAATGGATGGGCTGGAGCTTTGTCGGAAGATCCGGGCCAATCGGGAAACCTCACATATTCCCATTGTCCTACTAACGGCTAGGGGTTCTGAAGAACATATCGTCGAAGGAATCAAAGAGGGAGCAGACGAGTATTTGGCAAAACCAGTCAACATGGTTCGGCTGAGCACCAGGATCGATAGTCTACTCGAATCTCGACGTCGACTCAAAGAGTCTTTCTCCAAAACCCTGGTTATCGAACCCACTAAGCTGACTGTGAGTTCCGTGGATGAAGGGATTTTGAAAAGGGCGATCGAGGTCGTTGAAAAACGGATGCAGGACGAATCGTTTGATGTGGATCATTTCGCAAGCGAAATGGGTATGAGTAGGGCATCTCTGTATCGCAAAATAAAAGCCCTCACAGGCGAGGGACCGAGTTCTTTTATCAAGTCCATGCGCCTGAAGCGTGCAGCTCAGCTGCTCGGATCCGGGATGTTTAAAATCTCAGACGTTTTGACCTATATTGGAATTCTCGACCAAAGTTACTTCAGTAGAGTCTTCAAACAGGAATTTGGAGTGGCACCCACGACATATGCAGAAGGAAAATCTCAAGTGAACACAGCTGATAGCTGATGATCTTGTTGTTTTAGAGACTCCATATCAATCACTTGTATTTTATGAATAGCCAGTCCCATTTCAGCGTAAGATCTGTTTTTTAGTTTTTTAAGTTATTGTAGTAGAGGTTCTTATAAGGAGTGAATGGGAGAGTCATGGTTTTGAACTGCTAGTCCTAACCCATCTTGAAATAAATTGATATAAAGGTTGTCGAAATTTCCATTACCCTAGCTCATTCTTTAGTTAGCATGCCTAATTTCGACGGATTGAGCTCATTGATAGTGGGAACACTAACTCGACAAACCCTATTAGAAATTATGAAAAGATTCTTGTTACTCCCCATGGTGGGAACGTTCGGGGTATCCTTGCTATTCTCGCAAGAAGATACGTCGACATTTCCTGAAGAATACGAAGAAGATATATACCAGCTGAGTCCTTTTGTTGTATCTACCGACTCTGAGATGGGATACGTTGCAAACTCCACATTAGCCGGAACTCGTATTAAAACTGATTTGAAGGACGTTGGCGCGTCTGTCTCCATATACACTCAGGAATTTCTTGAAGATGTTGATGGCAACGACCTGGAAACAATCCTGAAATTTACTACCGGTACAGAGGTTGCGGGAGCTGATGGGAATTTCTCAGGTGCTTTCTCCGGCGAGGATAATGCAGAGCAGCGTGTGGAGACTTCCAGAAACAATCGAGTCCGTGGTCTCGCCAGAGCAACGCTCACCCGCAACTATTTTGCGACAGATATCCCGTTTGATCGTTACAATTCAGATGAATTGACGGTTGTGCGTGGGCCGAATTCGTTACTCGCCGGCTCTGGTTCGCCAGGCGGTATTATTAATAGCTCATCCCGTAATGCTGCTTTCAATGATAGTACCTCGTTAGGATTGCGATACGGTAAAAATGACAGTTATCGAGGTGTCATTAACTTGAATCGGGAGGTCATTGAAGATCGGCTGGCTGTTCGTGTGGATTTGTTAAGTGAAAAGCGGAACTTTCGCCAGGACCCTGCTTACGAACAAGACGAAAGAATTTCCCTTGGCGTGAACGCGGTGCTATCTGAGGGAAATCGCGGATTTCTCGGTCGTACCTCGATTCGGGCAAATTATGAAGATGGGAAAATCGAAGGAAATCCTCCAAATCCATTGCCTCCACTAATGTCTACTCAAGCCTGGTTTGACGATACGGATGTAGGTAAGTGGTATTATCTGGGTCACAATAAAACATGGATGAGTGGTGAAAATGCTAGCGGCAGCTATAACCCCAACGAGGAGTTTACCTGGGGCATGCGGCCTAACAGCGATGAGACAGGTTACTGGACTCCGGGATGGCCGCTCTACAGGAGTTATGCAGTGATTTATTCGGAAGCGGGTAGCAGTAATCCAATTGTAGGTTTGGGTGGTAGTCTTTCTCAAGTTCAGGGATTTCAAGGTTCCCTGCGGGGAGGAAGGCAGTATGGAAGTCTGGTAGCTACTGGTGATCCGAACCGCAATCGCGCAGGTTACTCCCGAACCCGATTACAAAACCGCAATGTTTTTGATTTTTATAACCATATGCTCACCGGCGATTTTGATTTTAGAAGTCAAGAATTCGATGCTCTCAATATTGCAGTGGAACAGCTTTTTTGGGATGGCAAAGCGGGATTGGAATTTGCTTACGATTTGCAGAATTACGATCTTGCCTGGGACATCCCGATACGGGGAGAAAATGCTGAGGTTTTTATAGATGTAAACCAAACTTTGTCCGTTCGGGATGAAAACGGGGATCCTATAACCAATCCTAACTTTGGTCGTCCCTTCGTTGTGACAAGAGGTGCTTTCAGTGATCAAATCCGTGACCGGGAGCGTGAAACTTCGAGACTAACTGCATTTGTGGGGCACGATTTTCGAGATAACCTCGATGGTATACTTGGAAAAATCATAGGAAAGCACACACTTTCCCTGCTTTATCAAAAAACAACGAATGATTTTGTTTCTGAAGGTGCAACAAGTGGTTGGCCTGCCGTAACAGAAGATGGATTTAATATTCGTGATGCGATCGGTCTGAATCCAGGAGCCTGGGCGATGCAGGTTAATGCATGGTTCTACCTCGGAGATTCCGTAATCAATGCTAGCAGTCAAGATGAGATTCGCCTTAACCCGATCAGAACGGCTCGTCCAGAGGTTACTGATTCCTACCTGTTACGCGTCCAAAACGGTGTGAGAGGTTCAAGTGAAAATATCACAGTTAAGCCCCAGAGGATTACCAGCTGGTATCAGCGAGACGAGGAAGAGTTTGAATCCACGGCATTTGCGCTGCAATCGCATTTACTGGATGATCATTTGATTTCCATGATCAGTTATCGTGAGGATGTTTCGAATCGCTCCATCGGTCAGTTTGGACCGGAGCGGGACATTTTGGGTAACGGTGATTTGACCCGGGAGAATTGGATTTTGCTGACGGATCCGGAACTGACCGTTGGCAGCTGGACTAAAAGTATCGTTGCTGTTTTTCCTGAGGACTATTTGTTCGAACTTCCTTTGGATATGGATTTGCGACTTTTCTGGAATCAATCCGAAAATTTCACACCAGTGGGAGCCAGACGCGATATCTATAATAATGATATTGGTCCCCCTCGTGGTGAGACCGAAGAGTTTGGAGCGGCAGTCAGTCTTTTTAACGGCAAGCTTGATCTGCGTGCGACCTGGTATGAAACCAAAGTCACTAATTCATCTGTTTCGGCTGGTCCCAATCCTTATGGTTATATCCAGACGATGATGACAAGACTGGTAGATGCCCACAATGCAGGTGAAGATATTAATGATCCAGAGCACAAATGGAATACTTTCGGGTTCGCTTCATATGTTGATGCCGCAAACGCTTTCTATAGTGCTTTGCCGTCAGATATGAGAGTTGGACCTGAATTCCAATTTAATCCAGTGATCACAGACACTGGGAATGGGATATACGAAATGTCACCGGACTCGATTCCCAACTATGCATCCACTTCACAAACTGTTTCGGATGGTTTTGAGTTGGAGGCCGTGTTGAACCCTACATCAAGTTGGCGCATTGCACTATCTGTCGCGAAGCAAGAAGCGGTTAGGGCTGATGTGGGTCGCCAACAACTAGACTGGGTTGGGGAATTTGAAGAAAACTTGAGATCAGCATATGGGGAGGAAATTTTCCAAGGATCGCGAAATCCGGGCCAAAATAGTAGTGCATGGCATGATCAGTATTATGATGAGCATGTTTTTAAAATTCGGGCTGAGAATGCAAAATCTGGCACCTCTTTGCCGGAGATGTCGAAGTGGCGTGCGAGTGTTGTTACACGATATACATTTCGTGATGGTTTGCTGAAAAACTTCAGAATTGGCGGTTCCGCTCGCTGGATGGATAAGGCAGCCATTGGTTACCCGAATATCACCGATGAAGTGAGCGGGCTTAGCATTGCGGACATTGCAAATCCTTACTTTGGTAAGGATGATTTTCGGGCCGATTTCAATATCGGGTATAAGCGAAAAATTGAACTATTTGGCCAAAATATTGATTGGGACATCAGTCTGTATGTATCCAATTTGATAGGATCGCAGGATTTGATTGCGACGAAAGCTAATCCTGATGGATCGATAGGTCAGGTGAGAGTCGCACCGGAACGCTTCTGGTCTCTGAACAGTAGTTTCAGTTTCTAGAACTAAACTAAAACAAACATCTATTTGGGAATCGAATAGTTGAGGGATTGTTCGATTCCCAGATTAGAAATTACCCTCGGTTCTATTAGATTTTTGGGGTGTCTAGTAGACCGGGGTCCCCATTTCAAAAATCCTTCAAAACTCAAGGAATTCAAGAGGATTAGGCCCTTTTCCTGAAGGGGCTGTACTCCTACCGCGAAAATCGGACAAAGCTTATAAGAAACTGACATGAATCCATTAAAGAACATTCGAGCACAGGGAGTGTTGTTAGCTTTGATTATTGCTTACGCACAATCTTGTTTCTCTCAGTCTCAACCGAATATAATCATTGTTTATGCCGATGATGTGGGTTACGGCGACCTTGGTTGTTACGGGGCTGATGCAATCGACACACCCAATATCGATTCACTGGCAGACAATGGAATTCGGTTTACATCTGTTTATTCCACTGCCTCCACATGCACTCCTTCGCGCTATTCACTGCTCACCGGTGAGTATCCCTTTCGCAATCAGGATGCTACCATACTCCCCGGAAATGCGCCGCTTATCATCGATCCGGCAAAACCAACCATTCCGACTATACTCAAAACTGTCGGCTATAAAACAGGACTTGTGGGCAAATGGCACCTGGGTCTGGGCACTAACGACAAAGTCCTGGATTGGAATAAGGAAATAAAACCGGGACCGAAGCAACTGGGCTTTGATTATTCCTTTCACATGGCTGCGACTGGCGACCGTGTGCCGACAGTTTACATCGAAAACGGTTATGTCGTAAATCTCGACTCTTCGGACCCTATACAGGTGAGTTACCAGGAAAAAATCGGGAATGAGCCTACCGGAATTTCCCATCCGCATCTGCTGAAAAATCAGGCGGACGAGCAACATTCGAAAACCATCGTCGATGGAACCAGTCGCATTGGTTACATGACGGGTGGTCAGCAGGCACGCTGGACTGACGAGACCCTGCCCGATACCTTTCTTCGCAAGGCAATCGATTTTATTAAATCCAGCAAAGACGAGCCTTTTTTTCTCTTCTATGCTACTCATGAAAACCATGTCCCCCGCATCCCACATCCACGCTTTCGCGGTTCCACATGTCTGGGTGTGCGTGGCGACGCTGTCGTGCAGATGGATTGGGGTATTGGGAAAATTCTGGAAACATTGGAATCACTCGGAATCAGGGACAACACACTGATCCTATTTTCCAGCGACAACGGGCCAGTTTTATTTGACGGCTATTACGACGGAGCTTTGGAAAGAAACAAGGATCACAAAGCAGCCGGACCTTGGCGTGGCGGCAAATACAGCGCCTGGGAAGGTGGAACACGTATGCCCTTCATCGCTTCCTGGCCCTCAGGCATTGAAGCAGGAATCTCCGACGCAATCATCAGTCAGGTAGATTTGATGGCCAGCCTGGCTGCATTAACTGGAGCACAGATTCCGGAGGGCAGGGCGATGGATTCGCAAAACCAAATCGATGCGATTACGGGTAAAACGAATCAAGGCCGCGCTCATGTGGTCCAGCAGGGTGTTGGGATTCATTCGATTCGCGTAGGAGATTGGAAGTATTTTCCTGAAGGATTCGTGACTGATCGAACGACTATTGGCAAACATCATCGCGGGAAAATCACCAGACCTGGGGCGTTGTTTTACCTGCCTGAAGATCCCCGGGAGAGCAACAATCTGGCAGCCCGTTACCCAAAAAAAGTTGAGGAATTGTCGGCCTTGCTCCGGAAGGAACTGGTCGCAGATGAAAATTGAAATCGATCGCTACCTATTCGATGAGAGCACTTATTCTAATCCTGTTCATCTTACCAACTCTGGTGAGTGCCAGCACTCCAAAACCCAATATAATCATACTATTAGCTGATGATCTTGGCTATGGCGAATTGGGTTGTTATGGTCAGGAAGTCATCCGGACGCCAAATCTCGACGCTCTGGCGGAGAAAGGGCTGCGCTTCACTAATTTTTATGCAGGCAGCTCAGTTTGTTCTCCTTCGCGAGCGGTCTTGATGAGCGGCGTCCACGCAGGGCGTGCCACAGTTCGTGGAAATGTTGGTTTTCATCCTGACGATGGGTCTTGGGACCGGGTGGCATTGAGCAAAGATGACCTGACTTTAGCAGAGATGTTGAAGAGCGCAGGCTATCAGACCGCATTCGTAGGGAAGTGGCATCTGGGGATTCCTGAGGACCTGTCGACCTGGGCGGCTAATCGGGGGTTTGATTTTGCTGTTCAGGAACAGTGGGGTGATAAAAAAGAAGGAGGTCAATTCGATGAGCGTGTTCACCAGGTAAATGGCCGTGAGAATACAATTTTTTACGACTATACCAAACACGATTGTCTGGATGAGTTTCGGACCGACATCATCCTGAGATTTCTTGATGAGCAAAGAGATTCGGAAAAACCGCTCTTTCTCCTCATGTCGTACCGGACCCCTCACGCCCACGAGTTTTTCCTTCGGGAGACGGAGAACTACAAGGAGTATGGTTGGCCCGAAACTGAACGGCGTCATGCATCGCGTATTACCATGCTGGATCAACAGATCCAAAGACTTTTGGACAAACTGGAAGCCATGGGTGAAATGGAGAACACGTTCGTTCTTTTCACAAGCGATAATGGTCCGCATGGTGAGCATCAGCACGATCAAACATTTTTCAACAGCGCAAACGGATTGAGGGGCTACAAACGAGACTTGTATGAGGGAGGTGTTCGTGTGCCGGGAATTGTCTATTGGAAAGGGAAATGCAGACGAGGCATTACTGCACACCAGGCAACTTTTTATGACGTCATGCCTACCCTGGCAGAAGTGGCGGGAATTCCAATTCCTATTCAAACAGATGGGATCTCGTTTCTCCCCGAAATAATGGGAGAAGAGCAAAATAAACATAAGCATATTTACTGGGAGCTGCAGTTGGCTGGACGCAGAAACAAGACGGGATTTCTACAGGCTGCCCGTATTGGAGACACGAAAGCGGTGCGATATGGAAACAAAGGGAAGACTGAGCTCTACAATCTAAAGACTGATCTTTTCGAAACCGAGGATATTGCAAACGAGCATCCTGATATCGTCGAAAGAATGAATCAGATTTTGAA
>JAKSBQ010000260.1 GCA_022361075.1 Opitutales bacterium | reverse complement strand
TTTTGCACCAAACAAAAGGTTAAAGATGTTTTACGACGAGCTATCTATCACGCTAAAAGCAGGCAAAGGCGGCGACGGCTGCATGAGCTTTCGGCGTGAAAAATACATCCCCAAAGGAGGCCCAGACGGAGGCAATGGAGGTCGTGGTGGAAGTATCATCCTGGAATGTGACGTAAACGTTGGTGACCTCCGGGACTACCATTTCTCGCCAAGACGTATCGCAAAAAATGGTGAAACCGGTCGCGGTCGGAACATGCACGGAAAAGGCGGCGAAAATCTCGTTCTGAAGTTCCCTGCAGGAACTATTTTTAGAAAAAAGGGCACCGATCAAATCGTGGCGGAACTCACTGAAAACGGCCAACGCATTGAACTGCTGCAAGGAGGAAAGGGAGGAAAAGGGAATACCACCTTCAAATCATCTACGAACCAAGTCCCTCGTCAGTTTACCAAAGGTACTGAGGGACAAGAGGGCGAATTTGATGTCGAAGTAAAAACAATCGCCGATGTGGGCCTAGTCGGTTTTCCAAACGCCGGAAAATCCACACTTATCAGCATTCTCACAAATGCCACACCCAAAACAGCACCCTATCCTTTTACTACCAAACAGCCCTCGGTCGGTTTACTCGATGATCCCGACAACTTCCGTCGACTCCGTATTGGAGACATCCCGGGACTCATCGAAGGAGCGAGCGAAAACCGTGGTCTCGGACATCAATTTCTTCGACACATCGAACGCTGCAAAATGCTCATGATCTTGATCGACATCGCCGCCGTCGACCAACGAGATCCTTTTGAAGATCATCAACAACTCCTCTCTGAGTTAGGAAAATACTCGCCTAAGCTTCTCGAAAAACAACGGATCGTTGTTTTGAACAAAACTGATCTCCTGGAAGATCATAAAGCGGTGGAAAGGTTCCACAAAAAACTCGGTGAAAAAGCGCATACCATTTCATGCGCAGGTCACGAAGGAATCCCGGAGCTAATCGATGTCCTTTTCGAAAAAGTGGAGTCGATACCGCTCATGTAAAAATCATCTGCGTCCACAGAATCTCCACGTGCTCCGATGAATGATATCAAAGACCTGAAACAACTCCTCACTCTACTCAGTCCCGTCCTGGATCCTGAAGAGTATGTCTTTGCGTCCTTTACGGGCAAAAAATATGGAGATTTCTCAAGTTACAACCCGATTTGCTGCATCATGGAGGACGAGGGAATGACCCTTGTCATCCAACGTTCGCAGGCGGACGCCATCGAACTGAAATATCCGTGTGTTTTTCAAAGAATCATCTTATCTGTCCACTCGAGCCTCGAAGCGGTAGGGCTCACCCAAAAAGTCTCTTCCGCACTAGCGGAAAATGGAATCAGCGCGAACTTTGTCGCTGGCTATTACCACGATCACATTTTTGTTCCGGCTGAAAGAGCAGAAGATGCCCTGGCCGCAATATCAAAACTAACCCTGAACTGAAATCTATCTATGAACTCTGATTACCTAAGAGAACTGACCCTTCGCAGAAAGAAAGCTCATGCAAAATTCTCAAGTATGAATTCCGGTGTATACCAAAAATACCTGGAATTGGAAGAAGCCGCATTTTCCGAAGGAGCGCTCTCCCAAAAAATGAAGGAACTCATCGCCATCGGTGTTTCTGCAGGCGCCGGTTGCGAAGGTTGTGTGCAGTGGCATACCGAATACGCCCTTAAGCACGGTGCCAGCGAACAGGAAATAATGGAGGCCATCGAAGTTGCCATCGAAATTGGAGGCGGCAAAGCTGTCACTACAGCTAGAATTGCCGCTGACGTGATGGAGGCATACAAAAGAGGCAACATTGAATCGGCGACTTACTGACGAAACCTGAGTCCAGTAGAAATTTCGCCTTCGGAGTCAAGCCCCTCTCCTAAATCGCCGCGACTACCGAATCGTGGATGGAAGCGGAGGCGGCGATGATTCCCTGGTTTTTCTCAAGTTTTTGACCGAGTGAAAAATCGAGCGCATTTCCGTGGATGTCGGTCACTTTCCCGCCCGCTTCCATGTTCACAATCACACCCGCGGCATGATCCCAAATTTTTTCTCGGTATTCAGCGGAGGTCGGAAATCTTAAATAAATGGATGCGTCTCCGTTCGCCACGGCCGCATACTTACACTGGCTATCAATTCGCAGTGATTCTTTGGTGATTCCTAAAGCCTGAGTCAGTTTGGCAGAGTCGTCGTGGGAAGAATGTCCACTCTCCACCGATTCGCAAAGCTTTGCGTCCACCGCAGATTCAATTGGGCTAACTCTCACGGGTTGAGCGGAAGCTAAATCGTTGATGCTTACCGACAAAGGTAAGGTCCAGGCTCCTTTTCCTTTTTCAGCAAAAAACAATCGTCCGATTGCGCCTCCTTTGCTTTCAAACCCATCAACAGGATAATTTGGACAACCCAAAACACCGAGAACCGGTTCTCCGTTTTCGATAAGCCCCAATGCAACCGCGTACTGCTGATTCCTTAAAAATCCTTTGGTTCCGTCAATTGGATCTAGCGTCCAAAAAGCTTCAGTTGCCGACCCTTCGTAGGCTCCGCAAGATACCCACCTGGCTATTTTCTCCCAGGTAGCCCCGGGGACGACCTCCGCCACTGCGTTGACCATATCGGTCCCCAAAGACGTATCTTTAAGAGACTGCATCTGGTTGGCATCTTCCTCGGCCACCATTTTGAGATCCGAATCATTTTCCAACAATCTTTGAATAATCACTGCCTGCGAACCAAAGTCCGCAATCGTCACCGGTGAACGATCTTTTTTAGAGATTGCATCCTCACAGGCATCAGATGAACGGATGGACTGACAGACTTTACACGCCGCCTGCACTGCACTGATCGCGATCATGAGATTTTTGGAATGAGACATGACTCGAATGCAATTCAAGTATTGTCATCGGTCAACAACTGAAACAGCATCGTCTCCGTGATTCGAACCATCCTCCCCAGACTTTTTGCATTTGATATCGAATGGGTCCCCGATCCTGAGGCCGCAAAACGACTGTTTGGAGTGGATACAAACACGGTCGGAGGAATCGAAGATGCGTTTCGAAAACTATGGGCAGATCGAGGAGCAACTGAGGAAACCCCTCACCCTTTCCTGAAACTCACTGTGAGTCGAATCGTGTCGATCTGCGGCATCTACCGGGAACACGATACCCAGAGTGGAGAGGTTTCCCTAAAGCTCGTCTCCCTTCCCTCAGATCCTTTGAACGAAGAGCAACAATCCGAGATCGCAATTTTGAATGGAATCAACCGAGCCTTGAGTGACAAACGCCCTCAACTCATTGGCTTTAATTCCCAGCGTTCCGATTTGCCGATCATCATCAACAGGTCAATCGTTCATGGGCTGAGTAGTTTTGGTTGGGCCATGCGGCCAGAAAAACCATGGGAAGGAGCAGACTATTTCTCCACTCACGGAGATCATCATCTTGATCTCGCAACCATGCTCGGTTGGGGATTGCAAATGCCCACGCTTCACGAAGCAGCCACCTGCTCCGGTATTCCGGGAAAAATAGACGTGGCAGGGGCTTCAGTTGCTGAAATGTGGCTCAAAGGAGATGTTGAAGGAATCGTAAACTACAACGAATTCGACGCCTTCACTACCTACTTGCTCTGGGCAAGAATGGCACATTTCTCAACCGCACTGAGTGAAGAAGCTTACGTCCACGAACAGCAATTGGTGGAAGAACTACTTGAGCGCGAAATTGGAACTGGAAAAACTCACCTCGAAAAATACCTGGAGGTCTGGAAAGGCATGAAGTTTTAGCTGGAACGGGTGACTTCCTTGCACACAAGCTCAACGATTTTTCCAAAAAATTTCTGAGCAAACGAACTTCCGTCGCCAATCGGGCTTTGTTCAACTTGGTCACGTAGTCCCAATCTTAATTCCTCAAGATCATCGAGATTCTCACTCCAGTAATCAACCTTCTGGACCCACTGATTTTCATCTGTCGCAATCCAGTTTTCTAAACCTGCGTGAGTTAGTAAACTCGCCGCAGTTCGACTTCGTTGAGTCTCTCCCATCATACTCAACACAGGCACTCCCATCCAGAGCGCCTCGCACGTGGTGGTAGTTCCGTTGTAAGGAAAGGTATCGAGCGCAATATCGATCTCCGAATACAAAGCGTAATGCTCTGCCAAATCTTTTTTAAATCCCACAAAATCGATCTGATTCGATCCTATTCCACAATTTTCAAATTGTTTCTTCCACAACTCCACTGATCTTGGGTCGGAGAGTTGATAATTTTTCAAAATCATCCTGGAATTCGGGTATCGGGATAGAAGCATGGCCCAAAGTCTCACCGTTCCAGGGTTTATCTTTGCCTGATTGTTGAAACTCCCAAAGGTCAGGTATCCTTTTCTTTTTGCAGGCAAGTCACTGATATTCGGCAACTCGATGGGTGGTTCGAAACAATGAAAACCATCAGCTAATCGTATAATCTTTTCACTCGAAAAGTCGTCCGCCTCACCTTCGGGGTCTGCAACTTCGTCAGAAAACCGATAGTCCACCGTTTTCAACGCAGTTGTGTGGGGATAACCCAACCATGAGATCTGCAGCGGAGCAGGCTTACGAGCAAATACAAAAAGACGATTATTCCCCGTGTGCCCTGCCAAATCGACCAATACATCGATTTGGTCTTCTCGGATGCGTTTGTCCAGCACCTCATCGGTCATCTCCCAGGAATAGACCCAGTTCCCACCCATGGCTTCGAGTCTCTGTCCGTGAGTTTCTACCTGCTTCACATCGCTGTAGAATACCGCATCAATTTCTTCAGGGACGTTTTGAATCAAACAAGAAACGAACCGAGCAACTGAGTGGTTTTTGAAGTCCGGAGATACAAAACCCACCCTAAGCTTTCTCAATTTCTGAAGCTCTGGTTTCTCCGAAGCATAATATTCCTTCACAAATTTAGCCTCCCACTGGCAGTGAAAATCGTAAACTTGTTTTTCTGGGAAATTCTCCAGATAGAGCGAAGCCATCAGCAGCGCGTCGAAAGCATCGGAATTGGGATATCCCAACTGAATCGCCTCGATCAATAGTGGAACCGCATTAGTTGGGTAACCCGCTTTCAGATAGGCCGTAGCGAGACCATACGCGGATTGAGGGAGTTTTGGATTTAATTCACGGGCTTTCTGATGGTAGGGAATCGCGTCCATCGCCCGGTGTTGGTGCGACAAGTGATCACCCAGGGAGTTCAAATACTTCGGATTGGTGGGCTCCAGCTCAATCGCCTTCTGATAAAATTCCGTAGGATCCTTTTGGGCACCACTCGCTCTCAGCAACCCACCCAACATATGGTAGAGTTCCGCGTCGTCGGGGAATCTTTTGAGGCATGCTTCGTTGGTCTTGATCGCTTCGTCAAACTTCCTGGAAAACCCGAGAGAACCCAAAAGTGTGTGCCAGGCTTTTCTCTCATCAGGGGAGATCTCAACCGCCTTCCTTGAATAGGATACGGCCGCGTCATACCGCTCCAGGGATTGCGCGACTAAAGCCCGGTTCACCCATGCTCTCAGGTGGTTTGAATCCAGCTCCACACACCTTCCGTAGGAGTCCAAAGCCCCTAGACGATTACCCTTTCGGTTCTGCACATTTCCCAGTACATACCAGTATTCTGGAGCCTTTGAACGAAGTTTCGTCGCCTGCACCAGATAACTTTCGGCCTCCGCAAATTCGCCCTGAGCTTCAAGAAGGACCCCGATAAAAAATACGGTATTTGCACTAGGTTTTCCTGACCGAAAGGATTTTTTTAAGATAGTAATCGCATCTTCCAATCGACCTTCTTTCTGAGCAGTAATTGCCCTGCCTAGCGCTTCATCCATTCGTATTTTAACGGGTTAACTGATGCTCCTTGAGAAATTCTGGGTCTTTAAGGAGCTCAGATATCGAGTCAACAATCGTCTGAGTTTGCCGATCAACTTCGATGTTGATTCGAGACCCAATCGATTTGCTTTCGAAGGTGGTGAGACGGAGTGTTTCAGGGATCAACCACACTTCGAACTCACCAGCCTGTTTGTCGACATTCACCACAGTGAGACTGCACCCGTTTACGGATAAAAAACCTTTGGAAAAAATATAACGCATCCACTTCTTATCGACCCTAAACCGCATCACAAAGTTATTCTCGGGTCTTTCGATCGAGATGACTTTCGCAGTAGTATCCACATGACCCGAGATGGGGTGTCCACCGATCTCGTCCCCTGCTTTGGCGGAGCGCTCCACATTCACGTAATCGCCCTCTTTCAGATCACCCAAAGTCGTAAGACGAAGCGTCTCCATCATTACATCGAAACTCACAACTGATCCGCTGAGCGCGGCTACGGTCAAACACACTCCATCGATACCGACGCTACAGCCATTCTCCAGCTTCTCCATAAGAGTTTCCGGCAAATTAACGTTGATCCGATTCAAACCAGGCTGACGGTCAATCGACACAATTTCACAAGTGCATTGGACAATTCCAGTATACATGATGCGATTACTGTAAGTTGATACTGAGCACGAGTAAATTTAAAATGCCTAGGTCGCAGGGCTTTGCGGAGCCCTTTTTTCTTAATCGAACGATCAACAGACCGATATTAGCGAGTAACCGATGAATCCTACACCAGCAGATCCTTCCATCGCATTGAGAGTGAAAAAGAGATTCACCAAGGAACACTGGGCACATTACGACAATGATGTGCTCTTGGAGTTCCACTCGTTTCTCAACCTTCTTAGTGTCTTCTACACTTTGCTGGATCTTCATAGAAGCGAGTTTCCGTCCGCAATTCCTATAGACAAACCTATCGCAAAATGCGTCGCCATAAGTCGCATGCTCCACGAATCCAGTCCTTCCTCAAAAAAGGTATTAGAGGAGAGCATGAGTTTCCTTCGAGACATGAAATCTCTCATTCAATCGATGCCAGAAGGAGTAGAGACCTGTGATATCTTACGAGAAGTTTATAAGACCTTTGAACTTAGGGTCGATGAGATGCTTGAACGCCAAAAGATGGAAGATGATGTCGTTGATTTGAAACCCAACGAAGTTGCCCAAAATCTCAAACAGTTCTTTTTGGCAGTAGAACGTAACAGCCACGGTAGATATCATGTGGTTTACGACGTCAAAGATCAGCAATCGATGGATTACGTGGTGACCATCATCCTGCAACCTAACCTCACGGGTATTTTCAGACTGCCAGCGGTAGTGACCGACTGCATCAGAGATCTGGCGGCAAATGCCCGCAAATACACAAATCCGGGTGGATCCATCTTGATCAAACTCACCCTCGTCGATGGACACTACCAACTCATTGTTGAGGACAACGGAAAAGGCATTCCTGGAGATGAAATCGAAAAAGTGGTAAATTGGGGTTATAGAGGTTCCAATGTGATTCACCAGAAAACCATGGGAGAAGGTCTCGGCCTCACCAAAGCACTCTCAGTGGCAGCAAGGTACAATGGATATCTTGAGGTGGAATCAGTCGAGAATCATGGAACCAAAGTCACCCTTTCCATTCCTGAGAGCTGAACCTCGTTTCACCGCAAATAGAGGCTACTCCTGTTGATTGATGATTTTATCCATGATCTCGGTCATGTCTTCTTCACTGTCGAACACATGTCGGGCGATGTAGATGGGAGTCTGGGTCATCAGAGCCATGGTGATGGAGTCACTTGGTCTCGCGTCGATCTCCACAATTTTGACACCAAGCTCGTTTTTCATTTCAAGGGTCAAACGTGCGTAGAAGGTACGATCCACCACATCATTGATTAACACTTTTTGAACCGATATTCCAAAGCCATCGAAAACAAAACCCATAAGATCATGGGTAAGCGGACGCTCTTTTTTTACGCCGCTCTGGATCATTCGGATGGCGTCACCAGTCGATGAGTCTACGTAAATGATGATTGTCTTGTTGTCGTTACCTACAAATAGGGCATAGCCACTGGTGTGCTGGACAGGAGCTTTTACAAAAACCTCAATCACCTCGTTTTCCATGCAAAAAATCTAGCTCAATTCACCCCATAGCGGCAATCTTCATTTTGACTAAATTCGGAAGGAAGAAATCCGTCGATTTCTCGTTCTGAAACGTTCTTTTAACTTTCCCACTTGATTTTCGACCCAACAATCGGAGATGATAACCGATTAACATGCCGGCTGAATTCGCAGATTCCAAATCGTCAAAAAAGGTCCGATCCAATCTTTACTTGGTGGGATTCATGGGTACTGGAAAAAGCACCGTAGGCTATAGGGTTGCTCAGATGTTGGGTATGCCCTTTCTCGACTCTGATCATGAGATTGAAAAACGGGTCGGAATGAAAGTCGCTGAAATTTTTGAAAACCTCGGTGAGTCTCGATTCAGAGAGATGGAAGCCCAATTTGTCGATCAATGGCAACCCCGATCCGGTAATGTGATCTCCTGCGGCGGAGGCCTGGTTACCAATAAATCGCTCCTGAATAAAATTCAACAGATGGGTGTGGTCGTGGTGCTTTACGCCAGTATCGATACTCTCGAAAAAAGGCTTTCTAGAGACCAGAATCGCCCACTCATGCAGGTCGAAAATCCCAAACAACGGATCGAAGAATTACTGGAAGAACGCCGGCCAATTTATCAAAACGCTGGAGTTGGAATCATGACCGATGGGCACACTTCCCAGGAAGTTGCAGATCACGTCATCCGAATCTATCTGGACAAAATCAATAGCTAGCACACATTTTTCACCATGCTCGAATCACTAACTGAGAAAATGAACAAAGCTCTTCGGTCGCTGCGAGGAGTGGATAAGCTCACCGAGGACAATATGGCTGACGCTCTCAAAGAGGTCCGTGCAGCCCTCCTCTCAGCCGATGTTCATTTCAAGGTCGCAAAATCCTTCATTAACGATGTTAAGGAAAAATGCGTTGGACAGGAAGTGCTCAAAACCGTATCTCCCGGCCAACAGGTGGTCAAAATCATCAATGATGAGTTGGTCAAGTTGCTCGGAGAAGGAACCACCGATCTGGTCGACAAAAAGCCCCTCAAACTCATGTTGGTGGGCCTTCAGGGTGCTGGTAAGACGACCGCGGCAGCCAAGCTTTCCAAACTTCTGAGCAAAAACAATTTCGTACCCGGACTCGTTGCCTGCGACGTCTACCGACCCGCTGCGATTGATCAGCTTGAAATCCTGGCTAAACAAAACGATTTCAAATTTTACGGTGATCGCGGATCTCAAAACGTTCCATCCATTGCGAAAAAGGGCCTGCAAACGCTTTCCAAAGAAAACGCGGATCTCATCATTTTCGATACCGCCGGACGTTTGCAAATTGACGAAAAACTCATCGATGAGCTCAAGAAACTGAAGAGCACTGTTCAGCCCGACGAGATCCTGCTGGTTGCCGACAGTGCGATGGGGCAGGAAGCGGTGAACGTTGCCAAGGAGTTTAATGAATCCGTGGGTCTCACCGGCCTCGTCCTCACCAAGATGGACGGTGATGCAAGAGGGGGGGCAGCGCTATCGATGAAGTCGATCACTCAACTTCCGATCAAGTTCATCGGAACGGGTGAAAAAGTAGATGATTTTGAAGTTTTTCACCCCGACCGCATCGCTTCACGCATTCTCGGGATGGGCGACGTCGTTTCTCTGGTTGAAAAAGCTCAGGAAAACATCGACGAGGAAGAAGCTGAGGAGATGGCAGAAAAGCTGCGCAAAGCCAACTTCAACTTCGAGGACATGCTCAAACAATTTCGCCAGGTCAAAAAGATGGGATCCCTCGGGTCCGTCATGGGCATGCTTCCGGGGATGGCGAACGTCGAGATCGGCGACAAAGAGAACAAACAAATGGACCGCACCGAGGCCATCATACTCTCCATGACTCCGAAAGAACGTCAAAATCCTGCGATCCTCAATGGCCGACGTCGCATGCGCATCGCCAACGGCTCTGGAGTGCAAATCAAGGACGTCAATCAACTCATCAAGCAACAAACACAGATGAATAAGATGATGAAGAAGATGCAAGGTGCCAAAGGCCGAAAGATGATGAAGCAGCTTCAGGCCCAACAAGGTGGCGGCGGAATGCCCAAGCTGCCCGGCATGGGGTAAAGTCCTTCATACCGTGTAGAGAATTTTAAAAGCTGAAAACAGCCTCTCAGCATAGTGATAGTGACCCGATCCCCATAGGGATAGTCACACAATACAACAACCGAAGCTGTAACGCTTTGGATTCCATCGGTGAAAACATGTGTAAATGCCTACTACTTACTTGATGTACGAATTGTACACCTATGCTTGTACGGTGCGTATAACATTGCCTGTAAAGAGTGTACAACTACAGGTGTACGATTCGTACAAACAAAAAGGAATTGCTACTCCAATCACATCGTCTCGGAAATACCAATCTGTTTTCCGCTTCGCAAACGACTTTGCCTTTACGCAAATTGCTTTCAACCAAATACTGGGTGTGACAAAAGCTACACTATTCGTCAGTTTTCACCCCACTAGCCACATCAAACGAAAACTTAATCAAACAACCCACTCATATGAGTTATAGCGTTTACTATAACCAAAATACTGCTTTTTATTAAACGTAGCGTTTAGTATAATACGATTTATTTTTTATATTAAACGCAGGAAATCTTAAAACCCATCATGCAGACTCAGCAGCAACGAGCCGGAATCTACCGTCGCCAATCTACGGGTTATAGTGCTTTCCATCCTGCATCCCTTCCACCGAAACCTCCTATAAAAATTGAGGGTGAATTCCAACGTCTTCTATCCAAAGCAGATCGTGCGCTTGGCCGTCTTGATGGCTCCATACAAACGCTTCCCAACCCAGATCTATTCGTCTTCATGTATGTGCGCAAAGAGGCAGTGTTATCCAGTCAGATCGAAGGAACCCAAAGCTCCCTACAAGACCTGCTTGCGGCTGAAGCACGACTCTTCAGCGCAAACCTTCCAAAGGACGTTGATGAGGTGATCAATTACGTCCAGGCCATGAACCATGGATTATCCCGTTTAGAACAGTTGCCCCTCTCAATACGGCTTATTAAGGAAATCCATGAACAGCTACTGAAGGGTGTCCGGGGAGGACGGTTGAAACCCGGTGAACTTCGTCAGAGTCAAAACTGGATCGGTCCGGGCGGTTGTACCCTCAATGAAGCCACATTTGTGCCACCTCCCCCTGAAGAAGTTCCCAACTCGCTGGGAGCACTCGAAAAATTCCTTCACGATCCAGGAAATCTACCTGCCCTGGTGCAGATAGGGCTCGCCCATGCACAATTTGAAACCATTCACCCTTTTTTGGACGGCAATGGTCGGATCGGACGACTACTCATCACCTTGTTTCTCTGCGAACAGGAAATCCTCCAGAAACCGGTGCTTTACCTTTCCCACTACTTTAAACAACACCGATCAGAGTATTATGAACGGCTTCAAGCGGTAAGGGATCAGGGAGCTTGGGAAGAATGGTTGGACTTCTTCATCCAAGGTATTCTTTTGGTCAGCAAAGAAGCGACCGAAACCGCACGCCGCATCCTCGAATTGCGTGAAAATCATCGCAACCAGATCACCGATCATCTTGGCCGTGCAGCTGGCAACGGCCACCGCATCCTCGAACAGCTCTACCAAAGCCCCATCCTCAAGGTAACCGATGTCGAACAACTCCTTAACGTCACCTTTGCTGCTGCAAACAGTCTCATCTCTCGCCTCACCCGATTGGGTATTCTACAAGAAATAACAGGCCAAAAACGCCATCGCGTTTTCCGCTATGCTCCCTATCTTGATCTTTTTAGTGATCAACCATCCTCTCCCTAAATTCTTACCCCTATGAGCGACATCAAACTTTTTAAAATCGATAACCAAGAGGCTTTTGAAATCAAAGCCTCCTCATCTCATCTTGAAAAAGCAAAACTCCATTGCAAGGCTGCCTACTGGGAACGTTAGGAGATCATAGTTCACATATACCAATGAGCATGCCCAAATTCAACGAAGACAGTAGAGTCAAAATTCCCTCGATCGTTCATCTCACGCGGCTTGGGTATCAGTATTTATCCCTGAAATACTACACTTGGAACAAAGCTTCCAATGTATTCCCCTCAATATTCCAAGAGTCTCTAAAGAACATAAACCCGGGGATCAAAAATTCAGAGATTGAGAGGGCACTTAAAGATATCGAGATGACACTCGAGAACGACGACCTTGGAAAAGTTTTCTATGAACGACTCGTCCAGCAAGACGGAATAAGGCTCCTAGATTTTAAAGATTTCAGCAGAAACTCATTTCATGTCGTGACGGAACTCCCTTGCATTAAGGAGGAAGATGAGTTTCGTCCCGACATCACCTTGCTGATCAACGGAATGCCTCTGGTATTCATCGAAGTTAAGAAGCCCAACAACCGAGAGGGAATTCTTGCCGAACGAAAACGCATGAATGCGCGGTTCAGGAACAAGAACTTCAAAGCTTTTTTTAACATCACTCAAATCATGATGTTCTCGAACAACATGGAGTATGATGATTCCTCTCCAGAGCCCATCGAAAGAGCATTTTACGCGTCTTGTTCCGATGAGAATCCGTCATTGAACTATTTTCGCGAAGAAAATCCGGATCAGTTGCCCTCTCTTCTGCCGATAGAAGAATCTCTCGAAAGCTTCATTCTTGCTGACACTAACCTTCAAGCAATCAAACACGCCCAGGAATACGCGACGAATAAGGCACCAACAACCCCTACCAACCGTTTGCTAACCTCACTATTCTCGCGAAACCGTCTGGCCTTTCTACTCCGTTACTCCATCGCTTACGTCAAAGTAAAAAAAGGATACGAGAAGCATATTATGCGTTATCCCCAGATTTTTGCGACACATGCGATCCAGACAAGGTTAGATGCAGGTCAGCGCAAGGGCATTATCTGGCACACTCAGGGAAGTGGAAAAACTGCTCTCGCCTACTACAATGTAAAGTTCCTCACAGACTATTTCCGGGGAAAAAATGTCATCCCCAAATTCTATTTTATTGTCGATCGAATCGATCTTCTCACTCAGGCCAGCGATGAATTCAAAAGCCGGGGCTTGATCGTTCACGAGATTAGTTCCAAAGAAAATTTCGTAAGGGATATCAAGTCATTTAGCGCGATCCACAATGCTCAGGGCCGACCCGAAATCACGGTGGTCAACATTCAGAAGTTCGAGGAAGACCCCAATGTCGTGGCCCAATCCGACTACAACATCGAGCTTCAGAGAGTCTATTTTCTGGATGAAGTGCATCGAAGCTACAACCCCAAAGGAAGCTTTCTCGCCAACCTCGAACAATCAGACACGCATGCCATCAAAATCGGCTTAACCGGGACACCATTGCTAGGCACGGACTACAACTCCCGAAAACTCTTCGGGGATTACATCCATAAATACTACTACAATGCTTCGATTAAAGATGGATACACGCTACGCCTCATCCGCGAGGATATCCTGACGGAATACAAAATCCACTTGGCACAAACGCTAAAAGAAGTGCAACTCCTAAAAGGTTCAGGCAACCGTAAGTTAGTGTATGCGCACAAGAAATTCGTAGAACCCATGCTTCGATACATTGTCGAAGACTTTGAGCGAGCCCGCGTCACTCACGATGAAAAATCAATAGGGGCCATGGTCATCTGCGATTCCGCAGAACAGGCAAGGGAGATGCATCGAGTTTTTCAGGCGAAGTACGAAAGCCCAATCGTCTCAGATACGCCCATTAAATTTCCTCAGGTCGACCCTGATTTAAAAATTGCCGCCGACGAAGAAAGTGAAAATTATAACCAATTCCGAAAATCCAGACCGACTGTTAAAACTGCCGCTCTGATCCTTCACGACGAGGGAACCAAGCAGGAGCGCAGAGATAAGGTGGATGCCTTCAAAGACGGCGACATCGATATCCTCTTTGTTTACAATATGCTCCTCACCGGCTTCGATGCCCATCGACTAAAGAAACTCTATCTCGGCCGCCTCATTAAAGCCCACAACCTCCTGCAGGCACTGACACGCGTCAATCGCACGTACAAAGATTTTCAGTATGGCTATGTCGTTGATTTTGCTGATATCGAAAAAGAGTTCGATAAGACCAATCGTGCCTACTTCGACGAACTTCAATCAGAGCTTGGTGACGAAATAGAGGGCTATTCCAATCTGTTCAATACTGCTGAAGAAATCGAGCAGGAGCTCGATGCCGTCAAAGACATTCTCTTTAACTACAACACCGAAAATGCAGAACGGTTTTCCCAACAGGTGTCGGAAATTCAGGACCGTTCCCAGATGCTTGAGATCATCAAAGCACTCGATGAGGTGAAGGCGCTCTACAATGTGATCCGATTGACAGGTCAATTCCAGCTCCTGGATCAGCTGGATTTCCGCAAGCTCACTCAACTCTCCCGCATTGCTTCCGACCGGCTTGCATTGATCAACCAAAAAATCGCTCTCGAGACCGCCTCGGATTCATCCAATATCCTCAACATGGCGCTGGAGGATGTGGTATTCACGTTTACCAAGATTGGAGAAGAAGAACTCCGCATTGCAGACGAGCTCAAGGAAACGCTCCGAAAGACCCGCGAGACCATGGCTGCCAACTTCGATCAGGCAGATCCGGAGTTTGTCTACCTCAGGGAGGAGCTGGAACGGCTCTTCAAAAAGAAAAAACTCACGGAGATCACCCGCGAGGAGATGGCGGACAACATCGAGTCGCTCAACTCCATCCAATCCCGGGCCAGAGAACTTGAGCGGAAAAACCGTCTGCTGGCAGAAAAATACCTCAACGATGCCAAATACATACGCATCCATAAAAGGCTGTGCGAGCAGAACACACTCAACACGAGTGAGCGCAAGCTCTTTGATGCCTTGAGTGCATTCAAGGCAAAGGCCGATGCACGCATTCTGCAAAATGCTCAGTTGCTCACCAATGAATCCTACGCCAAAAAGGAAATGATGCGACTCATCATCGAAGAGCTGATGCAAAACCAGGGTCTCGCACTCGACTCCGAAACCCTTCAAAGTATCAATATGATGGTGATGAACGAGTACCTAAACGACTTTAAACAACAAGCCACTGCATGACCAAAACCGAAGCGTTTCAATCCCAGGCAAGAGATCTCATTGATAACCTCAAAGCCGTCTGCGCCAACTATGGCCTCGGTAATGATGGCAATGAGTTCAAGATCATTACCCAGGTTTTTCTCTACAAGTTTCTGAACGATCAATTCGCTTACGAAGTTAAACGGCTCGATCCGGAGACCGCCAAGTCCGAGTCGTGGGAAGCTGCTCTCAAGGAATACACTCCTGAAGCCTACAAGATGCTCACCCTCCGCATGGGCGGCAATACTGCGATCCTCAAGCCCGAGCACCTCATCACCACGCTCTATATGCAGCAAAATGAGGCCAATTTTTCTGAAATATTCGACGATACACTTACCAACCTCGCGGCGCTCAACAGCGAGGTGTTCTCTGTGTCCACCGAGGGAGGAGCTAAGGTCGTGCTCTTTGAACCCGTCAGTCAGTACATCTCCAATCCCGCCCGGCGTAGTGAGTTCTGCAAAGGCATGATCAACAAACTGGTCAACTTCAGTTTCGAGGACATCTTTTCTGAAAAATTCGACTTCTGGGCTACTTTATTCGAATACATGATCAAGGACTACAACAAGGATGGTGGCGGCAAATATGCCGAGTATTACACACCCCACGCCGTCGCCCGAATCATGGCCCGTTGCCTCGTTCAGGAAGAAGTTCAAAACGTCACCTGCTACGACCCTTCCGCAGGTTCAGGAACCTTATTGATGAATCTGGCTCACGAGATTGGAGAGGACTGCTGCACCATCTACTCTGAGGACATCTCTCAAAAGTCCTCCCACCTCCTGCGGTTAAACCTCATCCTTAACAAACTGGTGCACTCCATCCCCAACATCATTCAGGGAAATACCCTGTTGCACCCTTCGTATGCAGGCCAACAGTTTGACTACATTGTTTCCAATCCACCGTTCAAGCTCGACTTCAGCGACTTTCGGAATGAACTGGACAAGAAGGAAAACAACCGGCGCTTTTTTGCAGGCGTGCCCAAAGTCCCGCCTAAGTCGAAGGACAAGATGGCGATCTATCAGCTCTTCCTGCAGCACATCATCGATTCCCTCAAAGACACTGGCAAAGCCGCAGTCGTCGTCCCGACCGGTTTCCTTACCGCTCAACAAGGCATCGACAAAAAGATACGCCGACACCTGGTGGACGAGCGCATGCTCGGTGGCGTCATCTCCATGCCCAGTAACATCTTCGCCACCACCGGCACCAACGTTTCCATCCTCTTTCTGGATGCTAACAACAAAGAAAAGATCATTCTCATCGACGCTTCCGCTCTCGGGCAAAAAGTCAAAAGTGGCAAAAACCAGAAAACCGTCTTAACCGAAGTCGAAGAAGAACGCATCATCAACACCTTCAACGAGAAAAAAGTGGAGGATGATTTCTCGGTTGCGGTTAGCTACAAAGAGATCGAGGCAAAGAATTATTCGCTCAGTGCTGGGCAGTATTTCGAGGTGAAGATCGAATACGTAGAAATCACTCCAGAAGAATTTCAAGAAAAAATTGATCAACACATAGCCAATTTGAAATCTTACTCGAATGACTCAGCGATGCTAGAAACAGAGCTTACAAAGATAATAGAAGGTTTAAACTATGATCTATAATCTTTCTAAGTTCAATAAGAGCTGGGGCACGAAGAGGCTTAACGAGTTAGGAACCTTCAAACGGGGCCAAAGCAAGTATCGCCCAAGAAACGACAAAAAGCTATTCGAAAACGGGACATATCCCTTAGTGCAAACCGGCAATATCAAAAGCGCAAATCTCTACGTAAATCAGCATTCTCAAATGTATAACGATTTTGGCCTCAAACAGAGCAAACTATGGCCTGAGGGAACCCTGTGCGTAACTATAGCTGCAAACATTGCGGAAACCGCAATTTTATCCTATCCAATGTGCTTCCCTGATAGTGTGGTAGGTTTCAATGCATTTGAAGATGAATGTTCAGAAATCTACATGCATTATGTATTCACATACATTAGAAAAACTATACAAAAGCGCATACGAGGCTCGATTCAAGACAATATTAATATCGACTATTTGATGCAGCTTAGATTTCAAATTCCGAAACCTGCGGACCAACAAAAAATCGCCAAAGTCCTCTCTACTATCGACGAAAAAATCGAACTCAACAACCGGATCAATGAGGAGTTGGAAGCCTTGTCCAAGCTGATTTACGACTACTGGTTTGTACAGTTTGATTTCCCGATCTCCGCCGAACAAGCCGTGTCCATGGGTCGCCCGCACCTCGAAGGCAAACCCTACAAATCCTCCGGCGGCCCCATGGTCTACAACCCCACCCTCAAACGCGAAATCCCAGAAGGGTGGTTGGATGGAAAACTTGAAGATGTCGCTGAGATCACCATGGGACAATCACCACCTGGATCGAGCTATAATGATGAAGGAGAGGGAGAGTTGTTCTTTCAGGGATCTACTGATTTCGGTACAGTTTTTCCGGAAGTGAGGCAGTATACGACTAAACCAACCCGTTATGCCAAATCTGGAGATGTATTACTGAGCGTTAGAGCACCAGTGGGGACAATGAACATCGCACATCGGAACTGCTCTATTGGGCGGGGGCTGGCTTCCTTAAGGAGCAGAAAAGATCGTATGTCTTACTTTCTATCCGTGATGAGACAGTTCGAAAAATATTTTGAAAGGCTAAACTCGAGCGGAACAACATTTGGAGCAATAAACAGAGATGAGCTTAGATTCTTAAAGATAATACTGCCTGATGACGCAATAATTGAGCATTTCGAGTCAGTGACATCTGAATACCCAAAACTGATTCACAATAATCATTCATCGACCTTACAACTCACCGAACTCCGAGATTGGCTGCTGCCCATGCTCATGAACGGCCAGGTGACTGTGAAGTAGAACTCCATCATGAGCGAACCCCAAGAATTCTCAGTTTATTGTGATGAAAGCTGTCATTTGGAGAATGATCTTTCACCAGTCATGACCTTGGGGTCGATCCATCTACCCAACGATGGAGTCAGACAATTTTCACTGCAGATAAGAGAGATTAAGAGACAGTTCGGACTCGCCGACAAATTTGAGATCAAATGGACAAAAGTTTCGCCTTCGAAACTCGATTTTTATCTGTCGGTGCTCGATTACTTTTTTTCACACCCAACCGCACACTTCCGAGCAGTGGTCCTCAAGGACAAGGGCAGATTGGATCACAAGGCTTTTGATCAGACCCACGATAGCTTCTACTACAAATTCTACTATTTGCTACTCAAAGAGGCTTTTCGTGATACAGGCCAATACCGTGTATTCCTGGATATCAAGGATACGACCGGTTGGGAAAAAGCAAAAGGTCTGGAAACTTATCTCTATCCAAAACTCAAACCCGAACAATCCATCAAAAAAGTTGAGATTGTGAGATCCGACCAAATTGCAGTACTTCAGGTTGTTGATTTGTTGATCGGTGCCCTTACCTATCATCATCGTGGGCTGAGCACGAGCGCAGCAAAATCAGCACTTGTCGATTACATTAAGAACCGCACCGGGTTAAAACTCCTTTCCTCAACAAAACCAGGGAGATCAAAATTTGATCACTTCATCTGGGAACCTGACTTCCTCCGCAATGGATTCTGAGTTACCCGAGTTGATATTGCTGTCTGATTTTGATGGTTCATGGGAGTCCTACTGCGATCATCTCTATCAAATTTTCTTCGATTCACTCATTAGGAATCAGCAACAGTTCAATGGGAAGCGGGTCAGCGTGCAAAGACGACCGGATCATGACGGCAAGCATTTCGGATTCTGGCACATGATTTCTAAAGGGCAGGACGAAGAAGAACGGATACCCGATCTGCAACGATGCGAGCGAATTTCGTGGATCAGTTGGATGATCAGGCACGTGGACCGGTGTGATGAAGTTCGAGTCCTTAGGCAAAGACGAAAAGGCAAATCTTCATACGTCATCTGGCATGTGAACGAAGATTACATGATCGTCCTCCACGATCGCAGGGGTTACTATCTCCTCAAAACTGCCTATACCATTAGACCCCACAAAAGAATGAGTTTGAACAAGGAATGGGAAGATCAGAACTCCAAAAACGGCTGAAGCCGCGTTTTAAGCGGCTTCGAAAGCTCCTTCTACACATGGCAGATGAGACTGGCCATAATATCGGACACTAATCCCAACTAATCAACTCAAATCGTAAAAGTCTGATTTTATGAGAAAGCGAAAAGCACCGGTGTTCTTCATAGAAGCCGCAACACCGTTCGAGCTACACAACTCAAACTTGCGGATAAGCTTTCAGCGCATGTCGTCGATTAACCTTCTTCGTGAACAGAATTCTCGCTGGACTCTATTTTTTGAGGTTCCAAATTCACGAATGACGTAATGGGCAGTATAAATTCACCATGGATGCTCCTTGCTGTGGTGTTGGATATCATCTCCCGTGCTACTCCTTACAACAAGCTTGCTCCAGTCACCGCTACCGTGCGAAGGGTCTTTTCTGCTAGGTGACAAAAAACGAAAAATTTCCGATATCCTGACTCAAGAATCTACCGAGTATCTCGGAATTTCTTAGTTTTTCCGAGATACTCGGCGCAAATTCAATCTCATAACAAAGGTAATTAAGATACTCATCTTCGATCCGAAGTGTTTTACTCTGAGTAATTTGCAACAAATGCAAGACTCAGCACTCCACAACACCTATCAAAAACTTCTGTCTCTTCTAGATTCACCGTCATACACACCCAAATGCTTGAGTTCAGTTCGTACACATCAGCGAATTTCGCTGTTCCAAAAACCTTTCCTAATCCATCATCACATCGTCGCGAAAGCGACGATAGGTGAATCCGTTTGAATCTTCAAAATAGAGGTAGTTTGCATCCACTGCGGTGAAGAAGAGTGGCTTCTCAAAATCCACACGGGCTCCGATTCGGTAGAGCTGGAAATAGTCTACTACGATCAATGACTCTGGGCCTTTCGCATCGATCCCTACGATATTCATTTTGGATACATAAGACTCGATCTCGGGGTCAGCTACTGGTTCTTTGACCACTGGTTGGGGTTTCGCTTTTCGTTCTTTCTTCTTAGACGAGCGATCCTTCGGCTTCTCTTCCTTTTCAACCTCCGGTTCGATCTTCCGCTCGATCACCGGGTCCATTTTGGGCTCTTCCAACGAAGCCTCGCTTTGGGGAAGATCCTCAACAGGTAAATCGGGGGTCTCAATGGTCGGGTCCGTTAACTCAACCTGCTCAAGGAGCTCCTGATTAACGGATTCAGGCTGTTCTGACGCCACCACAAAATCTCTGGAATCCGGCAGAAAGGACAGAAATCCATCGATTCTCACCAACCGCGATGAACCACTGCTGTTTTTGACCTCTTGATCACCCCAAAACTCCAGGAAGGTCTCACCATCACGGCTCACCAACCGCTCGCTGATTCTCACGGGCAGGCCCTCCTTCGGCAAAACTCGTTTCCAAATGACCGTCTTCTGAAGCTCCTCCCCTTTCAGAGCCGACATGATTTTCCCTGAATCCGGACGATCCGTCACAAATGCAAAAGGCATTCCGTTACTCAAAATAATGCGGTGAAAGTAAGTCTGACTGTCGTCTCCAAAATCATAGCTGATCCGCCCCATGAGCACATTATCTGCCCACCAATAATTGCGGTTCACCTTAAACTGACTGATCAATTCATCTTTACTTGAGAAGATGCGATATTCTCCTCTCCAAACACCTACATATCGATCAAAAAGCGCGTGAAACTGCTGAGGTTCCATCTCTTGTCCAAATCCAGCAAAATGTGTGGTAAACAAGACAAACAGAAGGAGTAAAAGGCGATTTTTGATCCTCATTGGTAGCCAATCAAACACATTTCTTTTCCAATTTAAAGCCCGGACTTAACCATTCCTCCCTCAAAATTGCGTAGATTACATCGTCCACCCATTCGCCTCTAGTCCAAATGCTCTTCACGAAATGAGCTTCTTTGCGAAAAGATAATCTCTCAAAAAGATTAATGCTGGCGACATTTCTGGGATCAATAGATCCTAAGATTCGATGAATTTGCCCTCTTCCAAACAAATCATCCATAAGAGCGATCAGGGCCTCCTGAGCGAACCCCTGTCCCTGATTATTTCGAGTCAATGAAATCCCCAACTCAGCTTGCGGAAAATCTCGACCGAAGGACCTAATCCCGATGTCACCGACTAATTCGCTCGACTCCTTGTGCTCGATTCCGATTTGAAACCATTTTTCATCAACTAGGAATGACTCAGGAGTCTGCGTTTGGAAAAACAATCTCACGTCCTCAACCGTCTCGGGAACCCATCCCTGGAATCGAGAAATCTCAGGGTCAGATCGGTAGTCATAAAATGGTTCTGCATCTTCAACCTTCAACGATCTCAAAAGTAATCGTTCGGTCTCGATTGGTTGAAAGCTCATGACTTGGAGAGACAAGATTGCTTGAACAAATCAGAAATCAACCCCAGATTCTTCACCCCTGGCGACGACTCTACCCCGCTGCTTAAATCCACAAAATCTGCTCCGCTTTCTGCGATTGCTGTACAAATATTGCTGGGGTTCAGGCCTCCGGAAAGGATGAACTGCTTCTCGGGGAATCGATTCTTGAATTCCTTGAATCTCTCCCAATCACCCGTTTTTCCCGTTCCTCCGTAAGCATCGGCGGAGTAGGTATCGATCAAAACTCCATCAGCGAACTCCAGAATGCTCTCTGGGAATTCCTCATCAGGCTTCACCTTTGGGACCAACCATAGTCTGGACTTGCCACCCGTTTTCGACCAGATTTCAACTTTGGGAACCTCCTCAAGTTTGAAATGAATTTGAAATCGATCGAATCCGAGTGCCTTCTCTTCTTCGAGAATGTCAAGGTTGGGTGCAACCATGACCGCCACACTTTTTGCTGCGGTAAGTTCCTTGATCACCTGCTTCATCTGCTCAAGTGGTACATGCCTGGGTGACTTCTCGAAGTGGATGACGCCCACGTAGTCCGCACCCTGTGATTC
>JAKSBQ010000201.1 GCA_022361075.1 Opitutales bacterium | reverse complement strand
AGTGATCACGGATGCGAAGCACGGAGAGATCCTTGGAGCGCATGTCGTGGGTTACGATGCGACCGAGATGATCGCGGAGTATGGACTAGCGATGAACTCCGAGCTGACCATTGATGAGATTCATCACACCATCCACGCCCACCCAACGTTGACAGAGATGCTCATGGAAGCCGCTTCCGACGTGCACAAGGAGGCGATTCATATTTAATTAACTCCCACACCTGGAGCTAGTTCTTAAACTGCCACAGTTTACTCTATCGCTGTTTCAACAAGATTCATTCTAATTCTTTTGGAGGTATACAGCAGGAGGTTTAAGTTCTCTCAATGTTCGACTATTTTTAGATGAATCGAAATTTAGTCTCGACTATTTTGCGATAAAGATGAAAATAGTCGTTTGTTTTGAAGCGAATATACGATTCTATATTGAGAGATCATTTTGAGGTAAATAAACAAATGTTGTTCATTTCGGGTCCTCGACAAGTTGGGAAAACAACAAGTTCACTCGCTATATTACCGGAAAGATCAAGTCACTATTTCAACTGGGATGTACAAACTGACCGCACTGCAATCTTGCAGGGGCAGAGAGAGTTGGGAAGAAAACTTGGAGTTTCGCCCAATCAATGGATCGTTTTCGATGAACTTCATAAATATAGTGATTGGAAAAATTTTCTCAAAGGATTATATGATGTTTATCACAAACTGACTCATAAAATTATTGTTACAGGTAGTGCTCGACTGGATACCTACAGGAAAGGTGGAGATAGTCTATTAGGTAGATATTTTCACATTCAGATGTTTCCTCTGTCCCCTGCTGAGTTTGTTAGAACAGATTTTTCGGGAAATACCATTCAGCCGCCAGAACAACTGGATGATGAACGATGGAACACATTACTCGAAATGGGAGGATTTCCTGAGCCGTTCCTGAAAAATAATAAACGCTTTCATCGACAGTGGAGCCGCTCGCGGCAAGACCGGCTATTCCAGGAGGATATTCGTAGCTTAGGTAGTATGGTTGATCTCTCTAAAATA
Source organism: Opitutales bacterium (assembly GCA_022361075.1). Lineage (GTDB taxonomy): Bacteria > Verrucomicrobiota > Verrucomicrobiia > Opitutales > JAFGAQ01 > JAKSBQ01. Next base: position 4,182 of record JAKSBQ010000201.1, on the reverse strand, counting down.
GAACTATTGGCTGAACTCATTCGTTTAAACGCATCGACATCACTCAACTATTCCTCATACGCCAAACGAATCCGATCTTCAGTCGAAACTATACAGCGCTGGATAACATTACTAAATCAACTATCGTATTGCTTTACTATTCGTCCATGGAGCAGAAATATTTCCCGATCTCTCACTAAAGAACCGAAGGTATACCTCTACGACTGGTCAACAATTGAGAATTACGGACAGCGAAATGAAAATTTCATCGCGTCTTGTCTATTAAAAGCTGTGGAAACGTGGAATGATACCGGACTCGGAGATTACGGCTTGTACTATTTGCGCACAAAAGATAAAAAAGAAATCGATTTTGTGATTACCCGTGGTCAATCTCCTTGGATACTAATTGAAGTCAAAACTTCGCAGAATGAGATTACCCCGAGTCTTCAGTATTTCCAGAAGGCCACCCAAGCTCCCTATGCCTTTCAACTTGTGATTAATCGACCCTATGAAGCGATCGATTGTTTTTCTTACCCAAATATTCCAATCGTTGTGCCTGCTAAAACTTTCTTATCGCAACTCGTATAAGGCATTCCTATATGCTGACACGCATTGTTTTTATTGATGTCGATTGGATCTTCCTCGACTGCACTTACTGCAGATTGCATGTGTGGGTATGACGGAAGAGAAAGTGAAAGAGGCTGGAATCGATTACAAGGTTGGCAAATTCCCTTACACTGCCTCGGGAAAAGCGGTAGCGATCGACCACACCGAAGGATTTGTAAAAGTGATCACGGATGCGAAGCACGGAGAGATCCTTGGAGCGCATGTAGTGGGTTACGATGCGACCGAGATGATCGCGGAGTATGGACTAGCGATGAACTCCGAGCTGACCATTGATGAGATTCATCACACCATCCACGCCCATCCGACGTTGACTGAGATGCTTATGGAAGCCGCTTCCGACGTGCACAAGGAGGCGATTCATATTTAACAAAAAAGGGAGTCCTTTGACTCCCTTTAATTCAATCATTACATCATTTTTCTAGGGAATCATTTTAGCGATTTCCTTGAGATTCCCTCCAAGATAATCAGCCATACTTATGGCTGCTGCCAATTCGATTTCAGGGTAGTTGGTTGTTTTGATCAATGCAGTTTTAAGTTTAGCGTTGTTACCCAATTCGATGTCACAAAGTCGATCTCCGATAACATATGAATATTCTTTGTTGATTGGGTGCTCCTTTTCCCAATCTTCTATCAAACCAGGATTTGGTTTTCGGCATTTGCAATTGTCGTCAGGTAAGTGGGGACAAAAAAGAAATGATTCGATACTGATAGTTTCTTCTCCCAATAGATCTTCAATTCGTTCGTGAACCATTCGCATATCAGCCTCGGCAAAGTAACCTCTACCAATCCCGCTTTGATTGGTCACAACGACCAGTTGATATCCTCTCTCTACCAACATTCTGAGGCCTTCAATGGCTCCTTTACACAAGACAACCTGGTTCGGGTCACTTAGATAATGTTGGTTCACGATGATTGTTCCATCACGATCGAGAAATATGTATTTAGATCCAGCTTCCACTATCTGTTTATAAGTGTGGTTTTTAATCCCTCGCGGGCGTATGTATCGGCGAGGTTTAACGCATCTGATCGTAAATCCATCTGTAAGTTTTTTCCATTCCGTCTCTCAATTTTGTTGAAGGTGCCCAATTGAGAACCTCTCGGATGAGGGTGTTGTCACTGTTTCTGCCTCGAACACCTTGTGGTTTATCCAGTAGGTAATTCCTTTCTAGTTTTATTCCAGCGATCTCTTCGACAATATTCACTAACCCATTGATTGAGACCATTTCATCACTTCCCAAATTAATGGGATCTTTAAAATCGCTTGCCCATAGTTTTTCCATTCCTGTAAGGCAATCATCGATATACATAAAGGAACGTGTTTGTTCACCGTCTCCCCAAATTTCAATTTCCTTTTTTCCGCTGAATTTAGCTTCAATCACCTTTCTGCAAATAGCTGCTGGTGCTTTTTCGCGTCCGCCGCTCCATGTTCCGTATGGGCCGTAAACGTTGTGATAGCGGCAAATTCGCGGGTTTAGATTAAAATCTCTTGCGAAGTAGTGGGTGATGATTTCTGAAAACAGTTTCTCCCATCCGTAACCATCCTGGGGATTGGCGGGGATCGCCGTGTTTTCTTTCAACCCCTGTGCTTCGGCATCGAGAATTTCCTCCTGAATCTCTTCTGGATATACACATGCGGAGGAACTGTAGAGGATTTCGCTGACCCCATTATCCCGGGCAGCCATTAACATGTGGGTTTGAATCAGAACGCTTTGCATGCACAACGCATGATTGTTTTGGATGAATCCCATCCCTCCCATGTTGCATGCCAAATTGTATATGCGATCCACCCCTTTAGAATACTTATAGCACGCCTCTTTTTCTTCCAAGTTGGCAATGGCATTTATTACCTTTTCATTATCCAGAAACTGATACCACTCTTCAGCAGGTTTTATATCCACTGCAACAACATCATGTCCCTTGCTTAGTAGGTCTTTTACTAAGTGACCACCGATGAAACCACCAGCTCCTGTTACTAAAATTTTCATTTACGTTATGGTGTTTGGTTATGAGTTACTTCTTTATAGAGTTCCTTGTATCTTTCCAACATCAGAGAAAGTCTAAACCGTTGTTCATATTCTTTTTCGGCATTATCGATCAAATTGTTCTTTTCTCGGGAACTCATCGCTAGGTAATTCTCAATTGAATCCACAATTTCTTCAACGTTGGTCGGGTCGAAGAGGTGACCGGTTTTTCCATGTTGGATCACCTCTTTGACTGAACATATGTTGCTAGCAATTACTGGAACTCGATCACAAAAGCATTCCAGTATACTTAAAGGTAAGCCTTCACTCAAAGAGGGTAGGCAGAACAGATCGAAATACTTAGTGAGATCCCTCGCGTTTGCAGTATAACCAGTTAAAAGTACACGTTCCCGCATTTCAGACTCAAGTATCTCAGAATTTAGAGAATTTCTGGTGTCGTTTTCACCAATCAGAACGAGTCCGATGCTCGTTCCTTTTTCAGACAATACTTGGACAGCATTCAGTAATACGACTTGGTTTTTGCGCTTACAGACGCTGCCAACACATCCCAAAATCACATCGTAACGCATTCGGAATGCTTCAATTCTTCTGAGAACATTTTGATTTGGAGGCAAGCGGACTCCTCGCTCTCCGACTCCGTTGTGTATTACTTGAATGAGAGATTCTCGCACACCTTTTTCCAACAGTATGTTTTTTGATGCTTCTGAGACCGCAACAATGGCGTCCAGTTGATTCATGATCTCTTTGTCTCGAGCCTCTTGCTCAGGTGTTTTGTTTCGCCCCCAACCTTGCATTGTTTGGATCACGGGAATGCTCACGTCACCCATCTGTTTATTGAACTCCTTACCTATCTTCGCTGGGATGGACGCGTGTGCATGAATGATTTCCGGAGGGTCTTCGCCATATTGTCGTTTCAAAAAATCCACGACCTGTGCATTCAACCCGTCGCTGCGCTTAAATAGCGAATCAACTAAAACAACTTCGATTTCCTTTGATTTTAAATCTTCTAAGTATTCTGGGTAGTTTTCGTAGCCAGGGTAGCATGTTCTTGAAACAATCACCCTGACTTTCAGGCCATTATCCTGTTGGTGGATGGCTAGGTCTTTCAGGATGAGCCCTGCTCCCCCCTGTAAATACGTTCCTAAATGAAGAACTGATTTAGTCATCGTTATCTCCCCATATCCTGAGGAAAGGAATATTTGGGGCTTCTTTTTGCATTATGGAAGCAAACAAAGGTTCATAAGACTTTGAAGATAGAATGACTAAAGGGTTTTTTGTGTCTGCCAAATCTTTAGGAGATACTATTTTGATTCCTTGAAAATACCTAGAATCTGGGGTCTCCAGCTTATCGACCACACCGTCTATCGACCGCATCCCCAAATTGGACATTACTTTGGTCAGTTTAATAGAATGCCCGCCTGAACCAAAGAGAAATAGTGGACCGTCGTGCCCTTCAATCTTATTGAAATTCTCCTCCAGAAATGCCTGGATCGCTTGCTTGAGACCAGTTTGAGCTCTTGCATTTTTGATTTTACAAGACGAATCTTCGCGTAATTTGAGGTAGCTCTCCGGATTGTCTGAAAAAGCTTTGACT
>JAKSBQ010000248.1 GCA_022361075.1 Opitutales bacterium | reverse complement strand
TAGCGAAGGCCTTCTGGCAATGGCAAACGCCGGCCCCAAAACCAACGGTAGCCAGTTCTTCATCACCTGTGCGGCGACTCCATGGCTCCACATGCGTCACACCATCTTTGGAGAAGTCGTCGAAGGAATGGACATCGTTAAAAAGATCGAAGAAGTTGATGTCGACCGCCAGGACCGTCCCCACGAAAACCAGGAAATTCTTGAGGCGATAGTCGAGGAAGGTTAATCGGAGAGAATCTAGCATTCAGAACGAAGTGTAGGAAACTGATTCCGCATTCTAAATTTAAGATTCCATACTCTCGGATTCAAACATCTGCTCCCAGATTGTCTCTTGTTCCTTGATCTTTGAATCCACCGCATCGATTGCTTCTTGAGGGATCTTCGAACTCCAGCCTTTTTCGAAAGCAAGTCCGCGACGATAAAGGGAGTTAGTGAAGTAATTCTTTGGTGTGTCATCTGCGATCAAGTAATCTCTCATCCATTGCTTGGCTCCTTCCTCAAGAAGGAATTCTCGCCATTTCTGAAATACCTTTCTGGTGTTTCGCTCGTGATGGTCGTTCCTCCCGGGCGAAGCACTCACGTGGTGCCAGATGCAGCTTTTGTTCGCGACAAAGATTCGGTGACCCGTCTTTCGGACTTTGAAATTCAGATCCATATCCTCACCACCGTTCTGGAACTCAGTGCCAAAACCTCCTACCTTCAGATAAAGTTCACGAGGGATCATGAAACAAGCACCTGTTGTGGCCAGACGCTCCGAGTATCGTTTCCTGGGGAATTCGATCGCAGGATCGATCTGGAGATGATCAGGTTTTCCCTCTCGATTCACATACACTCCTGCATGATCGATTTTCTCGTCGGAAGGTCTGCGTTGAATGTTGCCGATCATTCCTGGATTCTTGGATTTCAACTTGTCAAAACCATCGATCATTGGCTCGATCCAACCACCCGTCAGTTCGGTATCATTATTCAGGAACAAAAGGTAAGACCCACTCGAGAACTCGACTCCCCTATTGTTACTTCTGGCGAATCCGAGGTTCTGCTCGTTGGCGATCACGTTGCAATGTTCTCTTTGTTTCCCGAATTCCTTGAGAAAACCCCGACTACCGTCCGAACTACCATCATCGATCAAAATCAACTCATGATCCAAATCTTCGGGAAGCGTTTTATCAAGAGTTTCGAGGCACTTTTTGGTGAGATCCAAACAATTGAAAACCGAAATGATGATGGAAATTCTCAAGAACGTTTTCCTCCGAGGTTCTTTTCAATGGATTCAACGACTTCTTTGGAATAAGTCCTCCACGTTTTGATTGGGCGGTCGATTGCTTCTTTCGCTTTTTTTAGGTAGATATCGCTATCGGCGACTAAACCTTGGATAGCCGATGCAATCGAATCGATATTCTTTACGTCACATTGCACGCATCCGCCACCCTGCGAGAGCACACCCACGATCCCTGAGTCCGAACACAGGCAAGGTCGTCCTTTCCACAGGCTCTCCAGCAATGGAATTCCGAATCCTTCAACAAGTGACGGGAAACACGTGAAATGACACTCGGAATAAGCCTCGGAAAGCTCATCATCGGAAACTCTTCCCCGCCAAATCAATTTCGGATGTTTCTTCACCTTCGACTCCACCCACTGACTCAAATCACTCGCCGCATCGTATTGCCCGCCAACCAAACTCAGCCTAAGATCAAGCTCCGGCCTTTTCTGCCACACTTGTTCAAAAGCCTCAATAAGTCGTTTGTGATTCTTGCGAGGGTCTAAACTCCCGACACAAAGAGCCATGATCGGTTGACTCCATTCTTTGGATGAACGTGTTCGCTCCGCATTGGGAATTTCACCCGCCAACTCCACACAATCCACGATGGGTTTTCCTTCCCCATCTTCCTTAATAAATCGAAGAAATCTTTCGTAGGAATCGGAAGAATTCGCCAATACCAGATCGCAATGTGTCATCGCCTTGAGATAGGCCATATGGTTGTCCCGAAACTTCTGACTTACCAAATCCGGATAGTCGATCGCGATCGCGTCGTGAAAAATCGCGATTGTCTTTAACTTCTTCTTTTTGGCGAAACCAATCAACTCGTGCATGTGCTCGCCACTCACCCACTCGGGAATGATCAGATAATTTCCCTTCCGAAAATCAAAATGAGCGTTTCGCCGGCGCCACGCTTCTCTGACTTTACGACGATAGGTCCTGGGAATGGGCAGGTGGCTGATCCACGAAGGAGCTACGCTCACATCCACTTTGGGTTGTGCATCTTGAGGTCCACAATAAGCACTAAGACGCTCAGCCTGGGCCTCGTAGATCGGTTCCAAGCGATCACGGAACGGATTCCAGCTCACAAAACTCGCTGCTGAATGATCAAGTTCCAACCCCCGGCAAAGACAACGAGTCACCCGTTGGATGCCCGTATTGTCCATGGTGTCCGCTGTGTGGGTGACGGCGACGTAGATATCCCTAATTCTTTTCGACATCTTTGGTGCGACCTATTCCTGTTTCTCTACATCAACGCCCGAGTCCCCCAGAGCTTGTTTCGCGGAGAGTTGTTTCAGCAATTCAAGATCATCTGCCAAGAGGCGTATGGTTTGCGCAGTCCCATTTTGAAAAGATTGAAGATTAGTCACCACACTTTCCATCATCTCATGAAGGTCTCTCTGCACTGCTACCCCAGTGTCACTGATCAATTGTAAGTTTCTCTGATTCTGAACCTGAACATCACGGAGAATCGCAAAGTCTCGCTCAATTGCACCCATGATCTTGGCGTTAATCCGTCCTTGATTCCTCTTGGCAAACCACTTTTTGATGCCTTTCGGCTTCGCGGCTTCCTCCTGCTCGTCCCTAGCGACTTTTAGAGCCTCTTCACCAGCGATCAAGTGTTCTTCAATTCGCTCATTCATCATTTCCAAAGTCTTCGCAAATTCATCGTAGCGCGCAGTCAAAGCTGCAAAACGCTCATCAAACACCTTCATGCGCGTTTCGATTTCCTTAGTGCCGATATTCAGATCCATCGTTCCTCCTTTATCAAAAATCTAGTTCAAACTCCAAGTGGAAAGCATGTTCAACATATTTTGGTAGTGCTCCTCATGCCACTGCTTTGCCGTGCTCTCCCACTTGTTTCGAAACAGTTTTATATTGTTGGTTTCCTTCTCTTTGCGACCGTCCGACACACTGACATAGTGATAAACCCAACTTCTCAGAGCGACCCCAACTTCAACACCCTGTTCTCGCGCCCTTAGACAAAAATCATCATCTTCGAATCCATTCACATAGTCTTCACTAAATCCTCCCAGGCGTTGAAACAATGACTTCTTGATCAACCAACAAGCAGCGGTTGTGGATGGAAATTTGCAGAAGTCCAATTGGGGATCCAGAGGAAAAAGCTCAGGATGAAGTTGCCCGAAATGCCTTGGAATCCCTCCATCATCGAAAAACTTCCCAACATGGTCGATAGCCCCAGTGATTCGACTCCGCTGAACATTTCCAATGATACTCTCGCTTTGTCGGTTCGTAGAAGCCGTCAGCATCGCGTCGAACCATCCTGGTTGCAAAACCAGATCATTGTTGAGGAGAACTAACCTCTCTCCTTTCGCTTCCTCGGCCGCTCGGTTATTGGATTTTGCGTAGCCGAGGTTACTCTCGTTCGTAATCACACGAATCGGAGACGGTAGTTTTCCTAAAAAATCCTTGGACCGTTCGTTACTCCCATCGTCAACGATTAAAATTTCACTTTCGTTCTTCAGATGCGAGGTATGACCGAACCAGCTGAGCAAACAATCCCGCGTGTAGGTAATTTGGTCTTTCACAGGGATGATGAAACTGTATCTAACCGTATTCAAATTCGAGCAAAGCCTTTAAAAACCCCACTTGAGTGACAAGTAAACAAACCTACCCGGCTCATTTGATACCCCATAATTGGAGAACGGATTCCGAATGTTCACGTTGCGAGTGGAATAAGATTGGTCGGAAAGATTTTCAACACCGACAGTCACCAGGAGATTTTCTGCGACGTAATAGCCGATTAGCAAATTGACGACCGAGTAACCATCGAGGGGTGCTTCAGATATGGATTCGTCTACGTTGGTAAGCGCCTCTGCGCCCCTCCACTCTACTTTGCCAAACCAGAGGTCGTTGTCATACTCCAGAGCGATTCGACCCCGGACCGGAGGCATTTCACCAAGATCCTCGTCAGCAGAGAATCCATCCAACTGCGTCTTAGTGCCTTTAAGGAATTCAATTGAACCCACAAGTTTCATTCGATCATTCAGTCTGAATTCCAAACTCGCATCTCCCCCGTAAATCTCCGCATCGATATTCTCGTAGCTGTAAGCCGTTCCGAGAGTCGAAAACCCATTTTCTTCGAGCGCAGGTCCTATGTTTTCCAGATAGATGAGATCCTGCACTCGGGAAAGAAATCCGTTCATTCTCAATTTAAACTTCTCAAACTGAATCTCGACTCCAGCATCGAACGAGGTGTTTTTTACAGACTCAAGGTCGGGGTTTCCAAGCCACAACAGTTGATTCCCTGGGGCTCGCTGATACTCGTATTGAATATACATTTCGTTGGGGTCCGGCGCTCTTACCGAGTGACTTACCTCCGAGTATAGTCGGATTTCGTCCGTCAAATCATACTGAAACTGCAGCGAAGCACTTAACGCTGAGTCTTGAATCTGTCTTTGCCCGACATTCCGATACTTTTTCAACAATCCCAGATTGCCATCCACCTCGGTATCCAGTTGGTCGATTCGCATCGCCGCTGAAATCGTCGTTCTCCCGAGAAAACGCTGCCCTTCAAGGTAGGCAGCAAAATTGGATTGGTTGATGAGCGGAAGCATCTCACTTCGATCCCCGAGTGTTTCACTAATTGCCTCCCATTCCTGCCAGTACCGAAGCATCCCAAAGCTGATCTTCCCATCCGAAAAATCCTTGATGGCTTTGAAATCGAAACCCTGTGTAAAGCTTCTCGAATTACTTCTGGTTGAATAATCTTCAGGAAGCGGATTCTCCAGGTTGGTGATTTTGGTTTCCCGCAGTTTATCATTGAGCTCCTGTTGCGCGTTGCTTGAAAAAGCACGAAAAGACAAGGATTGCAGAGACGAAGAAGGATTCTGGATATGATAAGTGGCCGATACGTTCGAACCCCGATCATATTCTGCATCCAATCTCAACTCCGGAAAATAAACTCCCTGCGCATCAGAATACTGTCCGTTAAACTCCAAATACTGGTTGTCTGAAAATATGTATTTGCCGCTCGTTTCAAACTCACGGATGCGGTAGATGTCTCTATTTTTCGCCTGGTCCGTGTAAGCGACCTTCGGATTGTTTTTATCCAAACTGTCAGTTAGCAACATGTCATCACCGTCACGATAATCCCCAAATTCCTTTGTCGATACCCTTACGTTGATGTCCAGAGTCTCCATGGGAATATTCGTCTCCATCGACGCGGTCAACGAACCGAACTCTCCATAAGAAACCTCTGCGACTCCACTGCCTTCTTGGTAAGGGATCGCATACTGGTAATAATCGATGATGTCGGCTTCGGCAAAATCGAGCGGGTCCGGACGTTCGAAGGAAATATCCAGGCTCCTCCCTTGGGCGTAAAGAAGTGGACCACCAAAGGGCATCAATCGAGGTGAAAAATTACTAGAATTCCTTGAAGATCCTCCCAAACTGAGCCGTTCTGAAAACATGCCTCCCGAATGGTCCCCGGCAACGTTTCGCTGAGATCCCCATCTCAGAATTTCGGGCGCAGCTCGACCAGTGTCCACGTTCGAAAGGTCAAAAGAGCCCTGCCACTCAAAAGGATTACGGTCTTCACGGTAGAGTTGTCCGCGTTCGAATCTTAGGGTTTCCTCGTCCAGCCACTGCGCCTGCGATGAGAGTAAGCCAAGCCCTAAAGCTAACAAAAGGGAGCTTAATCTCATCATTTTATAGTGTGCAGACTTAGGGACCAACCTCACTTTAAACAATCCTCCGTAAATTGGAGTTTTCCTCGAACCTCCCATCACTCATACTTGAGTCATTCTGTTTGGTAAACAAAAAACTAAAATCCGAAACCTGCCCTCAATGCTGGCTTCTTCGATGAAAAAGCCTTCTCAAAGCCTCCATGTATGGCGAGTCTGTCCGCAAATGCATGAACTCCAGACCACTTTGTTTGAATGCGAGTTCACGTTGTTCCGCAAATCGCTGATTCAGCTCGCGATATCTTTTTCTCAATCTTCTTGAACGCGTATTTAACTCGATCAGATCTCCAGTTTCCGCGTCCTCAAACTCCACGTAACCCACATTCGGGAGTTCAAATTCTCTCGGGTCGGACAATACTCCGCAGATCAAATCGTGCCGTTGAGCAACCAGTCGAAGCGTTTTGAACAGTGGATTTCTTTTGTCGGTTTGGGGATATTTGTCTGAGAACTCAAGAAAGTCCGAAAGAAGGAAAATCACCGAACGTTTCCTCATCATCTTCAATACGTAATTGAGTGAATCCACAATATTAGTCGACTTACCTTTAGGTTCATAAAACAAAAGCTCCCTGATGATCCTCAATACGTGTTTTCGCCCTTTTGCCGGAACGATAAACTTCTCCACATGATCGGAAAAAAGGATCAACCCAACCTTGTCGTTGCTGCTAGCCGCCGAGAACGCCAACACTGACGCTAACTCGGTCGCCAGCTGTCGCTTCGTATGCTCACTACTACCAAACGTACCCGATGCACTAAGGTCCAACATGAGAATGATTGAGAGTTCCCGTTCCTCCCGGAACTGTTTGACGTAAGGTCTTCTGGAGCGGGCAGTGACGTTCCAGTCAATGGACCTCACGTCATCACCGTAAGCATACTCCCGAACTTCCTCAAAATCGATCCCTCTGCCCTTGAACGCACTCCGATACGAGCCAGAAAGCGCCTGGTTCACAAGTTTGCGAGTACGGATTTCCACCGTCCGTACCTTTTTCAGCATCTCTTGGGTTTGTGGATTCATCAGTCGATGATCCACCGTAGAATCGTGAGAAGCACGAGTCAACGCAAGTGCTGCTATCTCGCAGCGTAGCGCGGATCGTCAAGAATCGTCTGAATCCGCTGTAACAATGACTGCGTGGACAGATTGGCCACTTCGTCTGGGCTCGGAGTCACTCGAAGCAAATTCATATACAGCGAAGCGGTTTCCGCATAATCTTCAAGACGGGAGTTGGGCGGATTTGGAATGCCTAGAATGGTGGAAATCGAACCGGAGCCAAAGGCACTTGCTTCAGTGTCTTTGATAAACTCCTCTACGAACAGATTTGTACCGAATACTTTCAATTGATTGACGCCAGTGCTGAGCTGATCCCCACTGGGTTCCACACCATATTTGTTGCGAAACAAGATTCTGAAGAAATTCTCAAATTCACTTTGCGAGGAAAAACCATCCGGAATCCTCTGATTGCTCCAGTAAATGCTCTGGAAACTAGGCAGCAGAATCGAAACCAAATCACTCAATCCCACAGATTCCACACGACTGAGATCCTGCCTGAAGACTTCTCTTCCTGGCCACGCACCAGTCAGTAAAAAACGAGCCATCAACGCATACTCGTGATTCAGGAAGCCAGTGCCATCCAATAACTGGTGCACGTAACCTGCCTGAGTCAGCTGACCTGAATCCATCGCATTCACAGCCACATCAAGTGAAGTTTGGTTCAACTGAACTGCAAAATAGTCCTGATAAGTCTGCAAGACGAACGAACGGTTAGTAGACGCAGCCTCAACAACTGCCGCAACCGAGTCCGAAATCACCCAGTTGTCAGTTGGTAAGCCAACAGGTTCGACTTCAACCGCACGGACGTTAAAAAGGTAGGTTCCAGGCTCTTCAAGGACCACAGTCGAAGTGTAAACCCCATCTTCAGCAGTATCCACGGAATCGACAAATGTGCCGTTCACATAAAAATTGAGCTGGCTGATCTGCACCAGTCCACCATCTGCTGTCGCCCGCAGGGTGATCTCCGAACCTGCATCAACGATAAGGTCTTCTTCTGCCAACGGTAGCATTTCGACCCTCGGGAGTTGGGTTTCCAACGCGCTGACCTGAAGTTGCACAGGAGTGGCATGAGAGCGATTGCCTTTTTGGTCTACAGCCTCAGCGAAGAAGATGTAATCACCTGGGGTTTGAATATAATAGAACTGCGCGAAAGTATTTTCGTATCTCGCGGACGTGGAGCCGATTTCCTGTCCATTGATGAAGAACTTCACATGGTCCACGTGCTCATTGTCTTGAGCGTAGGCGTTGATGAACATCGAAGAACCCGTCGAGACGTCGTTCAGCGTATCTCCTCCGCCTACCGGCAGGGGGTGAGTCATCACTACGGCAGGAATGTCTGGGTTGGGAGCACTAACCGTAACCCGAACCACATTGGACTGCGAAATCAGCCCGGTTTCGTCCCTTGCCTGAACATAGATTCGATAATCTCCTGCAAACTGGAATTGATAGGTATAGGTTAACACTCCAAAACTTCCATTGATCCCGCGAGTAGCGGTATTCACCAAATTGTCGTTCACAAAATAAAGAATTTCGTCGATCAAACTATTCGGATCGTTCGCCGAAGGGAGAATCGGTAGATTCGTTCCGGGAAGAAACTGCATTCCGTTAACAGGAGAAACAATCGAAACGGTGGGGGGTACTCCGAGGCCCACAATCTCCGTCACGATGTTTGAGATCGCACGGTTACCATTTGAAAACTCCGCAATCACCCAAAAATCCCAATTGCCTCCACCAGGGTAGGTGAAAGTAAAACCATAGGGAGTATTGGATGCCGGGCCAGCCACCGTCTCAACAACTGAACCGTTCGCATAAAACGATAAGCTTTGAATCAAACCTCCGCTATCGCTGGCTAATGCCGAAAAGGTCACCTCAGAACCTGCAACAGGATTATCCCCTGCGGTTTTAGTAAGAGTCACATTTGGAGAGCTTCCATAGCCTGTAAGCGTAATATCAAGATCGTTCGAGGTCTCAACAAAATCGCCATTATTCAGCTGGGCTCTCGCCTCCACCGTCACCGTTCCAATGTAAGCATTGGTCCACGTGTACAGGAAAGTATCGGTGGTCGATGAGCCCGAAACAGGACTGGTGTTGATTTTGTATCCGTCCACGTAGTAGTCCACCGTAGTAAGTGGTCTCAAAGAAGCGGGCTGCACGTTCACCGCGAAATTGACTGGACCCGTCATGCTGATCGTCGCCCCATCGTCAGGTTGGATGAAGTTAATAGAAGTAAGCTTCTGCATAACCGGTGTTTCGGAACCGAAAACGGTCACCGTGCTGCTCCGAGTCACGTTGCCCAACGCATCAAACGCTCTGACAGAAAGCTTAAATTCCCCAATTGCCGGAACGGTCCACTCATATTCAAAAGGGGCCGCAGTATCTTCGTTTAAAACAGAAAAGATGGGGTTACCTGTTGAGCCGGTAGCATTCCCTAACAGAAACTGCACCCTTGAGATAGCGTTATCCGCATCAAACGCGTTCGCAGTAAGTGTCACTTTTTGCCCTGGCAGAAAAGATGATCCGTCTGTGGGGTAAGTTAACGCGACTGAAGGGGCACTTCCTTCTCCGGCAACGATCACCTGAAAGGTTCCCGAAGTAATAGCAGAACCGCTACTATCTGTGACAATGAAGTTGAATGTCCCCGGATAAGGTACTCTCCAGTTTCCTGAAGTGAAAGATGCGCCTACATCACTGCTACCAGTAATCGTGGCCCAGGTTACTGTAGCACCACCTAGATCCTGCCGAGCCAATGAAGGACTATTGGTGTCCACCCATGATAGCCTAAAAAAGGCTGTTTCCCCAGCCGTAGCAGTGTCATCAATGAGACCGATATCAAAGGTCACATCTGTATTCACCACGTTTTCAAGAACCGCAGGTGACACAGCAGTATTGGAGTTCCCGGAGTGATTTATGGTAATCGAATTCAACGAGGGAGCAGCGTCCACAACAAACACAGTAAACGCAAGGAGCAGAAGAGCAGAAATTTTAGAAATGTTTTTCATCGAGCGAGTCTCATTGTGTTAATCATCAAGCACCCGTGCCAAGGATCTCATCAATTTCCTTATTACGGTCATTTGTTGTTTCTCTAAAGTCGTAAAACCAGGACTGGTAGTCGTTGATCCGGTCCACCATGCGAACAAGGTAAGGAACAACCTCACGGTCAATGTTGATCTGATTGCCCATGCTCAGCCAAACACGTTCCAGCTCAAAGTCCCAGTTGAAGTGAGCGCCCATCTCCTTTCGCGAGGGATAGAAATAAACTTCACCCAGCTGGCGACCTTCGTTAAGAGCCTCCCAGGACTCTCCCATCCAATCCTCTGTTTTTTCGCGGATGAGATCTTCAGCGTCCTTAAAACGCCTGTAGGTCCTTTCAAACTTCACCAGGCTTTCTCTCATCAGCTGAAACTGACGATTGTCGTCCACCACTAATTTCAAACCTTTGCTGCCAAGCCCCATTCCAGTGATCAATGCGATCAGTCGACGGTCGTATTTTCCGGCATCTGTGTCGTAATAACCTTCCTCAAACAGCACCATCTCGGTAGAGCGCGAAGTATCCGTAGGAGCATTGGGGAATGAAATGCTAAGCCGTTCTCCCACTCGCTTATTGTTGAAATACATCGGCTTTTCTTCAAATGGATCCCGATCATTCGATTGCCCATAAGCGATGGTTGCACCACCAAAAATCAGCAGCGCAAGCGCACCGACAGCCAAACGAGGCAATTTACAAATGCAGTAAAATGGGTTCACGATCTTTCCCTTTAAAACACAGGTACTACACGATCACGTTTTGAATTCTTGAGGCTGCTCATCGCAGACTCCTCGAAATCATCTTCTCCCGAATCGAATGAGAAATCCGACTCCTTTTCGAGTTGCCTGAGTGCTTCCTCCGCCTGTCTTCTTTCGAGTTCCCGGTACGCCTCCAACTGGACGGACAATTTGCCTTCCCGTTCCTCAGCATCCATCCGGCGACGATGTTGCATGATCGCTTCGTTGAGAGCCCGCTCTTCTGCACTCAGCGGGTAGTTCGATCCCATCACGTCCCTGTCCGTCAAACCGAGATCGTTGAGACGATTCACTCCCACTACATCCACGTAGTTGGTTTCGTTGGGATTGAGGATACTGGCGGTGATAAAAATGATCTGATTCTGCGAATCACTGACTTCCCTGTCATACCGGAACAGTCTTCCCAACCCAGGAACTGAACCCAGTAATGGCACCTTTTGCGATTGAGTCGAAGTACTCTCGTCGATGAGACCGCCGATCGCCAAAGTTTCACGATCTTTCACCATCACTTGGGTAAGCGTCGTGCGTTGTCGGACGATCGGAATGGTTCCGTTTGAAAAGCTTTGAGAACCCACAATATCGTTTACTTGAGGAACTACTTTCAAGCCAATGAAATCACCACCACTGATTGTTGGAGTGACCTGAAGCTCAATCCCTGGAAGCGGGTCCAGTCGAATAACCTCGCCCGGAACTACTCGTCCATCCTCAGAAACGGTTCCAGGCTCCTGAACGTAGTAATGATCCACAATTTTAATCACTGCCTCCTGTCCATTGAGAGCGAGAACAGTTGGATTTGAAATGATTTTGGAATCGTTGAGTTGCTTGAGCGCTCTTAGCACCAGGTCAAACGAAGGCGCATTGAAAATCGCTGTGTCGGTTCGGTTGGCAACTGTAGAGTCCAACAGGTTGCGAACCTGATTGATGGTCGATTCAATCGTGGAATCTGTTGCACTGACGGGTGGAGTTCCCGTTCGGGTATTCGTGTTGTTGAAATCGCTCGTACTGTTGTCCGTTAGGCTCTCTTGCTTGTTACGAGTACGATCCGTTTCACTACGATAACTCCCTTCAAGCGTGTAACCGTCTTCACTAAATAAGGACTTCCAATCGACCCCGATTTGAGAAATGTCCGAGTTGGAAACCTCCACAAACCGAGATTCAATCATCACCTGCGGAGTTGGCCGATCGAGAGTTTCGATGAGACTCTTGATCGCGGTGAACCTTGACGGATTTCCCGTAATGATGATCACGTTGCTACGGGGGTCCGTCACTACTCGCGTGACACCCGCCTGTTCCTTCAATAACTCAGCAACAGACTCTGCGTCGGAGTATTTGATCTGAAAGACGCGAGCCTCGTCCGGAACACCGTTGATTTGATCAAGTGAACGGACCAACACGATACCATCGTTGTCGATATAGCCATAGCCAAACTGCGCGAGCGCCACCTCATAAACCTGATCCCAGGTGACTCCGTTTAAACGCAAATCCAATTCGCTGGATAGCGCTTCGTCAGGAGGAATCACTACGTTGAGGTCCAATTCGTCGGCAACAAGACTGATGATCGTATTCACAGGAGTTGCACGAAAATCCACTTTTAATCGTCCCTCGCCCAAGTCAGTCACACGAGGGTCTCCGCCTTCCTCAGCCTGGATGCCCTGGCGAATACGAATGATCCCTCCGACTTCAGACCAGGAGTAGCCTTGTTCACTGAGAACAATGTTAAAAACCTGTTGCCAGGTAACATCTCGAAGGTTGAGAGAAGTGCGGCCTTGTAGGTCCTCCGGAATCACAATGTTCAGCTCAAAGAGTTCAGCGATGTTGCGGAGGATGACTCGGATCTCTTGGTCATCTACATTCAAACTAATGGTCTCTTCCGACGGATCGTTATCGTAGGAAGATTCACGAACAGAGCCGGAGTTCGTACTCGAGCCACTTTCGGAAATATCAATTGCCGGGTCATTGACACGTTCATCGTTTTGCGTCACCGCAAGACGAGCTCTCTCGATTGGGTCGGTAATATCAGCATAAAGCCCGACCTGAGAATAAGAGTTAGAAGCGAAAATCGAACCAACCAACGGCAACAGAAGCGCACGTCGTGCAACGGAAACCAGGCGGGTGGTTTTTCTGTTGGATTTTGTCATGTTAAGGGATGAATAAGGTAGCGAGAGTATTTCGAAATTAAAAAAACATAGCTATAATCAAGCCATTCGAGCGGTTATTCACAATTATTGGAAAAGTAATTCACAAGCAATTCGCGGTCTATTAAAAAAACGGCAATAGGCAATCGAATCAAACCCAATCAATTGCTTTTAGCAGATTTTTACTAAACACGTAACACTAATTTAACATATCTTGCCATAAAGCACAATAAATAGCTTGTTAGAGGTTGAAAATCAATAGGTTACAAATTTACACAACTGAGACCCAAATGAGTATCCTAATTTTAGGTAATTAGCCGATGCCCCTCGGAAACATCAATATTATCGACTTCAACTCTCGGAATGCGATTGGGGAAACTGGTATGTTAACTAATGTGAATAACTTCAAGGACTCCGCTTCAAATAGCTATTTTAAAAGTATATTTTCTATTTTTCGAATGAAACACCCTGAGTTTTAACAAAATTTTTAAAATTCACAGATTTCTCAACGACCGTGCGAATAATCCTATTTTAAGTTTTCCATCAAACTTCTTCACAATCTTTCGGAGTCATAGTGCCCCTCCAAATCTGCAAATATGTCCGAGAGATCTCAGCCGGGTGACTTAGTAATCACCACCCAATGCCAGGTGAAGTTGCACTCGATTCTTGAGCCGCGCTTTTTCCGCTTCGATAGCACTTTGTTTCGCGATCAAACTCCTACGCTGAGCTTCTAAAACAGTCACAATGTTGATGAGGCCAGAGGTGTACTGATCCCACGCCAAGGATTCCGCGCTTGAAGATTGTAAGGCAGACTCTTTTGAAGCTTCGAGATACCGAACAAGATAGGCCTCAGCATCCAGTGCTTGCTCCACTTCCATAAACGCTTGAAGAGCCGTTTGTTGGTAACTGATGCTCGCTTGTCGATAAACTTGAATCGCTATTTCACGTCCGGCGTCAATACGTCCACCCGTGAACAAAGGTTGATTCAGGCCAGCAGCAAGGTTCCAGTAGTCGAAATTTCCGTCCATCAGGTTTTTAAATTCAGAGGTCTGTGTGCCTGTCGCGCCGGTAAGAGTGATACTGGGTAAATGCTCCTTCTTCGCAGCTTTCACGTTGGCCTCGGCAGCGAGTAGCTGGCGCTCCGCAGCCAACAAATCAGGTCGTCTTTCTAACAATTCCGAAGGCAAACCTGCGGGAACTCTCGAAAGTACTTCGGGAAACTGATTCAAACTCCGAATTTCACCATCTGGATACCTCCCCAGAAGCAGTTGCAGGCTGCGTTGGTATCGTTTGTAGAGCTCCTCACTTCGGGCCACAGATCCCTTGGCAGACTCTGCATTAGCTAATGCTAAGCGATAATCGAGCGCCGAGTCGATTCCCGACTCGTATCGGCTCAGGATGAGTTCAGCTGTCGACCGATAGCTTTCATAAGTGTCCTTCGCTAAGTCCAACTGAAGTTTCGAAGCGATGAGATCAAACCATGTAAAACACACATTCGCGGCGATCGAGTGCTGGGCCGCCTGAAAATCGTACGCGGTCGCCTGAGCCTCAGCATCAGACGCGCTCACTTGGTTTCGAATCCTTCCCCACAAATCTGCTTCCCACACTGTCCCAATGCTAAGATGATAACGATCCTCGGTAAATGCATCGAAAAACGCACCATTCTTTTCTTCAACTGTGCCGTCTAAACCTAAAGAAAAAACAGGAAGCTGCTGAGAACGCACAATTCGCAACTGCTGCCTTGCACTCTCTAATCGAGCATCTGCGAGCCGAAGGTCATGATTGTTATCGATCGCTTCATCAACCAATCGAATGAGATCTGAATCACCGAAACCCTGCACCCAATTTTGCCCAGACGAAGCTGCCAAATGAAGCTCTCCTGACTCTGGAGGCGTCCAATGCCGAGGTGGCGAGAACTCCAAATCCGCCGATCGTTCAATCTTTGAATGCTGGCAACCCGAAAGTAACAAAGAAACTCCGGTGATGACGGACGTAACTGCACCGAATTTCGAACGTATTGGAAAATTCATCATTTGTTTTCTATATTTCGCGATTAAGAGTTTCATTTTCGGAAGGAAATATTTGGATGATTCATCATTAATCTCTGAACGAAGTCGCGGCAACCCTTCGTCAGGTTCGTAAAATTTAAAGAAAAGTGGAGACCTACTCTATGGCATCTCTGGCTGTTCTTTGCTAGACCATTTGTAGAAACACCAACTGATGATCGTAAGTGATACTCCCATATTGGTGACCTTCATGATGATTCCACCCAATATTTGATCGTTTAACGGATCTAATCCAGGGATAATCCGAGGAGCCCAAACGTAAGTTTCGTAAATTGCCACATTGGCGAACGACAAAAACGCAAATACTGGTAACTGCCCGACCATCAGTAGAAACGCATATAAAATCCTTACTCCGTAACTGGATGCTCGAAGGTATTTTTTGCACGGACTGAGGAACGGCCACCACATCCAAATCGCTGTGATCAACATGGTTCCGTGCTCCAGAACGTGGATCCATTTATCATGAAGCGCGGCTTCGTACAAAAGGGGGATGTGCCAAATGGTGTAAACAGCGATGAACACAAAGCCCGCAAAAACTGGATGTCCCAGCAATCTAGCGATGCGCTGAGTTCCTTTGCCCTGGAACAAATATTCGGTCAATTCCTTAGAAAGACTGGCATAGAGAAACAAAGGAACCACATAAATCAACAACATGTGCTGGATCATGTGAGCAAAAAAGAGATAGTCCTCAGCTAATTGATCCAGAGGGGAACCCACTGCCAGATATAGAATCAGAACTGATCCATAAAAGGAGACTTTTTTGAGAAGCGGATAGGTCCCGTCAGCTTGTCCACTCCATTTAAAAAAATAAGGACCCGTAAAGAGGGTAAAAGCCCAGCAAGCAGCCAAAAGCGATATCAGTAGAAATGGTTCGGTATGCCAGTGCAGCTGCATGCCACACGTTTATACCAATTGATGTTCACTTGTCCAGATTGCCTGTCTCACCCGGGGAGCTGTTTGCTCGCTTATTTTACGAAACTCCTCTGTCTCGGGATTCATACTAATAGCATCCTGGTCTACTCGATTTGGACTGAAAAGAACCGACAAGGCAATCACCGTTCCCGTCGCCAAAATGAGCCCGGCGACGAACAAAAGGGTGTAGATCATTTTGTCATAGACCAGGTGCATGAAAATGAAGATCACTGTGAAAAATTTCACCAGGGAGAGTACCACCAGGGAGCAGAATAAAAAACCTTTTACAAATGGCAGCACGATCAAAATCACCTCCACCATCGTCACAAAGCTCAAAATGATCGCTAGGTTATAGAAGTGATGGAAGTGCTTTTCTTCCTTATTCAATTGGTCTTTGGAGAGAGGGATATCCGACATAAAAAGCCTTTCCTTACAAATATTCTACCAGATAAACGGCTGAGAAAATGATGATCCAAACGATGTCTACAAAGTGCCAGTAGAGTCCGGCCACCTCGACATCCATGGAGTTCGCGGTAGTCAATTTGCCTTTGTAGGAAGCAATGAGTTGACTTAACAAAATCAAAACCCCAATCGCCACGTGACAGCCGTGTGTCCCCGTCATCAAATAAAAAGTCGAACCCATCGTTCCACTCTGAATGGTGAAATCATAATGGTGAATGAAGTGGTTAAACTCATAAACCTGAAACCCGAGAAAAATCAGTCCGAAGAGAATAACGCCCCAAGTCATTCTACGGTAACTCTTCATCTCACCTTTGTGCATGGCCGACACTGCTAATGCCATTAAGAAGGAGCTCATTAGCAAGATGAAGCTACTTGCCGTAGTCAGATCGATGCTGAAAATCTCAGTTGGTGAGACTTCGGGGTTTGGATACAATTTCCTGTAGATCAGGTGGGTCGAAATGAGGGTTCCGAAGAACATACAATCCGAACCCAAAAAGAGCCACATCATGAGCTTCTTGTTATCAATTCCCGTACTGGAACCGTCCCCGTGGGATACCGCTACGCTAGCTTCACTCATTGTACCAATTCTTTTATTTAGATTCTTCAGATTCAGGATGAAGGTGGTAACCGCCCGGGCCTTCAAAAAGCCATAAATAAACTCCAACCGTTACGACAACAATGCCTCCAATACCAAGATAACCCATGAAAGGGACTCCTCCTGAATACAGTGAAAGCGAGATTCCCATGATCATCATCCCAATTCCTGTCATCAGTGGGAACCACGATTGGCTAGGCATGTGAATTCCGTGCCCATCATCGGGTTCGTATTCCATTTTGTATTTTGCATCCCCATGCTTGTCATACCAAAATGCATCACGAGCCTTAACAATGGGGGTTTTATCAAAATTGTGAACTTGTGGAGGTGATGTCGTAATCCATTCCAGGGTTCGAGCATCCCAAGGATCCTGTCCAGCGGGTTTTCCGCTTCGCAAGGTCTTGATCATGTCGATGATCACCATCAAAAGACCAAAAGCTAAGATAAATGCACCAATGGTCACCAGCATGTTGAGAGGGCCAAACCCAGTCTCCGCTAGGTAAGTATGCGTCCTTCGAGGCATACCGAAAAGCCCGAGGAAGTGCATTGGGAAGAATGTAACGTTCAGCCCCACGACCACAAAACCAACTGCCCAATAACCAAGTTTACCTTCCCACATTTTGCCAGTGAGCTTGGGAAGCCAAAAGTAGATTCCGCCAAAAAGCGCCATCACGATCCCACCGATGATGACGTAATGGAAGTGAGCCACGACAAAGTAGGTGTCCTGCTGCTGGGAGTCCGCTGGCGCAGCGGAGTGCATGATGCCACTAAATCCACCCATCATAAACATCCAGATGAAACCCACTGCGTAAACCATCGGAACGGTAAATTTAATCCGGCCACCCCAGAGAGTGCCAACCCAGTTGAAAATCTTTACTCCCGTGGGAACCGCAATCGCCATCGTGAGTAGCGAAAACGCAGCGGTGGCAATGTCTCCCAATCCGGTAGTGAACATGTGGTGGCTCCAAACCGCAAATCCCAGAAAACCAATGACCGCTCCTGAAAAGACGATAATCGGGTAACCAAACAAAGGTTTGCGTGAAAATGCCGGCAAAATCTCAGAGATGACTCCCATTGCAGGAAGAATGAGGATGTAAACCTCAGGATGACCAAAAATCCAGAACAAATGCTGCCACAGAATCGGTTGTCCGCCTTCGGATACACGGAAGAAGTTCGTGCCGAACATCCGGTCGAACATCAACTCAAGCAAGGCAATGGTCAGCGCGGGGAAGGCAAAGATGATGAGGAAAGATGTGATCAAAGTCATCCAAGTAAACACTGGAAGCCTCATCATCGTCATCCCAGGCGCACGCATGTTCAGGATAGTCACAATAAAATTCAACGACGCTGCGATCGACGCAACACCCAAGATTTGCAGACCGAAAATCCAGAAGTCGGAACCAATTCCACTGTATTCTCCAGCGCTCAGGGGGGCGTAACCAAACCATCCTATCGCAGGAACAATGTCCTTGCCGCCTTCAGGATTAAAAATTCCCATCACCTGGAGTAACTGAAAGAGCCAGCTGATATTCAGCACAATAGCCCCAGCCATAAAGACCCAAAGACTGAACGCGTTGAGTCTCGGAAAGGCGACATCGCGAGCCCCGATTTGCAGAGGAACCAAAAAATTGAAAAACCCGGCAATGATCGGCATCGCTCCCAGGAAAATCATGGTGGTGCCGTGCATGGTGAAGAGTTGGTTGTAGGTCTGCGGGGAGATGAAATTCATTTCAGGTGCAGAGAGTTGGATACGTAACACCAACACCTCGATTCCACCCACTACAAAAAAGAAAAGACCGGCCAATGCATACATCACCGCTATCTTTTTGTGGTCAACCGTGGTCAACCAATCCACCCACCCCGAACGATGGTCGGGACGAGTTAAACCGATTCCGCTTTTTTCAGCGACTAGAGTATGGGATTCTGCTGTAGACTGAGACATGGTATGTGTGGAATCAGGGTTTATTTGAGGGATTGCAGGTAGATTGCGATTTTCCGCACTTCGTCATCCGTCAACTCGATGTCCTTCAGGCCAGTCATTCCACCAGTTCCTTCATACATCAAATTGCCAGGTTTGATTTTCTCGGATTCCCTCACCCAACGATAAAAATTCTCCAGTTGAAGCTCAGGGTCGATCTCTCCCTCATCTTCAGCACGATGGTCCAGCCATCCTGCACCAAGGCTCACTCTGTCTGCGACGTGGGTCAGGTCGGGAGCCAAAACACCCATCGCAAGTCCAGACCCTCCAACGGCGTGGCAGGTATTACACTTGCCCTTGGAATAGAAAAGAGCTGCACCTTCAAACACATCATCCCATTCCTCTGCAATTGCAGGATCTTTACGATAAGAGGCGAGCGATTCCTTGAATCCTGACCAATCCTCTCCACCATCGGGACTTGCAGCTCCAGCTTTCTGCTCAACCACCCACGCTTCAAAATCTTCTTCAGACAACACATCCGCTCGGAAAAGCATGTAAGCATGAGACTCGCCGCAAAACTCCGCGCATTGTCCGTAATAGTGGCCAACTTCGTCTCCTTGCATCCACATGGAGTTGATTCGCCCCGGGATAGTGTCGACTTTGCCCGCTAATTTGGGCAACCAGAAGGAGTGAATCACGTCACGCGAACGAAGTTCGAAATTCACAACTTTGCCAACTGGCATCGCAAATTCATTCGCCGTAGTAATCCCGAGTTGTGGGTATTCGAAAGACCACCACCATTGCCAACCGTAAACGTAAACCGTAAGGACTTCTTCTTCGCTCTCTTCAGAAATCTCTCCGTCATACCATTGACCGAGGTGGTTGGACTCGTCCTCAGGAAGATCATGGGTAAACCAGATCGCCTGCAAAGTCGGGATCGCAATGATCACCAACATGAGGATCGAAACAACGATCAACCCCATCTCCACCACCGGGTTTCCATGGGATTGCTTCGGTTTAAAATTGGGAGAATCGGTTTTCTTCTCGCGGAAACGAATGACCGCGTAAAGCAAGACCGACCCAACAGCAACAAACAAGAAGCAAACCACCCAAACGGTCACCATGAACAGATCCAACTGCTCTTGAGCGATAGGTCCCTTAGGATCGAAAGTAGATTGCCTGGACTTGTAATCGCAGCCGACCAAAAACAAAACCGCAACCCATGGCATACGGAATATCCACCGTCGAAATTGGGAAATCGAAAGTCTCATACTGATTGGGTGATTTGAATAGAAAAGGGATTAAATCGAACCAGCTCAAGATCGAGCTAAGCTTGATACCTCACGAAACATAACGAAAGCCCTAAAGATTCAAATTCCTAATTACAAGTATAAGATTTTTGAATATTCTCGTACGCAGTTATTTATAGCACACAAGCCTTGAAGAGATTACCCAACGATCTCTTCAACTGGACGAATAGCGTTTTTCTCGAGTCTTGGTCCCTGGACCTGCACCACCTCCGAAGCGAGATAATTACCCCACTTCGCCGCCTGCGTAGCGGTCAGTCCATGGGTGATTCCGTAGAGGACTCCACCCGCAAAAGCGTCCCCAGCTCCGACAGTATCAACAGCGTTCACTTCAAAGCCTTCTACGTTTGAAACAACGCCGTTATCGACGACAATGGCCCCGTTAGCTCCGTCGGTGATGAAGGCAAGTTTGACTTGTTTGCCAAGTTTTTCGGCGCAAACCTGTAAGTCGTCATCGCCCACGTATTTACGAGCCTCGTCTGAATTACAGAAAATGATGTCACAACTTTCCGGAACGAGCTCTTCGAAGTAGTCCTTGAACAAATCGACCACAAATGCGTCGGAAAAAGTCATGCTCACCAAGGTTCCGGAAGCTTTTGCAGTCTCAATCGCTTTGACAGCGGCAGCTTTGGTGTCGGGTCCAGCCCAGAGATAACCTTCGACGTAGCAAACTTTGCATCTTTCAACCTGATCGGCCTTGATGTCATCCGCATTGAACAAAACGGATATTGCCAGATTCGTACACATGGTGCGTTCCGCATCGGGTGTGGTGAGAATAATAGAGGTGCCGGTAGGTTGATCCGCGTCCTGCACTGCAGGTAGTTCGTATCCGACGCCAGTTTCTTTCAAATCATTGATGTAAAGCTTGCCATTCTCGTCATCTGCAACTTTGCCAGCAAAAATGCTACTTCCTCCACTCTGGGCAAGTGCAATGAGAGAATTTGCAGCGGAACCACCGCTACGTTTATTGAGGCTTTTACCTTCAAGGCCACTGAGAATAGCGCCGCGCTTTTCCCCTTCCACCAACGTCATTGAGCCCTTGGCTAGCTCCATTTGCTCGACAAATGAATCCTCGACAAATGCGAGGATATCCACGAGCGCGTTACCCACTCCGTAAACGTCTACAGTCTTATTTTGACTCATAGGCCGAATCTATCGCATAACCCATGAATCGCCGCAATCGGAAAATACCCTTAAAACCAGCGGTAAAGGAAGAAATAGACCAACACCCCCGTAACCGACACATACAACCAAATCGGAAAGGTGATGCGCGCCCAAAACCTGTGTTTTTCATACTCACCCTTAATTGCGAGCCAGATCGTGCGGATCGCCAGTGGAAGAATCGTCATCGCAAGCAATACGTGCGTCGCGAGCATGATGTAGTAGAACAACCTCCAGAATCCTTCCCCTTCGAAGGGAGTGTGTACTCCTTTCATGATCACACGATTCGCTACGTAACTGATCAAAAACACCCCTGAAACCACAAATGCCGAGATCATCAAATTGCGGTGAACTGTTTTAGCATCCGAACGAATCGCGAACCATCCTGCTACCAGCAGCAGGGTCGCTAAGCCATTTAGAGAAGCATTTAATTCTGGAAGTCCCATTTTCTAAAAATTCACGTCAACAACTAACACCCCAAAAACGACGGGTAAATAAATCAGGGTGAAATAAAAGAGTTTTTTTGACCAAACTTCACGATCCTCAGTGATGTAGAATCTAAGGCTAAAAAAGATCATTCCGGCGCCCATTGCCACTGCTACGCTGGTGTAAATCCAGTAGTCGCCGCCCAACACCCAAAAGAAAATTGAGGAAATCAGCAAAAGAATCGAAAACCAAAAAGACTGAAACGCAGCAGATTTTCCCGTTTTGTCGACAACCGAAATCATGGGTAACTCCGCCTTTGCGTAGTCGTCACGATAAGTCCAGGCAATCGCCATAAAGTGGGGGATTTGCCACGCAATCATGATGACAAAAAGCAACCATGCTTCCATTCCCAAAGCACCTTCAGCCGCAGCCCAACCAATCATAGGAGGCAGCGCCCCTGGTATCGTGCCGATAGCAGTGCACCACGGAGTGAGGGATTTGGAGGGAGTGTAGATCCAAAGATAACTGACAAGCGTCAGTAAAGTCAGGATCATCGCTAAGAGATTCGCGAATACCGCGAGCAACGCCAAACCTACAATTCCGATCGTGATTCCGAAAACCAACGCCGTCTTAGGGCTGATCCGCCCTGAAGGAATGGGACGTTCCTTAGTTCGCTCCATCAACGCATCCCGGTTGCGTTCCATCCATTGATTAAGCGCTGCCGCGGAACCAGCGGATAGCCCCATGCCAAAACACAGAGCAAAGAAAACGACCCAATCGAATGGAGAGGGAGCTATTCCATAACCGACCAAACCGGTCAACACCGACAAAATACTAAGTCTCGGTTTGGTCAGTTCGTTAAGGTTTTTAAGTGTTTCGATGAAAGATGCCAGGGTCATGAATCAGTCGCTAATCTGGTTCGGTGAAAACACACCGTCAATGCCCAAGTGATTGCAAGGATGCTGGCTCCCAACAAAGTATGTAGTGTGGCCACATGAGGATTTCTCAAAGTGATCACAACCATCGCACCTAAAAAAATCTGAAAAGTGATGGCCGCAGCCAAGATCATGATCCAGTTTCCATGATTCTTGCGAACAAATGGATAAGCCCACGCTTTCATAAAAAAACGAAGCAGCACCAAAGTCACCACGATTGCGCCCACTCTGTGAAAATAGTGGACCAAGGTGTAGATCGATATGCGTGCGGGGAAAATACTCTCCCACCCCATCCATGTGCCTGTTAAAAACGGAAAATAGTCTCCGAAAATCGCCGCAGCTTTCAGGTGTCTGACCATGGCTCCTAAAATAAGCTGAAAGAAAAGAACAACTATTGCTGCTTTTGACCAAAATCGGAGAGAGCGAGAATCCTGCCCTTCAAAACTTCTTTCACCTTCAATCCAGCTTTTCGAAAGCATTAATACGAGAGTCACCAGAATACATAAGGTCACTTGTGCTCCTGTTGCATGGAGCACTAAAAATACCTGCGCAACTGCATTGGTATCTGCACCCGTATTCAACTGATCAAACAAGACTCGTAGTCCACCCAACACGCCCTGTGCAACGATCACAGCAACCAGTAAAAAAGCTAGATTTCGGACAATCTTGCGTGCCTCAAATACCCAACAAACACCAGCCAAGATGAGACTGAGCAGTCCCATCTTCATCCCAATCAGTCGATGCGAGTGTTCCGCCAATTGATCCGACTGTTCCGTCCATCCCTCTGGGTTCAGAGAGCCGTTGGAGAGGGGCCAATCGAGGAAAGCCATTCCAGCTTCGATACTGGTCGTCGTCCCTCCTACAAACAAGAGCAGCGTCATCCAACAAAGTGAAAAAACTGCAAACCAGAAAAGGGTCGGTCGGAAAACTTCCGATCGATATCTGCTAACAGAAAAAGGCATATAGAGAGTTAAGCGCTATGAATATAAAAGATGGGCTGATGTAATGGCACTTGAAAACCGATCTTTTCAGATACAGTGTTCAAAGAAGCTAATATTGCGCATTTGACTTCAATTTGTCCACTTCTGAAAAATCGCAAGAATCTGTATACTAAAAATGAAGCATTCACTGTTTTTGATTCTCTTTACATCGCTCGTGATTTCAACCCAGGCCGAGCTCATAACGGCAGATGTCCAATCTGTAAATGTGAACACCAAAACGTTTGATCTCATAAACATCAACGGAGACCACGATTACTCCGAACCTTTCACCGTCAGAGTCGGCGATGGAGACTTAATGGTCGACTACGAAGGAAAAACCATCGTCGGGGAGATTTCCAAAAGCGAAGGGAAAGATTGGCTTCAGTATATTTTTCCTTCAGACGCGGAGCAGGAGAAACTTTTGAACGCCGTGAATCGTCAGCTTCGCGCAGACACTGCAATTCGACAACGTCGGCAATATCGAAAACGGGGAGATTATGGGATTAATTTCGCGATGATTAACGAACGAGCAGAATATGTGCAGTTTAATCAGTTTAAGGGGAAATGGATTATGATGAATTTTATCTTCACCCGTTGTCGCATACCCGAAATGTGTCCAGCTCAAACCTCTCGTATGGTTGACATGCAGCGCATGGCCGCAGATCAAGGGATCGACAATTTTCATCAAATTAGTGTGACCTTCGATCCGGAATATGACACACCCGGAATTCTAACCCAATACGCAGAAGTGAAAGGAGCGGATACCGAAACCTTTTCATTTCTGACAGGCAAACACGAGGTGATGCTGGACGTCCTCAAGCAATACGGGGTCATTGCCTTTGAGAGTGAAAACATAATCGATCACACAGTCACCACTTTGCTTTTCGATCCAAGCGGTAAAATCGTTTACCGCAAAGATAACACGAACTGGTTGGTTGAAGAATTCATCAAACGAATCAAAAAATAAATCGATCGCATGACGCGTACCACTCGCAATACTTTGCTGATCACAGCCCTT
>JAKSBQ010000180.1 GCA_022361075.1 Opitutales bacterium | reverse complement strand
CTGTTCTGCCTGATCCAAGGGCATTCCCACAAGATCCGGAAGCACCAGTTCCGGGATCATTTCAGTATAAATCTCCAAAGCCATGGTCGTTCCCGGCTCAACTTCCTCACCAACCACAAGAGATTGTTTAGCAACGGTTCCTTCGAACTGCTTGCTTGGGGCAGGAGGCCCGGCCAGCCACTCCGGCATCAATCCGGAACTCTGTAAGCGCGACTCTGCAGCATCCATCGATTCCCCAACCACATTTGGAACAGAGGTCATGTTCGGCGCACTGTATCTTCCCGCACAATGAGCAAGTGAACTTCCACTCAACATAGTCATGACATACTCTTCTAACATGCAGTGATTCACCGAATCCAAACGAGTTCGAATATCCCAAAGATAGGTCGATGAATTTCGAAAACCCACTTCATCCGGTTTACGGTTGATGGTGATCACACCCGTCCGGGTTTTCCCTTCGACCTGGCCCCACTGGTTGTATCTTAAATTTGCACCCTCAGTCGCATTCTCCGGCGGTTCCGCGATGCGAATCCACTGCTGAATCAACGCGGATATATGAGGATGATTCGGATCAATCTGATTAGGATCGGTCGGATGTCCTTGATTTCCATCTTCTCCACCACCTCCCGAGGAAGCGCCCTCGTCTGAACCACTCGATTCGTCTACTCCATCTCCAGTTGAAGAATCAGTATCACCGTCACTGCGAGAGTTGTCCTCATCATTGTCGGATTTTCCATCACGCCCTGGACGATTCATCGTGCGCCCTCGCTCTTTCAACTCCACTTCGCTCGCTAGCCCCTCTTCGATACGATAAAGTGCTACCACAAAACCCCTTCCAAGCATGTAGGAGCCAGCGGTGTTCACGTGAACTCCAATCACCAGCCCATACAACGTGTCAGGATTACGAAGATGCCAGCCAAAGATCCTGTCAGACTTCCCCAAATAGCTGTTAACTGCTACATCCGAGTTTCTGGAGGACTCAAAATCAAAAGTAACACTACTGGTTCGCCCACTCGCATCGCGTTCGCCCTCCGACATATAAATGCCTACCGTCGGAATCGGCAAAAACCTGCCGTCCGTCTCACTCTCGTCGATCTTCAGAAACTCACCCGGATCGCTCTGCACATGAAGGCTTATGCGATGCAACATGTGTGCGTTCCATTTCTCACTACCCGTACTTGAAACTGAGCTCGTCACGCTGGGCAATTCATCAAGCCCTAGATACGGGATGCTCTGAGGAAACTCGTATCGCAGGTCAAGTTGACCGCTGTGGCTCTCATTATCATCCGGGTTGACCCAATCAAAACCAAGGGTCGCTGAGCCAGAATTACCTCCAGAGGAAAAGGGTGAGAACTCAAGGTAAGCCTTTCGGTCATTTCGCTCGTAAACTTTCGGAAAAACCAGGGTCGTCACTCCCGCAAATTCAAATACCGGTTCCAGCAGCTCGAACGAACCTACTTCTTCCCACTCGCCTGGTTTAGGATTCGTCGGAATGCCAAATAAACCCTGATCCTGGTAGATCGCCTCTGCGAATTCCAGTTTGTAAGTACCTGCCATTCGGGGCCGACGCTCCTCGTTACTCATCTGACGCTGATAATAGGTCTGCATCCAGATGTAGCGTTTGTAAGGAGAGCCTTCGAAAGGCCCCATCATCTCCCCTTTAACATCATCCTCAGAGCTGTTGATGCCTGTTTGAAATACTTTATCATCGGGACCGATGATGCGGTAATAGTAGTTTTTGATGTCTTCCGGCTCACCTGTGAAGGCAATGACAACAGGATCAACTGTGTAGAGTGGAACCTCTTCATCAAGGATCGCTTTCGCCTGCTCCTCATGGCTTTTTTTGTAAGGCTCGAAATTCTCTTCGAAAGTGCGGATGACAAATGCATAATCACCTTCACCTTCCTCTTCTTCGTCCTCTGAACTCTGCCCTTCCCATTTGAGAGGAATGATCCACTCCCGACGCACAGGAGTCATGCTCGCGTCTTCAGCAAGCACCTCAAGTTTCAGTTCCCCCACAGTTTGATCACTTTCTTCTTTTGGTGTAAGGCTCAAAATGACTGATTTTTCCCAGTCGTCAGATCCGAACTCCACACGCGAATCATCCACCTCAGCTGAAGCAAGAAGCGATGGAGTCTCCAGGATGCTAATCGAAAACGCCTGCGTCGGGATTTCCGATTCTCCCCAACGGTGGATGACGAGCTCTATTTCCAACACTCCCTCTTTCGGATCGATGGTGATTTCCTCATATCTCCGGGAGACCTCCATAAAGTCCGGAACGTCCACCCCCTCGGCTTCCTCGCTCTCATTCAACTGTCCATGAACCACTGAGGGAAACGCCAACAACAAGAAAACCCAAACTACGATCAACTGCTTCATGGGATCTTTTTCGCCACCCAAAACAGGTAGTCAGAAAGGGGTTTGAACAATTTCTCGTATTGAAAAAGCGCAACATCATCCGCTGAGATTTCCCGGATCGATTCCGAAGCCACTGCTTCGTCCACTTTTTTGAGTAAGGCTTTGTCAGCTTCATCACTCTCAAAAGGACTGCTTAAGAGAGACTCGAGCTCCTGAGCCACGTGCTTACCTTTTACGGCCAACTTCAGGCTATCCGCGATCTTCTTCTCATGCTGCTCACGGGTCAAAACAGCGTCACCCTCCACTTTCGAGACAATAAGCGGGACCGCATCCGGACTATCAAGTGTAGCGATGTTACGCTGCACAGATACCATTCGGTTGACCGAAGCAAAGGTTTCGTTCCGCTTGGAGGCATCCGGATCGTCGATACGACTTTCGATGCGATTGTGGAAGTCATCCGCCAATCTACTCAGGACTTTCGGAGCGGTGTCGCGCATCCATTCCATCGTCTTGTGAGCCTCTGCAATCGCAGCTTCCCCCTTAAAACCCTCGGATTCGATCACATCAAATGGCGTCGCATATTTGCCCTTCATTTTCATCTTTGCGATCCGCTCGATCATGGGAAGATCCGCCTTGGTGATCACGTTCCTGGGGTCGCCGGAGTCCTGTTCAGCCACCATTTTAACCGCGTCGTTGTAAAT
>JAKSBQ010000083.1 GCA_022361075.1 Opitutales bacterium | reverse complement strand
TCGTGAGGAGGGTCTATCAACTCAGCTAAATTAGAGTCTAGACAAAATTATCTAGCACAAGTGAGACTTAAGCTCAGTTGTTGCCACTATCGTCGCCTCCACCATCGTCATTTCCACCACCAGGTGGAGGGGGAGGAGGGGGAGGAGGATTACGGTGTAGGTTTAGTTCCAGCAGGTTTTCTAGTTTTTTCATATGTTCCTTTTTTAAGAATTACCTGTTCACCAATGGAGAATTGGAGAACGTCATACTGGTCAATATAATACCAAATAGCTGCTCTCAACTCAAATTCTATGCTTTCAAAGTTATTTCTTTTAGAAGGTAGGTTGGGACACACCTAGCAATGCGAATTAGTGCTCTATATAAAGGTACCATAAGTCGTTTACCAAGAGATCGAAAGTAAAGGAATACGATATCAACGACGATTCAGTAAGGATATTGGATTGATTTCGCGTCGAACCGATGATCGGCTACTGAAATACCAATGGGCTTGCTATTATTAAGGGGCAGGGCAAATAGAACAATTTTTTGGCTGATCGGGGACGATCAGCCCTACCTATGTCATTCATTTGGGTAGGGCTGACTGTGCTCAGTCAGCCGCACATAGTTGCTCTGTTTGATCAGCGGAATAATAAAGCGAACAACGGTGATTCATAACTATGATTAAACAATCGAACAAAAAATCAGTGGACAGTTTCGCGCCTCTCAATTTTGAATTGGCAGACACTGAGTAAAATCAGATGAAGAGAAGTTTCGCAAAATTTGGACTCGTCCTTTCCCTGCTATCGTTTGGTTTAAAAGCCTCATCCGTTGTGGCTGATACCAATGAAAAAGAGTCTGATTTTTATTTCGGAGCTTTTCCTTCGGTCGTCTATGATACAAAGGACTTGAAACTTGATTTTTACGTCAATTGTGAAGATGTAGAGATAGGTCCCTCCGGTGAGTTGTACGCGGTAAATAGAAGTGGGTTATTACATTTTGATGGGGTTCGCTGGACTCATTACAATCAACCTGAACTGAATCTGCTACAGAGGATCTACGTAATAGATGATAAGCTAATACTTACTACATTTAGTAAGTCTCTTGTTTCTGAAGAGAGAAACATAAATCCCAAAATCATATCAACCCTGCCTCAGCCTAATGAAAATGATTATTTTACATTTCTCATTACGCCAGAAGGTGAAAAATACAGCCTTCATAATGGCAAAGATTTATACTACACAGAAGGTTCTTTGGATGAAGGACTGCAAAAGTTAAAATACAAAAGCCAGCCTCTAATCCACAAGAATAGACTCTTAATCTTACATGAAATTTATCGCTATGATTCGGAGGGGGTCATTCTCGAGGGCTTCAAAACGGTCCCGTCAAATGTCGATCAAATACCGAAGCACCCCATCATAGCTTTACCTTCGAATCATCAATCAAAAAAGTGGACGATAATAGGTCAACAAGGAGTAATCCGTACCCTGGAGTATGATGAGCAGGAAAATCTCTTTGAAATCGTAAATACTGAGAACGTAGGTAGCATCATTAATGGTGTGACTGAGATGAAATCTCAGAGGCTAGCCCTCTCTACTGCAACATCAGGACTGATGTTTTTAGAAGAGTCTCAAAATGTTGAATTCATTATGAACAGGGAAAACTCAGCTCTGGATTCCAATCAATGCTTTGACTCAACACTGGACGAGCAAGGCGGCCTATGGATCGGCACAGATAAGGGAATCATTAGGATTCAATATAAATCACCTATTCGTTATTTTGATCCGTCTTTTGGAATTGAAGGAACAGTCGGTTCACCACTGTACGAAAAAAACCGTCTACACTATCATAATCAATCAGGACTAATTACCTGCGAGGCAGGAGAAATCGCCAATAGTTTTGAAATAAGGCAAACCCACAGGAATGGGGAGGAAATCAATGCAATTAAAAAGGTTGGGAATCAAATCATCGAAGTCGGATGGAAAGGTTTAAAGATATGGGATGAAGAATTAAAAAAACTCTTACGAAATCTACCCAACGAAGGAAACGTAATCGAATATTCAGGAACGGATGCCGAATATGACGCGAAACGAAATATACTCTATTTGATGCACGGTTACCGGTTATCAGCAAATCGATTGATAAAGGGAGATATTGAGAGAATCGCAAGATCTACCACAAGTTCTGATGAATATTTCTACAGGACAGACCTGGACTGGAACGGAAATATTTGGGCAACTTCTGGAACTGGGAAAATTGCCTTTTTTGAGACTAGTAAATTTCAAACTAAGGATAACAGAATTTTTCTTGATCCACGATTTGTTACGGACCTGCCAAAGGATCTAAATACGACTCTGGAGATAGGTGTAAGAGAAGTGATCACCTCATCCGGAAATCGCATCTTTAGAATAGACCCTATCACGAAAAAGGTAGAAGAAATCTTCCCCGAAGCCCTTCGGGAGCTGCCATCTGATGTTAAAACCATGCGACTGTCTCATCTTGAAGGAAGCATTTTCTCACTTTCGATTCTCAACAATGGAGAATCAGAGCACATTCTCTTTTCATCCAAATCAGAGGTCATCCCGGAAAAGTTTCGGTGGATATATGCTTTGGATGGCTTCCGATGTTTTGCATCTCACAAAGATCAGTATGGTAATCTTTGGTTCGTATCCGGTGATGCATCAGCCAAAATAGATTTCACCGGGGATACTTATATTCCACCTCTAGCGAAACCATATATCAGAAAGCTAAAGATTGGTGATCAAGATATCGAGGTAGAAAGAGATAACCCTGACCTTAATCTTGGTGGTTTTGGTCATGAGCACGATGAGCTTACCATCAAGATATCATTTCCATCCTATGTCACCAAGTATGACGCTTCGAAGTCCAACAAGTTCTACTTTCAGCTCAATGACTCGGAGCATTACCAAGAGGAAAACCACACAGGAGAGTTTTCAGTCCGTTCACTGAAACCGGGGAGCTACACGCTCAAAATTCAAGCCAGGGACGCACTCAATCGGATGTCTGATCCGATCCAGCTTCATTTTAAAATACTTCCTCCATTCTACGCCAGTTGGTGGGCGATTATGTTATACATTTTGATATCACTCGCAGCGGTTTATGCATTCACCGCCTGGAGGTTGGCTGTTCAAAAAGACAAGATGTGGGAGGAGCGAGTCGCAATGGAACGCAGGCTCAATCTTGAGACCTCAGCGAAGGAAGCTCAGATTCAAGCGCTTCGCCTGCAAATCAACCCTCACTTCCTTTTCAACTCTCTTCAATTCATCGCTCAATCCTTGAAAGATCGTCCCGAAATTAAGCGCTCGGTAGAACAGCTCGCGAAGTTCCTAAACCGAGCACTAGACGACAAAAACACCGAACTCGTCGAATTACGTTCAGAAATCGAGTCGGTCGAAGAATATTTAGACATTGAGAACCGAAAAGGTTCCCAGCCCATTGTTGCGAGTTTTGAGGTGGAGGAAAAAGTAGCCAACACACTAGTACCGGGCCTCATTCTCCAGCCCTTGGTTGAAAACGCGATCAAATACGGAACTCCTAATGATGAAGGAAATCTTACGATCATGGTTGCTGTCATCCAACAGGGAGATCGAGTAGCGATCACCGTCACGAATAGTGGTGAATGGGTAGAAGCCCGAGATGGCCGCTCACCAATCGGACTCCAAAATGTGGAAAAACGCCTCAAATTGCAGTTTGGGTCAACTGCAAGCCTTAAACATCGTCATGACGATGCATCAAAGACAGTAAGCATCTCTCTCAATATACCCATGTGAGTCATCACGTCTCCGAAGCCATGAAGCTTTGGTCTATCCAACTCTGTTCAGTTCTCTTGTGAAGATCACTGGGAAGCGCAGCCGGGTATACTTCCTTTATTTGAAAACTTTTTAGACAAGATCCCGGAAAACTGACACTCATCTGTCGTAAATTCTATGTTACACCTGAAATCCTGTTCTTCGTATCCAGAAACCTCATATTTGACTGTTTCTTTGGAAGTTTTTTGGTTTCAATTCATAAAATGGTCAATTTTGATAGGATTTATCCGTTTCTTTAATTCGATACCCTTAACATTGCCAAAAACGCTGCTTAGCTTCATTTGGTGATAAACATTACCCTTTAGTTCTTCTCATGTTTGATCGGAAAAAAAGTTCAGTTACCCGAATCGGAATTGTAGACGACGAGCAATCGTGCATCGATCACCTCACCGAGTTACTGCTGGGTGGAGATAAAAACATCGAAATCATCTTCAAAGCAAATGGTGTCGAGGAAGGCAAAACATGTTTGAAAGAGTATTCCGTCGACCTCCTTTTTCTCGACGTGCAACTCAAGGATGGTATCGGATTCGATCTTCTTCCTTTTGTGGACGAAAACATACGAGTAGTATTCGCAACGGCCTTCGATCAATTCGCCGTAAGAGCATTTGAGGTGAACGCACTAGACTATCTGGTCAAACCGATTCAGTCCGAACGATTGGAACGAGCACTCAACATGTTCCATGATCAGAAGAAGAGAAACCAGACGCTTCTCCCTATCAAACCAGAGGATGAACTCCTCATGATGGAATCTCAAACCTGTTCGTTTGTCTACGCGAGAGACATCCAATTCATCCAGTCTGACAAAGACTATTCCATCGTTCAAACAGCTGATAAATCGCACTACGTTCGCCGCTCCATGAACAAATGGGAGGAGATGCTCCCAGCCACACTTTTTCTGCGGGTTCATCGATCCTACATCGTGAATATGGAGATGATCGAGCGTATCAAAAAAGACGGTTCGGGTAGGTATCAACTTCAGCTACAAAACAGCGAAGTGCCGATCTACTCCAGCCGCCGTTACTCCAGCAGGCTTAAAAGGTTTCAAGAGATCATTTAGCGGTCTCTCGGCCGGCAGGACAGATCGTACAGGATCACCGTAAATGTTGAAATCTTTACCTATCTCATCACTCGGTTGATCGGGATGATTAACCCTACCTCGAAAGCATCAAAAGAATACACACTAACTATCGATAGGTTTCTCAGACATCGTGGCAGAAAGGATCTAGATGTCATCTTAAGGAATCTGTGCTTATCAGTGACTGAAAAACACAGCTTCTCACTATTCAGCACCTCTATACCAAATAAAAAAGACAGCCCGACGGCTGCCTTTTAAAGCATTTCTTTGGTTCAGTTAAGAACTAGAAACGAATGCGGAAACCTGTGTTCCAATAACGTGGAAGACCAAGGAATACACCCGCGTCGTCCGCGTCGTGGTCACGATCGAACGCATTGAAGCCATCATTGTCTGTAGCTTCTGCAACGTAGATTTCGTCGAACACGTTGAATACGTGTACAAAAAATGTTACGTCGAGCGGCGCCCATGGAGTATCAATGGTAGTGTCCCAGTTCAAGTGAGCATCAAATACCCAGTAAGCTGGAGTCTTCCAAGACTGTGCACGATCACTTGAGTCTGTACGGTCTGTTGGGTCAAACTCAGCGTACATATCACCATTCCACTTGCTCACAAGATTAAGCGAAAGACCATCAAACGGGTAATAGGTTGATTGAAGCACAAATTGCTTTTGTGGTTGGTCACCAACTTTCAAATCCTTGATATAATAATTATACTCTAGAGGATCACCCCCAAATTCCTGGACAGAACCTGTCGCATCATCAGTGTATTCCCAATTGCCGATACCTATGGCTGCATCGAAACGAAGCTCCTTAATCGGCATGTAGGTTGCCTCAATTTCAAGACCCGAGTGTGTCTGGTTAACACCTGATAAGTTGGCTAGACCAAACTCATCTTGCGAGATTTGAATGGATTCGACAACTGTACGGTCTTCCCACTTTGTGTAATATAAGTTTGCATCAAGCGCCCACACACCATTTTCATCACTAAAATTAATGCCTATCTCAGCAGACGTTATTTTTTCGTTTTGAGGATCGGGATTAAGGATACTCGAACTATCATTGAGAACTCCATCCACATTGGGAACTTTGTCAAAATAACCAATATTCGCATAACCATCCCATTCGTTAGTGAAGGAGTAACGAACACCAGCTTTCATCTGATATCCATCTAGCGCATCAGGATTCAGTCTAACGATGTCACCATCAGGACCTCCCGTTGTAGACTTAAAATAGTTTTCATGCCCATATTCGATTTGGGACCAGCCAGCCATACCGAAAAGGGTCAAATCTTCCGTCTTGTATTCTCCTTGAGCGTAAACTCCAAGCCAGTCCACCATATTTTTGTTGTTGTAATCGATTTTGTCGCCCAACCCAACCTTTGTGTATCCTCCGCCAGGACCACCATTGTTCCAAAAATCATTCACATCGTTACTCTCGAAGAAAAATGATCCACCAAGTAAATCGCGTACTTCACGAAAGTGCTTTATTTCGGCTTTTCTCCAGTCAACACCAACCTGCCAAGTCATTTCATCACTTGAACGGTAAGTAGCTTTGGAAATCGCTCCCCACGTCCATTGACGGTTTACAGAGTTGCGAAGTATCGAAGTAGAGTTGCCTTGCGCATTGCTGATGTTTTGCTCATAGTTTGCTTGCGCATCATAAGAAAAAGCTCCAAACCCAGGACGAGATCCATCAAATGAAAGCTGACGACCAAATGGATAACGAGTTCCATCGGGACCAGTACGAACATAGTAAGATCCTGTTCCTCCACCAGTTCCACCTGACCAGTAAACAGAAGTGTTAACATCAAGGTCTGCGTTTACATTTAAAATCCAATTGACAGAAATAACAGGCTTGTGGAAGTAATTCTCTCGTTCAGGAATGAAAGTGCTATCGTGGCGAACGTGTAGGCCACCATTAAAATGTTGCTTGCCTGTGTAGGCTGGAGTAATAGGTGACCAGTTTTCATTCCAACGACGCCCTTGCTCAGGGTATCTAGCAAATGATGCCGGGTCTGCGCCTAGCTTACGCGCAAATCCCTGATCATATTCGGCGACATTGTGCTCATAAAGGTTTTGTCCATGGCGTTGCGGAGCCCCCAAAATGGTCATATCCAAACGATTAGTCTCGTTGATGATGTAGGAGGCACCCACGTAATAAGCCCAAGCATCAGACCAAGTTTTGTCGATTCCTGCGTAATCGTCAGCAGTCTTGCGGACTATTGTCGCAGACATTGCAAATTTATCATAAAGCAATCCAGTGTGCGCCGCAACTGTAGTCTTGAGAAAGTTCCCAGTTCCAAATTCCTGACGGAATGAACCACCCATAGCTTGAGCAGCAGGATCAGTAAGGATGTTTAAAGTACCACCAACAGAAGGAGTCGCAAGGTTCACATTAGACATACCACGTTGAACTTGGATAGATGCGGCCGCATCACCCACGCCGTCCCAGTTTGACCAGTAAACCCAACCGTTCTCCATGTCGTTCTGTGGGATACCGTTGATCATTACCGCAATGTTACGTTGGTTGAAACCGCGGATGTTGATGCGAGCATCACCCGCACCACCACCCTGCGCAGTCGCATACACAGATGGCGTGGTGTCCAACACTAGAGGAATGTCACGTGAACCAAGCATGGACACGATCTGCTCCTTATCTACAGTTGAGAAAGAGACAGGAGTTTCACCCTCGATTGCGCGAGAGGCGAAGTCTTCCATTGCTTTCACAACGTAAGCTTCGAGTTCAATGATTTCACCAGACTCATCCTGAGCCAGGGACACGTTAGCTGCGATAACCGCGACCAACATGGAAGGAACAATCTTCCAGAATTTTGTTTTCATAGTCGTATGTAAACATACCCAGCCACAGGAATGCCGTGGTTGGGAATTGTTCGATAGTAGTTAGGATTCGTTTCGAATTAAGATCGTTAGTTCAAACTGAATTGAACAACCCGAAAAACAATCGCTTCAGCCGTGATGTCAACGGATTCCATTCAGACGAACTATTTTGTAACCTATTCGTCACGTTGAGGTAAACAAACCACATCCGACCCACTCAGCAACAACTAATTATTCACAGGAAAATAAAATTATTCACACAGCCTCAGAATGCTTCTCCATGCTTGATGAAACCACCCTATTAACCTAGAACCAATTGATCATTAGCATGAGATTCAATCCGCACATCAAAGATCTAATCGGGAAATACAACAAACCGGGTCCGCGTTACACTTCTTATCCGACAGCACCCCAATTTTCTAACACGGTCAACTCGAGGGATCTGATCTCACACATCGGCAGCACAGGTTCACCGGTGTCTTTGTATCTGCACATTCCATTTTGCCAAAGCAATTGCTGGTTCTGTGGCTGCAACACCATCATCACCACCCGACGGAAACAAGCAGACGCCTATCTCGATCTTCTTCGAAAAGAGGTTGATCTCCTAGCTGGGCAGGTGGGAGGCAGGGTTGACGTTCGGCAAATTCATTTCGGCGGGGGTACTCCCAATTTCCTTTCAGTCGCCCAATTCCAGACACTCTTTTCCACCCTCCGCTCGAGTTTCGATCTTTCCAAGCTGCACGAGCTATCTGTTGAGCTCGCTCCAAGTGATCTTTCAGAGGAACAACTCGATGTACTAGTAGATAACGGCCTGACTCGTGCCTCGTTCGGAATTCAGGATGTACAGGATGAGGTGCAAAAAGCCATCAATCGCATTCAGCCTCACGAAATCAATCAGCAGGTCATGCAGTGGCTTCGAGATCGCGGAATCAAGTCTATAAACGTCGACCTCATTTACGGACTGCCGTATCAAAACCCAGATTCTTATGAGGAGACTCTCGATAAAATCATGGAACTCGATCCCGATCGGCTTGCTGTCTTCAACTATGCCCATGTTCCTCACCTGAAACCCTATCAAAAAAAACTCGAAAATCACCCAATGCCTTCGCCTGAAACACGGGTTGATATGCTACTGGGGATCATCGATTACCTGACTCAATCCGGATATCAGTTTATCGGGATCGACCACTTCGCAAAACCCGACGACGAGTTGTGCCTCGCCCAAAAAGAAAGCAGGCTTCATCGTAATTTTCAGGGTTACACCGTTCAGGATGAAGACGAAGTAATCGGACTTGGGATTTCTTCCATTTCTGAGACGCCTCGTAGTTATCGTCAAAACGTCAAAACATTCGCCGATTACGAGGCGAAAATCTCCTCCGAGAGTTGGCCCATCGAGAGAGGGATCGTTTTAACTGACGACGATCTTATTCGGCGCAAGATGATCCGCTCAGTCATGTGCAACATGAAACTCGATTTTGAAGGGCTTGCGAAACAAATAGATGATGCTGGTGAAATTGAACAAATTCACAGCAACGCCATACCAACCCTCCGCGAGATGGAAAAAGACGGGTTGATCCGGAATCACTCCTGGGGGTTCGAAGTGACAGAGACTGGAAGACTATTCCTGAGAAATATCTCGATGATCTTCGATGCCTATCTAGGCAAATCAGACGCCAAATACTCCCGCACGGTATAATTTTTAACCACTATTTCACGAATACGCACTAATTGAGAGAATAATAAACCCTTACTGAATTTCGCAGTCCACTCAGCTATTCGTGGAAATTCGTGCCATTCGTGGTTATGTTAGTCTCCGTTCATTAAGATTGCATTCGTTTCTTATCTGATTAGGCAGGAATACGATGCTAGTTCCTCACCAGCAGACATCTCAAACTCCTCCTCGAGCTGAAAACGGCTTTGTCCTTGTCGCGACTCTTTCTCTGCTTGGCCTTGCAGTGGCTACGTTGATTGCGTTTACCCTCCTGCTGCAAAGCGAATCGGAACTGTCCGATGTCAAAAGTCACTTAGCGATCGCAAAACGTAATGCCTGGATCGGGATGGATCTAGCGATCGCTCAGCTTCAACTACACACAGGCATCGATAAAGCCTCCACTTGTCCTGCCGGAACGTTGAGAGATGACGTTCTGCACCCTCATTGGACCTACTCTTCAGATGCTGGCGGAGTTTGGTTCGTCTCCTCAAACGACACCAAACCGAACCCGAACCGACCGATTGATCCCAATCTCACCGTAACCGTCGTGGGTCAGGGAACCGTTGGGACATCAAGTCCCGAAAGTTTAGTGAACGTTGAGAAAGTTCCTTTAATCAGCGATCAGTTGCCCGATCTTCCGTCTGGTGCAACAACAGGATTTTACGCCTACTGGGTCGGCGAAGAAAACACGAAGGCCAACATCGCCTACTTCGACACGCTTGAGCAAACCGCTCTGTCCGAATACGAAAAGACCTCAGCCTCTTTGAGCAACGTTCGTCGAACGATAACCGAGTCGATTTTTCCATCGATTACGATGCCGGAAGAAATCAACCAGACTTCAAGACTCATTCGACCGGAACAAGTGTTTTTTCTGCAGAACCAAAGCCCGGATCCTATGACCTTTTTGCAGAGTCGAAAAGAAAGTTTCTTCGACTTCACAACCTATTCCAGAGGCGTTCTCTGCGACACTCAAGTCGGTGGACTTAAAATCAACCTCACCGACAAAACCTACCGAGACAGTCTTGTCACCGACGAGGTCAGTAAACAAATAGATCCTTCAAACTACCTCGCTCAGGATCAATACACCTTCACTCCCGAAAACTTTACCATAAAAGGGAATCAGGAAGATCCCGTGCACCCCAACCATCCCATCATCACCGAGTTCAAACTATCGATGGGAATCTTTCATGCCCAGTCGGACGGGCGTCATCGCATCCGATTTCACATCTATTCAGAGCTTCTCAATCCCTACCCATACGACATCGGTTTCAAAGACGAGACTCCCGCCAACCGCGGTCGTTTGTACAATTTTCCCGAGGACAAAGCTCGCTCATATGTAGTCGTTGTTGATGGACTCCCTATCCTTCGAATCGAAAATGAAGATTCAGGCTTTTCTTTTGATGTAGATCTCAATGACTTCGATCCCTCTTTTCGATACAACTACAATACTTCCACCCAAATCCAAACCTGGATCGAGCTCGATCAACTGACAAATCCGAAAACCAGTCACCTCATGTTCGGGATTGATAAAGGCGAAATCTACGAATCAGCCGATCCTGATCCAGTCACACAGGGAAGGGGCTTGGTGAGGGTTCTCTATGAAGGCCCAAAAGGAGTTTATGTTGATGACAACGCACCCTCGACGGGTCGTCTTGCTGGCAAATTCTACGCAGACGACTCCTTTCGCATACGAACCGTGTCAGGAGGGAACTCCGTGCGTGTACGTCTGATTCCGATAATCGACGAAGATTTCGAACACACTTACCTCATACCCCCTTTCATGGATGTGAGCAGTTGGGCAGACGCTCGACGCAAAGCCGTCGAGATGATCAATATCCCTTATGGAGACATCGACTTCAGTCTAAGCGCTTCAACTTATTCAAGGCCGAACAGTTCTGACTTCGGACCTCCTGACTATAAATTGGGTTACTATTTCCGGTTGAGGGACGATTCGGATGCATTGGAACAAATCTCTAAATCCTCGATTCACACCCCTTTGGTGGACTTTTCACAAAATCACATTCGTTCGCTGTATGAAATCGAATCCAATCCACGAGCTGGTCAGGACGCTGCTACAGGTTTTTCCCAATTTGATGCCGTCTTCAAGGATGAAAATCGGCGCCAAAACGAAAATGACTCCAACTCCGACGATCCACGAGTGCATCTCTTCGACTTGCCGATCACCGAGCCCGTATCGGCAGGAGTCTTTTCTCAATTACGAAAACCTGATCAACCTCACCCCTGGGTAGGTTCTCCGACTGCTACGGCCTGGAACGTAGTCTATGATCGCTATTATTTTTCGGGAAATCTGGCAAGTGAGTCTTGGAACACTGAACCTGAGAATTGGGTGGAGGGTAAACTTCCAAGCGGAACCTTTCTCAACCACCGGATCGAGCCCATCACCAAACCTGCTGGATCAAACCCAACATCCCAGAAAATCATCTCTTCCACGGGGGCTGCTCACTCGCTGCTCAAAGGAGCATTCAACATCCACTCCACCTCACTGAAAGCATGGACAGCAGTTCTAAAAAATTCGTTTTGGAATAATTTGACTCTACACATTCAAAACAGCGATGGCTCCGAATTCACGAAAAACGTTTTTGCCCGGCTTCCTTTCGGCTCTCCTAAAATAGAAAATCAGAAAGAGGACTTACTCATTTCGGGAACCCCTGACAGTATCATCGATGGTCGGGAAGACCCCGACTACGCGCGGTTCAAGCAAGGAGTTCGAGTTTTGAGTGACGAACACATCGAAAAACTCGCAAACCAAATCGTCCTAGGGATTCGAACATATGTC
The DNA here is from genome assembly GCA_022361075.1 of Opitutales bacterium. Classification (GTDB taxonomy): domain Bacteria; phylum Verrucomicrobiota; class Verrucomicrobiia; order Opitutales; family JAFGAQ01; genus JAKSBQ01. The sequence goes on along the minus strand of JAKSBQ010000083.1, from coordinate 13,595 downwards.
ACATCGAAGGGCCTTCCCATTCGATCCATCGGTGAGCTGGCCAACTCCGGAATCATCGATAAAGCGATTCTAGCCACCAACATAAACGACAACATTTCACCTTTAGCTTCGGGTTTTCTCCGCCAGTCCGATGTTCTCAATCTTCTCGCACCCTTCATCACCACCCGAAGCGACACATTCACTATTCGTAGCTATGGTGAATCCACAGACCCACGAACAGGAAAGAGCAAAGCGAAAATAGTTGCCGAGGCTGTGGTTCAACGAATGCCTTATTTCGTAGATCCGTCCAATCTCCCCGAAACGCCCCTGCCAGACCTGTCGACGACCAACCTTCGCATGGGTCGACGCTACGAAATCGTGAGTTTCAGGTGGATCTACCCTCATCAAATCTGATTCCACAGTGAACAAGACCCTAAAAACACTTCTCGCAATCTCCATTAGTCTTTCCACTTTTGGACACTCTCAGGGAACCACCAACAGCAAAGCCCAGTTCAAGCTTCAGTTCTCCGTTTACCCAATCGGTAATAGCAAATGGTCTGAAATCTACTATCAGCGAAAACCTAATCTCTACGAAAAACTTTCGTTCTGGCCCTTTGAACGCTCACCAGCACACGACTATCAAGGTCCAAATCCAATTCAATTTTGTTACCAATATTTGGATGAAGGGGGAAATCCTCACTACCAAGTGATTGGAGAGGCACAACTCGATGTCTCCTCCAACCGTCACCTTCTTTTCTTCGTTCCGATCCCAACAGTCGAATCTAAAACTCAACATCTTTATCAAATCGCTGCGATGAATGATGCTCCGAAGAGTTTTCCCCTGGACACGGTTACGTTCCTGAACGCGACCGGTGCAAATCTCGAGGGCGTTTTCGGAGGAAAGCCCATTTTTCTCCAAAAAGGCTTATCGACTCCGTTCGAGATTAAAAGACATTTTACCGAACAGGTTTTTATCGGCCTCGCGATTCACTACGAGGGAGGTTTTAAGAAGGTTCTGCAAAACAAATGGCAATTCTACCCGGACTACAGAGAGATCGTCATCCTTTTGCCACCCAAACATCCTAAATCATTTAGGGTGCAGGCTTTCAGATTGTCTCAGCACAAGACCGAGTTACCCAGATCCAATTCTGTGAGGGAGAGCTCTCGTATGGATGAAGAGGAGGAGGAGGAGGAATAACGGGCCTAGCTCAGGTAACTGAGCGTTACGGAAACCAGTCCCAATGTGATGAAAAACCCACATGCATCGGCGAGGGTCATCACAAGCGGACCCGAAGCTAATGCCGGATCTTTTTTGATCCACTTGAGAATCAAAGGAATACTTCCGCCAAAGACTACCGAAAGCGCACTATTCATCGCCATTGCTCCACCTACCACAAATCCAAGAATCCAATTTTGCTGCCAGAGCCCAACAACCGTGCCGAGAATGATGCCAAGGCAAGATCCAATCACCAGTCCAACACCCAGCTCCTGCAAAATCACCCGCATCACCTCCCACGGCTTCACCAGACCGAGTGAAAGCTCACGGATGCTCACTGCAACTGCTTGGTTGCCACAAGCTCCACTAAGGTTTGCAACAACTGGCAAGATGGCCGCTAAGAAAATCACTTCCTTCACAATGTGCTCAAAGGCTGCAATCACCGACGAAGCTAAAACCGTGAGCAAAAGTCCGACCACCAACCAGGATAGTCTTCGCTGGGTCCTCTCGATAAAAGGCATGCTCCGAAGTTCCTCTTCTCCGCTCAAACCACTCATCATCAAAAAGTCTTCAGTGGCCTCTTCCACAAAAGCTTCTTCCACCGCCGCTCGTCGTACGACACCCACAAGTTTGTCAGAATTGTCGACAACCGGAATGCCCAATATGTTATTACTTTCGAAAATCTCTCTCAACTCGATCAACGTGGCGTCCGCCCGCACTTTAATCGGCTTGTTGTTCATGAGCCTGCCCACCCGCACATTGCCTTTGGCGAGCAACATATCTCTCATTTTGAGTACACCTTTGAGCTGACCTTTTTGATTGGTGATGTAGAGATATTGCACATCATAGTCCGCATAAACATTCCGATTAGCACGGAGATCCTCGAGTAAATCCAATGTGGTCGAACCTTCTTTAAAGGCCAGATACTCGGTGATCATGATACCTCCAGCAGTATTCCACTCGTAACCAATAAGTTTTCTCGCATCAGAAGCTTCCTCAGGGTCCATGAGAGAGAGAATCGCCTCTGCATCCTCCTCATCCATTCCGCCGAGGATGTCCGCCTGCTCGTCACTATCCATCTCGTCGACGATCGCTGCTGCTGATTCGCTTGGCAGATCTTCTACGATGTCGACCGCTTGCGCTTCTGAAATCTGCACCAGGATTTCAGCCGCTTCTTCCGGACCCACAAGACGTATGATTTCCTGCACCTCATCGCTGTTTAGACGAGAAAAAAGCAACCCCATTTGCCCGGCAGGCTGAGCGTCCAACCAAGCCATCAAAGCTTCTCGATCACCACTCTCAATCAGCGCGCGGATGTCACTCCAAGTATCTTTGGTATCTAGTGCTTCCATTTCTTGTGAAACTCAAAATTTACTTTCGAATTCTTCTCAACCTATCGCCGTCCGGATATCGAGTTCCAGGCGCGATACAAACAACGAAAGCTATGCACATCATGAAATTCTGCGCAATCAGAATTACTCAATGTTTTGCAAATGAATCTTCAAATAATTTGCGTTCAAATGGATTAAGTCCCGAGAGATCTTCTCCTTCCAGGTAAGCCTTCGCCTGCTCCATCTCTCCAACTCCAGCAAGTGCCAACGATAGAATGAATCTCCACTTTGGGTGAAGGCTCATCCAATCGACATCAAACTGCTGCAGACGAGCCAGCACCTGCCGAGGTTTTTGTTCCTTAATTTTCCCCAAAGCCCAAGTCATGTGGTACCGAAGTCTGTCCGGATATTTCTCGATTAACGCCAGAACCACTTCATCGCTTTTGCTGACGTTAAGATCCATCAAATAGGAGTAATACGCCCAATCGTTTAGTACATCTGGTTGCTTCTCATATTTGGTTTTAAAGAATTCCAGGTAATCATAGAAATTGGAGTAATCTTCTCGACCAAACTCCCGATCGGCAATGTATGCCAAAACCTGACCGACCGGAACCCCCATCAGGACCATTTCATCCAATAACGCCTTGGTTTCTTTCTCCAGTTCATATTTGTCCCCCAGGTGGATAAGGGACCAGTAATGATCAATTGAGGGAAAAGTTTCGGATTTCGCACGATACCAGTGGCGAATCGCCCTTCCGGTTTGGTTCTGCCTGAACTGGGCTTCCGCCTTCAGGATGTGGATCCAAAAGTTTTGAATCGGAATGAACGGTGCCTCAAGCAATGCTTCGATCTCCTCCCAACGGTCCAACTTCGAAAGAGCCTCAATGTAGAGCAGAAACCAATCCTTCCGTTTCAACGATTCTTCAGCAGACAATACCATGAGCAAATTCTCATGGAGATCATAGCTACTGCACCATTTTGCCAACAGACTTCGGATGGCTGGATCTTCCTTGGCAAAATCCGAATGCAAATCAAAAAACAGTTGTTCAGCCGTCTTGATACCGTTCTTCACTTGGTAATCAGCTAATTCCAGTTTCTCTGGGTGCTCAGTTGTCCGATAGCCAAGTTTGGTTTCCAAAAGTGAGGACGTTGCTTGGGTCAATCCCGTGAGCTGGGTCATTTCCCATAATATCGAATCATCGAGAAGATCCTCGTTTTTCAGCAAAAACCGTACATGGTCTTCACCTTCAATCCGATCACTCATGTCCTCGGAGTTCATCAGTATGTTTAGATAAAAAAGATGCCTGTGTATTGGCGTGAAGCGGCTGCTTACCATCTCCCTGGCATATCGAATCGCAAGCTCCTCCTCCCCTTTGAGATAGTAGAGTTTGGCTAGGTTATAGTGAACTTGAGCCTGAGCTTCAGCGCTTCCCCTCAGTGGAGCGACTACGCGAATGGCTTCGTCCAACTCATGATTAAGGATCAAGACCTGAGCATAATTCATCTCATCCACAAGAGTCATCGAACGCGTAGGGTCTTCCAAACCTCGAGCCTGTTGCCAGTACTGGAGTGACACACCCGGATCGACATACATAAGGATGATCGCCAACGCCCGATTACTCTCGTACAGAGCTGGCGATAAGTTGAAAGCCGATTTTGCTTTATTCAAGGAGTCCTGAAATGTGGTTTCGTTTGAACCGGCCTCTGCATACAACTTGAGGGCCTGGGCTGAGAGTTGCTTCGCACGCAAGTCTTTCACGAATCGATAACCCGGTTTCGCACCCCACACCGCCACAATACCGCATACGATGATTGTTAATCCGACAATGATGAATGAACTGGTTTTTCTCATTTATTCTTCTGATACACGGTTCAACCAAAACTCAATCTGTTCGACCAAGGCTCCTTGATCGGCATGAAAACCTCCTGTCGCGGCTTTTCCAAGTGATTTCAGTCGATTAGCAGGAGCATCCACAAAGAACGAAGCTTCTTCGGTCTTATGCTCATCTGAAGTCCGCTTGCCGTGTGCATGGCGTATCGTCTCTTTGAAATACAACAAAGCACGATCCAGGAATATAAACGGAAACTGGGGGTTTCGGTTAGGACCGATAACCACCTTTGAACCCCCTAAAGGAATTCCGCGCAAGCGCACCTTTGCCAAATCCTTTGCCTTCAGCAACACACCTCCTCCGCCCAAAATTGCGCCGGTTGTCGAAAATATCCCAAATGTTAAGCCCGAAGCAGCGACATCAAGCATAGCCCCAATTCCTGCTCCCGCACCCGCTGCCGTCCAAATGAGCTGAGTCTTCTTCAAGCCCATGATTTGCCAGGTTTTTTCGGAAAAGAGACCCTCGTGTAAAAGAGAAGAGGCTGGTATGCGGAATTCGTAGACGTGATGGCGATACAGGTCTCTTATCCTTCCGAATAATCGCTTCTCAGTTTTTTCTAATTTTTTGCGGTAAGACGCCAGGGCACTCTCTCTCACTGCTTCTGCGTCCGATTCTCTCGTGAAACTTTTTTCGATTTTTAACGAGACCGCTTCGGCTAGCGCTTCGGCGATAATCTCTGCCACACGCGATTTTCGGTATTTCCAATCACGATAAATGGCTTCAACAGCATCATTAATCGCTTGCTCCCATTCCTGCTGAACGACTCTCAGTGCTTCAAATAGCGCAATTCGCTCACTGAATTTTGCTTCGTGGGCATTGAACTCTCTGATCACATTAAAATGACGTCGCAGACTAGTTTTCCATTCCTCAACGTAACTCGAATCATCTTTCTTAAAATTGATAATCGCCATTCTGGGTCGGTTGATCAATCGAAGGATTTCCATCTCAGCAATGTCCACTTCCATCAAAGGACGAGAAGCATCGACCACATAAATCACCCCAGCTCCCTCTTGCAGAGGTTTCAAAAGTTCACAATCGTGATGAAACGAGCATTGCTCATTGTGTTCCTCAATGAATGCTTCGATCAACTCGGTATCGGTTCGTCCGCAGTTCCGCATCCACCTCAACGAAGCAGTAGGGTTTTGGAACCCAGGCGTGTCGACAAACTCCAGCAAAGTTACTCCATTCACCCGAAAAGGAAATTTCCGGCAAACAATCGTCTCCCCAGGAAAGGAGGAAATGACCACAGAATCGTCTTCAGCCAAGGTGGACAGCACTGATGATTTCCCCTCGTTGGGATGACCCATAATCGCAAATATTGGTTTCATTTCCCAATACCTCCTTTTGGACTGCCTACGACAAAAACATTGTCCACACCAGAGACTCTCAATTTCTCCCGCCAAACCCGTTTCCAGTCATCCGAAATCATGTTCATACTCCCTTGATGAACCCGCTCCAAAAGAACTAGATACAAAGACTGCACGGCTCTGTTTGAAGCAATCGTCTTGAGGTCACTCATCGTCTCTTCGATAGGTGGCTGCCAACCTTCAATCAACATTACACAATTCAGCTTCTCCACTTCCCTAAGTTCATCAACCGTAGTGATCGCCTTGGATGGCTGACTCCCAATAAACGTCGAAACCCACTGGATCGCAGATTCTTCATCTAAGTTCGGTATCAGGAGGTTATAAGGTTCCAACGATCTGCGGTTCGCTTCGACATCCCCTCGCCTCTGACTCACGACACTAGACTTTTGCTCAACTCCCTTCGAGCTGAATTCTACGGAATGCATTCGAGACCATAGATCTCTGTAAGCGATGGACTCAAAATTCATTTTTCTAAGCACGACCGACTCCATCCCCCATGAAAGCAACCAGAAAAACAAGCGAGGTAAAAGCCCATAGGTCACAATGCTCATGCAAATAAATGACCACCAAACGGAAACACCCTCTAGTGAGCTCACCTGACCTTTTTCAGCCAAAATGATTCGAGATTCCCGAACAACCTCGGGGCTCAGCCCGCCGAAAGCATGCCCGGTCCACCACTCCCATGGGCTGGCAATCAGTCTAAAAAGGTGGTGCGCCGTTTCGGTATCCTGGATGAGAGAAGACTGCCAACCGAAGGCCCTGTCGGTAAACAACAACACTATCCACAAACACAACAGAAAACCCATATTGAGTCCGATACCGATCGATTGGATGAACCTGAACAGTCGAGTCGTGATGAGATTCTTGTGGTTTTGAAGAACCGATCCTGCTGCCTTCAATTGGTTCAGCCATCGTTTTCGATCTGCAGAATCACTAATCTTCGATGCCCAACTGAATTCGGCCTGGCTGAGCAACTTCGCGAGAAAGATACGAGGGAATCGATAACTCCATCGCCACATAGGAATTCCGAAAATCGAAAATACCAACATCAGCATCATGAACGCTAGCAAGATCAACTGAGGCACCACCGTTATACCTAAAACCAACCAAACGTTTACAGGGACTCTTCCGTCGTAGCTCAGCAGTCCAAACATCAGCGCAATGCCAACCAAGAAACTGAAAACGAAACCGACTGAAACGATGCTTCTCCAGCCGTTCAACAGGATGGGCGCAGGATCAAGGTCAAAAGGTTCGGATTTAGTACGACTGACCAACCAATGAAAAAAAGCGCTTCTGCGACTCGTCTGGAATGGGGTAGCTTTTCGAAAAATTTCACGATCCCTCTTCTCCAATGATTCGAGTGGCTCTTTGCGATCCAGAACCCGATAGAATTCGAAACGGATAAGATCTTTTAATTTCCAGTCTTTTCGCTGTGATCGATCCACAAAAAGACCATGAATGAAAAATTTTTTACATACAAGGGAGAAGCTCTAACCCATCTGAACAGTTTTCGGCCGCACTAGGTAGTTTCTGTGAAAAACAATCTTTCGCCTGTGTTAGATGTTCTTTCACCTTCCTGATTAAGGTAGTGCCAAGCTTTTTTTAGAGATTCTTTGAGAGTCTCCACATTAACGGGTTTGCAAAGGTAGTCGTTGAAGCCTACTTTTTTTGCTTCCTCCCGCGTGTCTTCTAACACGTTGGCAGTAACCGCGATGATGCAACAGGCTTCTCCGTTTTCCAGATCCCGAATTTTACGACCGGCCTGAATGCCGTCCATAATCGGCATTTGAATGTCCATAAGGATCACCGTGTAGGGATCCTGTTCTTCCTTGGCGATCCACTCGTCCACCGCCTGCTGCCCGTTTTCAACAAACTGGGCGGTGTAACCTACCTTTTTGAGTATGAGCTTTAACACCCTCTGGTTTACCCTATTGTCTTCAGCCACCAAAATATTCAATGGATACTTGCTGGAAAGCTGGGCTTCTTTTTGACCTTCAGACATCACCATTTTAGGGACCCCCTGCAACTGTCTCGAAACAACACTCACGAGAATGTCCTGGATGTTTTTCCGGTGTAGTGGTTTTGGCACCGTGTTTGCGAAAACAGTAATGTCTAATTCGTAGTCGTGGGGCGCTAAGAGGATTATCGGAGTTTGAAGATTAGCTGTCTTAAGGAACTCCCAACAGAGTTTACCAAACTTTTCACCACTCATCCCTTTCATCATATGATCGGAGATGATGACGTCACAATAATGTCCTCCCTTAAGCCACTTTAACGCGTCATCAGGATTCGTGAACGCTACCACGTCCATTTTCCATGACTCGAGAAGCTCCTTGAGTATCTGCAAGGTCGCAGGGTTCTCATCCACCAACAACGCAGATAAGTGACTGAGTATCCTCAATTGATCCGATTCCGGCATGGATTGCGTCACTTGAAAATTCGCTCCGACCGGAAGGGTAAACGTAAAAGTGGAGCCTACCCCTAACTCACTCTCAACCCAAAGCCTGCCTCCCATTGCAGAGACCAACCGTTTACTAATCGCCAATCCTAGCCCTGTGCCTCCGAACCGCCGGGTGGTAGAGGAGTCTTCCTGCACAAACGGATCGAATAAAAACTCCAAGCGTTCTTCATGAATGCCGATACCGGAGTCCGAAACTGCTACAGCAACAGAGTTTTGCTCGTCGGGGTCGTTTGAGATACTCACTATCACATTACCCGACTCCGTAAATTTGATGGCGTTACTCAGCAGATTGCTTAAGACCTGACGGGTTCTGATTTTGTCACCAAACAAATTCAGATGGGTACCCGGAACGATCCGGTAGGCGATATTGAGTTTCTCTAAATCGATTTGCTTGGAAAACAAGTCCAGGGTCTCACAAACCAAATCTTCAACGTTGAAAGGAATGACCTCCAGGTCTATGCGATCCGCTTCGATTTTTGAAAAATCCAAAACATCATTGATCAGATTCAACAAGGTTTCGCCCGAAGCATGAATCGTGTCTACATAATCAGATTGAGTTTCGTTCAGGGGTGTGTCCGAAAGCAATCCGGTCATTCCAATAATTCCGTTCAGTGGCGTGCGGATTTCGTGACTCATAGTCGCCAAAAACGCACTTTTGGCATTGTTGGCATGATCCGCTTCCTGCTTTGAGATTTTGAGCGCTTTCTCTTGTTCGATAAATGGAGTCACATCCACGATCACACCGATCATCCCCAGACAACCTCCCGAGTTGTCAAAATACTTCGCAAAATGTAACTCGAAAACCTTCTCCTTGGATTTCCAGTCGAAAGAAATCGTTTTTCGATCCTCTTCACCTTTCAGGAATCCATCGATGAAACGCGAAATCTCTAACTGAAATTCAGAATGCGGAGAATTTGTGGCTAGCTCTTCCGTTTCCGAATTACAATCTGCATCTCCCCACATTTTGAGAAATGCACTATTGAGCTCTAGCTCAGGCACATCCATTCGCCTTCTAAAAATCGGGAGCGGAATGGAATCGAATAACACATGCAGAAACTGAGTTTGCACCGTATACTTTTCATTCACTTCGCTTTCGCGAGCGTTTTTCCAAGCAATCCGAAGATACAAAAAAAGTCCTATGATCGAAATCCCTAACCACAATCCGAACAAACGTAACCCAAGGTTTCCAAGGACGGATTTGTATTCCTCGTCGGTGATCGTTCGAACAATGGAAAATACAACTTCTGAATCCGCAAACAGTGAATGAGTGTGTTTATCGTCATCCACAAACTTTAATTTTAGTCGGACACCGTAGACTCGATCGCCCAACATTTGCATTTGTCCTTCAATGAAATCGTTCAGTTGATTGTATGATTCCTGAGCAGAGGAAGTTGAAACTTCTGTAGCATCGTCTGAAATCCATATCCGCACCGACTCCTCTCTCAGACTGCTGATAAGTGAGTCGGCGGATTGCTTTAAAACCAAGTAATCCTGAGTGATACTTTCATTTCTCACCTCAGAAACAAAATTCAAAAACACCTCCGAATCAGAACTGGCGGAGAGCCCAATCATTACCTGGCTGTAATCAAACACTCCGGAACGAGGCTGAAGAGATCCATCGAGCTCATTTAGATCCAACAAAATGACTTCCTCAATGTCCTGATTATTTTTTGCAAATCCCTCCAATAAAAGGTCAAGCTCCGCTGCATCGATGTCCTTTTTTCCATCAATTTGTTCCCTTAGGTAATGCAGCTTATTCGCCGTACGATGAGTCTGTAAATGGAGCTTATTTCGAATCAAATCTAGATCCACACGAGCCTGTTCAGCTAACAAAAGTCCTGTGGATTCTTTGTGTTGCTGATAAAGTACATTGAGGAGGACAGTCCAAATACACCACACAGCAAGCATCAAGAATATCCAACGAGTTCCAAACGCTTGATGAATGAATGATTTGTTGTGTTCCAGGCCGGCTTTTGGAAGATCCATATAAAAATCGAGAAGTTTTCATTCTATCTTCGGAGTGTTCTCATTTCTATTTAGCCAATTTGCCACTTTTTGTAACGAACTAGCCTTACCAGAGGCACAAAAAAACCAGCTCAATTGACTGAGCTGGTTGAAAATGGACCTTTAATTTAGTTATTTCGGAGAGACTTATCCGCCTCGATGAGATCCTCCTTCATCTTTTGGATCTCCTCAGAAAGCCTGCATTTAAGTCTGGGCCTGTTGAGACTTCTCAGAGCAAACAGCGCCGCGTTCTTCGGATCCACGACAGTCGATGCAGGTGTGTAAGATGGCATGAGCAATGATGAATTTACATTGACCATCAGATCAGCCCGATCCGCAAAAGGAGGACAACTGATCACTGGAACCGCCAGATTTGCAGAAAGTGCACCACCCAAACCATTTGAACGTCCCGCTACCGCGATCACTGCTACAGGTTCAAGTGCGTAGTCATAATCTGCCGTCACATTTGGAATCTGCTCCCCATTTTTGTGGGCCGACACCACTCTGAGCTCAGTTTGCACATCGTACCCATCCATGATTTGAGCCATCTTGCGGCCGTGGTCCGCATCAGTCGGTGAGCCCATGATCACGGCAATGTAGCCATCTTTCATGAACCCTTCGTCTACCAAGTTCTGGAGAAGACGTTCACGAGCAGCAAACTCAACGCCTGAAATGCTCTCTCCAGTGATCATTTGATAGATACCCTGGTATCGACGCATGGTTTCCTCAACAACCTCGGCTGGAAGGTCTCTCAAATACTCGCCATCCTTCTTATTCTCGAGCAGGTAGTTTCGGACGTATTCCTTATCCATCTGCTCAACAGCAGCAGGATCTTTTTCGTAATTCTCTTTAGACCAGAATCGAGAAGAATCCGGAGTGTGAATTTCGTCGATCAAGATCAACTCCCCATCTACAAGACCAAACTCGTACTTGGTGTCTACAAGAATAATCCCCTTCTCCGCCAGCACTTCGCTACCTCTTTTGAAAAGCTCGAGCGACGCTTTTTCCATCTTACGATAAATTTCTTCAGAAACCCATCCCTCTTCAAACAACCCTTCAGGTGAAATCTCACGGTCGTTCTTCTCCTTAGTAGTAGGTGTGACGATCGGGGTACTGAATGCTTGGTTCACGGTCATTCCATCTGGGATCGCAACACCAGAGACCTCCCGTTTTCCGTTTTTGTATCCACGCCATGCCGAACCTGTAAGATAACCTCTTACAATCATCTCGACCAAGATGGGTTTTGCTTCCTTCACAAGAGCCGCAGAGGGGTCGACAGCTTTAATAAAGTGGTTCCCAATGATATCCTCAGTCTTCTCAAACCAATAGGCAGCCAATGAATTCAGAACCGCACCCTTGCCGGGGATCGGTGTATTTAAGACAAAATCAAAACAAGAGATCCGATCAGTGGCGACAATCAGCCGGGTTTTGTCGTCGATACGGAAACTATCACGCACTTTCCCGGAATGGATTTTATTCAACTGTGGGCTTACAATTTCAGTCAATGCATTCATTAGCCGCCAGATTATGGAGGGAATGCTGATTCTTCAACTCCACAGTGAATTTTTCGTCATATCGGATTTAAATCTCCCTCTTGCCCAACTCTCTCTGGAGTTTTTCGATCAAGTCTTTCTGCTTAGAAGTCTCTGCTGACAGTTCCACTAGGTGAGATACATCTTCGATCAACAGAAAAACGTAGCGAGTCGACTGGAAGCGTATACTCCGCACTGAAAACTGCAAATGCCTCAGTTCTTTGCGGTCATCCACTCGATAAAACTCCCTTGAGATCCTTTTCTTGAAAATGGTTAGATTCTCGGCATAGGCCATCAACGCTGCCTTGCGCAGTTCACAATCACAACACTTGCTTGTCTCTCCACAGTCTTTGCCTTCTTCAACATGATTAGCGCAACCGATGGCCTCCCCGCACCTTTTATACAAGAGATGTTCATCGGGTTTATTGCTAAAAATGGTTCGGAACGCATCATTGAACGCTTGTAAGCGCATGTTCGAATCCAAAAGCAATATGCATGCACTTGAGTTGTCCAAAAGTGCATGCAAAAAATCCGGAGAACTTCTGAGGAATCTAAAAGTGGTGTTCTCGGAACTGACATGATCTCCTATCATACCGATTACCAGAAGCTTAGATTACTTCGCAGCTCCGTATTTTCAACAGATCCATCTCAAATAACCCTACATATACATAGGACTAATCAGGGCCATCAATCCTACTAATTAGTATTACAATAGAGTCGATGAAGCATGTGCAAAATCTCATTCACATCTTCCCTGCCCACTTTGTAGTAAACCGTTTGTTTCTCTTTTCGGGTCTCCACTAAGCCAATCAATCGAAGGCGAGCCAAATGCTGCGAAAGAGCGGACTGACTGAGGTCCATTCGTTCAAGCAACTCTCCGACTGACAATTCTCCATGAGTAACGAGATGACAAAGGATCTGTAGTCGCTGAGGATTGCTCAAAGCACTCAAAATATTGCTGGCTTCAATGATTCCAGAAGCATCCGGCACCATTATATTATCTTTTTCTAATATATCACTTGACTGGTCGACTGACATAGGTTTATTAGCATTATCTAATTTAGAAAAAACAAGTAATCAACTCATAACTTAAAATTATTTAGAGCATGAAAAAATCGAATTCCATTAACATTGATCGCGCGGTGTTTTTATTCGGCGGTATCGTTATTCTCATCTCAGTGGTGCTTACTCTTTGGGTAAGTCAATGGTGGCTCATCCTTACTGCTTTTGTTGGACTCAACATGATCCAATCTGCATTTACGGGATTTTGTCCTCCCGCGATACTCTTCCGCAAATTAGGTATGCCTTCCGGCTGTGCATTTAAAGGTAAAACGGAATAGTGGCCTGAAAATAAACCACTGCAAATCATCTCTGTCCCGCCTTGTCCCTTTAACCCAATCGCAGGAATTCAAATGTCATGAAATTCAACTTCGTTTCATTCGTTAGCTTTATCATGCTGGTTAGCGATCTCTCCGCTACTCAGTGGAGTCTTTCTCAAGCGATTGACCGTACGCTTGAAAACAATCCCGACGTCTTAATAGCTGCTGAGTCCATCAATTCAGCCAACGCTCAAATCCAGCAAGCACGAGCGGCGTTCCGACCTCAAGTTAACCTGCATTCAGGCTACATTTCAACAGACGCACCTATGAATGCTTTCGGAATGATTCTCAATCAACGATCGTTCGATTTTGGGTTAGATTTTAATGATCCGGGCAGAATGGACGACCTCAATCTTTCTGCAACAGTCTCTCTTCCTCTCTACACCGGCGGTCAGAGGTCAGCCCAACTCAACTCCGCAAAGTCACAGTCTAGGTCG
>JAKSBQ010000008.1 GCA_022361075.1 Opitutales bacterium | reverse complement strand
TCCAGTCCATCGTGGCAGCGCCGTCGTGCACCTCACCAATCTTGTGAGAAAGGCCCGTATAAAACAGCACCCGCTCCGTAGTTGTGGTTTTACCCGCATCTACGTGCGCACAGATACCAATATTGCGGTAACGGGCTATCGGTGTTTTACGTGACACTGCCTTATCCTCACTTCGAAGCGATTTACTTAAAAACGCCTCATGCTAAAAACGATAGTGCGAGAATGCCTTATTGGCATCCGCCATGCGGTGCACATCTTCACGCTTTTTAACTGCAGAGCCCTTGCCCTGCGACGCATCAATGATTTCACCAGCCAGGCGCTGCCGCATCGACTTTTCGCCGCGGCCGCGCGAGTATTCCACTAACCAGCGCATGGCCAGGGCCGCGCGCCGCGATGGGCGAACCTCGACCGGCACCTGATAAGTCGCACCGCCTACCCGGCGCGATTTAACCTCTACCATAGGCGCAATATTTTCCAGCGCGGTATCGAAGGTTTCAATAGGATCGCTATTGAGCCGCTCTTTAACAATATCCAAAGCACCGTAAACAATGCTTTCTGCAACGGATTTTTTACCACTGACCATAACGTGGTTCATAAACTTAGCCAGGGTGAGATTGCCAAATTTTGGATCAGGCAAAATCTCGCGCTTGGCGACAACTCTTCTTCTTGGCATTGTATTAGCCCTTTTCTTCAGGTTTTCCAAACACTGTTTTGCCAACATTGCTTTTTGGGAAAAAGCGGCGTGGGTAGCAGGGGTTTGGCCTTACTAAGGTTGAAATGTAAAAAACTGTTACGTTAAAACAATTGTTACGTTTAAACCGATAATCTATTACAGCTTTGAAAACATAGCTTTAAAAACATAGCTCTAAAAATACAGTACCGGACTGATCAGCGGGACGGCGCGGGCACAACCCTTACGCCACCCTCACCAGGATCACTTCGGCCGCTTGGTACCGTACTTGGAACGACCTTGCTTGCGGTCCGTAACACCGGAGGTGTCCAGGCTGCCGCGCACTGTGTGATAGCGCACACCGGG
>JAKSBQ010000435.1 GCA_022361075.1 Opitutales bacterium | reverse complement strand
TTCAAGTTGATCAACGGGAATAAATCGAAGCGAAGCTGAGTTGATGCAGTAGCGAAGTCCTGAAGGTGCTGGACCGTCGGGAAACACGTGACCGAGGTGAGAATTTGCTTTGGCCGAGCGCACTTCGGTTCGAATCATTCCATGAGATTGATCGACTCTTTCTACAATATTTTTATCCGCTATCGGTTTAGTGAAGCTTGGCCAGCCTGTGCCTGAGTTAAACTTGTCCGTCGAAGCAAAAAGTGGTTCGCCTGAAATAACGTCAACGTAGACGCCAGGTTCTTTGTGGTTCCAGAATGGATTTGAGAAAGGTTGTTCGGTTCCATTTTTGCGGGTGATCTCATACTGTTCAGGGGTGAGGATTCGACGCAGTTCATCGTCATCCACGGGCAGTCCGCAGGCGTCGTTGCATGCAATTTCCGGAGTATTTGATTCTAAATTTTCGCTCATAAAATTCACTTTACATGATCAAGCCGATCACCGTTGGCATTTTGAAAATGGGGAGGAACATCGCGATCACAATCCCACCAATGACCACGCCCAGGACCACAATCAATAGCGGTTCGAGGAGTGAAGTGAGGGAGTTTACCATGTTTTCAATTTCTACATCATAGAAATCGGAAATTTTTACCATCATGCTGTCGATGTCACCTGTTTGCTCACCTGCTTGCGTCATGTGCTTGATCATGGAAGGGAAGTAGGTATTGGTGGCGAGCACCTCGGAAATCTGTCCCCCCTGGCTCACGTTACGGGCGATTTCAGTACATGCCTTTTCGATGTAAACATTGTTACTACCCGAAGCGACGATTTCCAGCGATTGCAGAATCGGAACCCCGCTTTTCATCAGAATCGAGAACGTCCGACAAAAACGGGAGAGGCTAACCTTGCGAGCCAGATCACCGAATACTGGCATTCGGATGATGAGGAAGTCCTTCACCCCGCGACCTCTTGGGGTGGCAAAAAACTTACCCAGCGCTTTCCAACCGATGAACAGCCCGAAGATGATGTAGATGATGTATTTTTTGAGAAAATCACTGGTATCGATGAGGAATTGAGTCGGACCCGGGAGCTCCGAACCGAAACTGGTAAACATGCCAGCAAACACCGGTATCACAAAAACGAGCAACACGTTCACCAGAACAGCAGCGAACAGGATTACCGTCACCGGATAAGTCATCGCACCTTTCACCTTTTTCGCGAGTTTCACGGATTCTTCGAAATAACCCGCCGTTTTTTCCAGAATATCAGCAAGGTTACCACTTGCCTCACCTGCTCGTACCATCGACACAAAGAGCTTCGGGAATGCGTTTGAGTATTTTGCACAACCTTCGGAGAAAGGAGTGCCGCTCGCTACGTCGTTTCTTACGTTTCGGATGATGATTCGGAAAACGAGATTGTTGGTTTGTTCCTGAAGGGCATCCATCGCCGTGACCAAAGGCAGGCCCGCTTGAAGCATGGATGCGAGTTGTTGAGTAAAAATTGCAAGATCATCGAGTTTGACCTTGGTCTTGTTTACCTTTTTCTCCGCAGCCTTCAGTTTCGCGAGCTTCTGGGATTCCGCGAAACTTCCCTTACTTTTTCCACGTTTTTGTTTATTTTTGTAGTGACTCGGTGGCGTTGAGAGGGACGGCATGGGCTAGATCGTAGTATTTAGATGTTATGAATCAATTGAAATGGTCGTAGTATTGTAAATTTGTGCGCACAATCTGCCTGAATACAGCTAAATTTTCAAAAAATTGGGGCTCTTTTTTTGTTTATCAGTTGACAGTTTCAGGCCTCGGCTCTTGTATCTCTCGCTTTGATGCGGGTATAGTTTAGTGGTAAAACCTCTGCCTTCCAAGCAGATGATGTCAGTTCGATTCTGTCTACCCGCACCATCCTTCAATGTAGCTTGGCCTCATGCTCGCCACCCGTAATTTTCATTTTGTATTTTCGAGTATCGCTGATTGTCGAGGGAGTTTGCCAAAAGGCCCGGGTTGTGCTTTCAGAGATTCTGTCGAGTGAAAGTAATAAGTGATGATTTTAATTGATCCCATAGTTTCATTTTGTAATTCGAAGGGGTTCGAATCGAGTGGTACCGTTGTAAACATCAATTCGAGTTCGGTTACGATTGAGACTTATAGTCCGGATCAGGTGTTTTTTGTGAATGAAACATTGCCATCTTTGAGTTTGGTTTTTGGAGGTTCGTGTCGTTACAACGGCCCCGGAGTGATCACGGATGTCAGTAATCATTCGACCCTTGTTCGGCTAGTCATCTATTTGACCGGTAGCTGGAATTTTAGGGGATTCGAATCTTTGGATAATCAATTGGTTCGGGAAGACGATTGGCATATCGGTCTCCTGGACTCGATCACTTCACACACTGCTTCATCTCCTTTTTTTGAGGTGATTAAATGGACGCAACAGATCGATATGATTTGGAATGGGCTTAGAAAGGCCAGCAGTCCGTGTAATAAACAGATAATGAGTCATCAGAATGCCAGTGTCGAAGGGTTGGAAGACCTTATCATCGCTCGACTTCCAAATTTGGATCTTCCGAGTTGTGATTCGAACGATTCAGAGTTTCTCCAGCTGATTCAGTTTCTGCGTAATCACTCCTGCAGTGTGGGAAGACAATCGGGAATCATGAGATTGCTTCAATCCGACGAGCGTCCCTTCTATTTGAATTTTGAGTTTCAGGAGAAACTGAATTCCAGCGAGTTGAAGAAAAATGCGAGGGGAGCGTTTGTGGACCTTCTCTTGGACGAGTTTTTAGGAATCTCACTTATAAACCAAAGAGGAAAATACTTCGCGAGTGTGATTAAAGATAAACTGCAAGCGGAGGACGGAGAAGTAAGAGTGTTGGTCATCGGCACTGATTATTTAGCTTTCGAATTACTTGATCTTCTGACTGTGGAGGAATGGAATCGAGTCACTTTGGAGATCATCACCTACTGCGAAGAACCCATCGACGATTTGATGGAACAGATTCATTCTCAGTGTGTATTGCGTCGTTTGGACGATGCAAATGTCGAAGGGAAAAAAGTGTGTTTCAAAGAGCTGTTGAAAGAACTTTTTAGTGGGAAAAAGGAAGGGAATACCTGCGAAATCTTCGATTTGGTGCTATCATGTAATTTGTTTCAGAGCCTACCCGACAAATGGATTGTTTTCCTCGTTGAATACTACCTTACCCAAACGAAATCAAATGGCGGTATTAAACTGTTTTTTGAAGAATCATCAGTCTCGCCACTCAGAGAATATTGGGCTCAGTGGTTTCAGCGTCGCGGATTTCTTTCACCGAGTTGGCAACAAGTTTTATCTACCAAATGCGAGTGGGATTTTGAGAAGTTGGAAATAGGAGCCTTGGCGACCTTTTCCAACCAATCGGCCCAAGAAATCTAGTTTAAGATGAATTCACATCTCACCAGAAAACGCACTATTCTTTTCGTCGACGATGAAGAGCCGTGGCGAGTCATTTTCGAAAAAACGCTTTCAAACAGTTTTGACCTCCTTGTGGCAAAAAATGCTGACGAAGGTTGGTTGCTTTTGAAGAAACACGCTAATGAAATCGCATTGATCGTTAGTGACCAAAGAATGCCGGGACGTCCGGGCTTGGAACTTCTTAAGCAGGCGCGTGCTTATTATCCGGATATCATTCGCGTGCTTTCCACTGGTTTTTCGGATACCGCAGTCGCAATGACTGCGACCAACCAAGGTGCGGTATTCCAGTATATCAGTAAGCCTTGGAGCGGTGACGAGCTACTGAATGTGGTCCAGAAGGCCATGAACTTCTATGAGGTGAGGCAGGAGAGAGATCATTTAATCAAGATGAAACTCTCATCGATCCGTCGGATGGAGTTGGAATCAAAGATCCAGAGTCTTTTGGTTTGGAATACCGCTAATCGTAAAGACTTAAACTATCCGAAC
Source organism: Opitutales bacterium (assembly GCA_022361075.1). Lineage (GTDB taxonomy): Bacteria > Verrucomicrobiota > Verrucomicrobiia > Opitutales > JAFGAQ01 > JAKSBQ01. The sequence goes on along the minus strand of JAKSBQ010000435.1, from coordinate 17,841 downwards.
AAGGCATTGTCGGCCTACTTAGATAGCATCGTTGCCGATCCTGCTAACGCTAAGTCAGACACTTCGCGTTTGCACTCAAGATCGACTGAAGAGATGAGCGCAATGCTTTCCAACATAGGTCTTGTCGAGAAACTTAGTCTCCAACTGGATGTTTTGTCAGAGCTAACTGCGACTGAAGTTGAAATAGATTTGCCAAGTGTGTTATCCACGGTGCGCGATAACTTCGAACAGATCAGTTTCTCTCTGATCAGCGTTCCTTCTCAACAAAAAGATAAACTCTCCGAGGCGAATCGATGCCTTGCTGACAGTCTGGGAAACCTTCTGCAAGAATGGATCGGTGATCTCTCTGAGACGGATCCGAAACGAAAATCTCTCGAATTGATTGAAACGCAGGGGTGTTACAAGGTCAGTGTCGTGTTTTCAGACGATACCTTGCCGTTTGCGGCGCCTCAGGGTGAGGGTTTTAACGGAGTAAATTTACCGATAGAAATGGAGTATTCATGGTTGGCCTTCTTGATCTTTGGCTATCACCTGAGATGCGAGATTACTCCCATTTTCTTGTCAGATTCTCGAATACTCTTTGAGATTTCAAAAGATCCGATTGAGGAAATTGAAGATTTGGAAGCCAAGGTTCTAGTGGCAAGGATGATAGAAAGGTTTGAGACTTGGAATTTTTCGGATTCTTATCAGAGAGATGTCTGAAAAACTCCTAAAAATCGCTGAACAACTAGCTGCTCATGTTGAATCACTGAAATTTTCTCTTCCGATCCACACGATCTACAATCCTCTCGTCTATGCGAAAGCTTCTCATTTTGATTATCTGAGTAAGTATGGGATCGGTCGCAAAAAAGTAGTTTTTATGGGCATGAATCCTGGTCCCTGGGGAATGAGTCAAACGGGAGTTCCTTTTGGCGAAATTGCGGCAGTTAAAGACTGGTTGAAGATCGCGGGTGAAGTTAAAAAACCGAAAAAAGAACACCCCAAACGCAAGATTGAGGGGTTTGAATGCAAAAAATCGGAGGTGAGCGGTAGACGACTTTGGGGTTTGTTTAAAGATCGCTTTGGAAAACCTGATCACTTTTTTAAAAATCACTTTGTTCTTAATTATTGTCCGCTGGTTTTTATGGAAGAAAGTGGCAGGAATTTCACTCCGGACAAACTCCCTGCAGGAGAGCAGAAGCCGCTGATGGAGTATTGTGATCAGCATCTCAAGAGGGTTGTGGAAATTCTGGACCCGGAGTGGGTCGTGGGTGTTGGAAAGTATGCAGCCGTTAGAGCTGAGTCGGTCCTGAGAAACACCGACATAAAAGTCGATTGGGTTTTGCATCCGAGTCCGGCAAGCCCGGCTGCCAATAGAGATTGGTCAGGTCAAGCCACCCAAAAACTGGAAGCTTTGGGAATTTGGCAAAAATGATATATTTTTAACGTAAACAAATACACGAATGTTGCCGATAATTACTCTTGATGACTGATAGATCTCAAGAGTGGGGAGAGTTTTCTGAGTGGTTAGATGAAATCAACCGTAGTATCGAGCAAAAAGGGGATGCTGAAAAGGAATCCGAGAACCTGTTTTCAGTGAATCGATTGGTGGAAGCAATGTTCCGCTGGATGCAACAGTTGTCAGATGCTCCGATGACCACCTGGGCGCAAGAACTCGAAGTGCGCGGATATGATTTTGAGTATCATCCTGACTATTCCGACGCGGAGATCCATGAGAAGTTATGGAAACTGATTTTCGCCCTTGCGGGAATGAAGGTTTATCTTACCAATTCGGATCATTTGAGTGATCGGCACTTGTATAGAAGATTGACCCAGCGATACACACAACAGCGAATCGCTCAAATTCCGTTCGCGGACGGAACGGGATGCATGATTGATGTTGTAGGTTCCGAAACCCAGGACAATCCTGACGCTTGGCTAAGATACTACGCCAGCAATAGGGAAAGAATGGAGTGGGCAAAGCAAAATGTGGGTAAAACACTCCCTGCGTCCGAAGAAATGAAATACCCCCGTGAGTCTAATCTCCCGAAACCCTGAGTCTAATCGTAAAAAAGGAGTGATTTAAGTCGCTCCTTTCTGTAAAATAATTACCCTAATTTGTTTATAATGAAGAGTATACCTGAATCCCCAGTTCCTGAAAAATCCTACAAAGACCTCGAGTTTTTATCCAGTCACGAAGCCCGTCCAGTAAGAATCTTGTGTGAAATGATCGAACCCGAACAGCGGTTCGAGAAAAATCGGGTTCAACACACCATAGTGTTTTTTGGCTCGGCACGATCTGTAGATTCCGTCCGAGCTAAGGAGAAACATGAGCAGCTGATGAAAAAAGCGAGGCAGACAGAAGATGCTTCTGAAAAGGAAAAACTTGAATCCTACGCAGAGTATACGGTCAAACTTGCCAAATACTACGACGATGCTGTTGAGTTGGCCCGGAGAATTACCCAATGGTCCATGTCCATTGAGCACGAGGAGGATCGTTTTTACATCTGCTCTGGCGGAGGTCCGGGAATGATGGAGGCTGCCAATAAGGGAGCATGGGAAGCGAACGGAAAATCCATTGGTTTAGGCATCAGTCTTCCCTTTGAGCAGGCGATCAATCCCTACTGCACGGAGGAATTGAGTTTCGAATACCACTATTTCTTTACTCGAAAGTATTGGTTTCTTTATCCGGCGAAGGCCTTGGTTGTTTTTCCGGGTGGATTCGGCACAATGGATGAACTTTTTGAGATGCTCACACTTTTACAGACTCGCAAAGCGGTAAAAAAGGTCCCGATCATCCTCTTCGGAACCGAATTTTGGAACGATGTTTTGAACTTTGATTCTTTTAGAAAGTGGGGAGTGATCTCCGAGTCGGATCTCGACATGTTTCAAATCACAGACTCTGTCGACGAAGCTTTTGCGAGTTTAGTCGACCAGTTAGCAATCTATAACGAGATTCGTCAGTAGACTACGGACAATACGTGGGATTCTGTGACATGGAGAATCGCTTGGGGAGTTCCGAGTGTTTCATTAGTGATGGTTTCGTCTTTAGGCGCAAAATGGATTTTTCCATCGGAAATTTGGACTTCGACATCCCGGAAACCAAGCCATGCGCCAGTCAAAGGGTATTGGAATTTATAGAAGGCCTCCTTTGCGCTGAATATTGCTGCGAGAGCAACATCGGTTGAGAACTCATTTTCGGAAAGGTAGCTTTCCATTTCTTTGACCTCATGTTCCGATGCGATCTTGGAGAGAAACCTGAATTGCACGCGTTCAATTTTTTCCAAATCGATTCCGAGTGAATTCAGTGTGCCGTTTTCGCTGATAGCAACACTGCAAAGCTCTTTGCAGTGGGTGATACTACCTACCACACCGCTTGGCCATACGGGGGCTCCAGACTTTTGGTCTCTCTCAAGGAGACTATTCCTTTCAGAAGGGTCGAGTAGGTCTCGCGCGAGCCTTCTAGCGGTAACGAATTCGTTCAATCGTCGGGGAGAAGCGTCTTGAGTGAGGCGTTTTTCGTTTTCGGTGAGGTCGTTGCTGCAGTCCTGAACCCGGGCGGTTTTTGATCGCACGTCTTCTGGAAGGATTTTCTGCCAACCCAAAGAAATCTCTTCCAGTGCTGTGGGCTTTTTTTGGCTCATCCCTTTGACCCCAGCCAATTTACGGTTTCTTCTACAATTTTCTCTGCACTCCTAAATGGAACACCGAGTTCTTTGAGGCATGGTTCCGTTTCAAAATACCAGTAGTAGGTTGCATAGCGTAATTTCGCACGGTTCTCCCTGAAGAACGGAAGTGGAATTCGAAACATGGTATCGATCAACAGATTGAGCAACCGACGGGGAATTTTCACTATTGGTTTTTTTCGATCCGCAACTTTCAAAGTTAATTCTGCCAATTCGAGGATACTTAAGTTTTCGCTTCCGAGGATGTATTTGTTTCCTGATTTTCCTCGTTCCAGGGCGGCGACGATTCCGTTGGCTACGTCTTCCACATGAGCGATTGAGGTTCCTCCATCACAAGTCACGCATATGGGTAAACTTAAGAAGTCCTTTAGTGTGGACGCGGTCACCATCTGGTCGTCACCAGGCCCGTAGGTTTCCACGGGGTGAACCATTACGATATCGGCTCCTTCCTCAGTTTTAGTCGAACACAGATTGTCGGCTTCCGATTTTAGCGCTGCGTAGGTAAACTGATCAGGATCGAGGTTAAACTCTGATTCGCGGTGACGAATTTCGGGACTGAACTTCGAAGCTCCTAGCGCGGCGGCGCTACTTACGTAAACCATTCGAATCGAGTTTTTTTGGCAGTAGTCCGCTATGATCCGAGTTCCGTCGACGATTATTTCTCTTAGTGCGGGAGAAAGAAGATCCTTCCAGTTTGAGAGTGAGGCACAGTGGATTACAGCCCTACAGCCACTTAAGGCTCTCTCCATGGATTCGGGATCTCTGACATCGGCTATGGATTTCTCAACATCCAACCCATCCAGACGGTAGAGATTACTGTGTTTACGGTGGGTGAGTCGAACCTGGTATCCCACCGAGAGAAGCTTTTTGACGACATGCGAACCGATAAAACCACTCGCTCCTGTAACAAGAACACGCATTTCAGCTACAAAATGGCTCTGATAGGTTCGATCGTTCGGGCAAGTCCATCTTCTTTGATTGTGATTAGGCAACCCCTGAGTTGAACATTGTCAGTGGCGACTGGAAAACGTCTAGGGATCCCATCCCGCATTTTGTCTACGATTGGTTGAACTTCGCGGCCGAGTACTGAATCGTAGGGACCAGTCATTCCTGCGTCAGTTTGGTAGGCGGTTCCATTGGGAAGAAGGCGGCAATCATTTGTCGGGATGTGAGTGTGAGTACCTACAACCGCGCTCACTTTGCCGTCAAGATAGAAGCCCAACGCTACCTTTTCAGAAGTTGCTTCCGCGTGTACTTCGACCAAGATCGCGTCGGTTTGTTCCTTTATTTTTGGTAAATAGTGATCCAGGCTTTCCATAGCCGAAGAAGCACTGATCTTCATAAATACATGACCCAGAACCGTGATAACACCGATGCGGAAACCGTTTTTCTCTACGATTAAGTAAGGTTTTCCAGGGCACATCGATGGGAGATTTGCGGGCCGAGATAGGTTTTCCAAATCATCGATTTCATCTACAAAACCCTTCTGATCCCACACATGGTCGCCAAGTGTGATTCCGTGTACGCCTGCACGATGAATTTCCTGGGCCAGGCTTTTGGTGATACCCGCTCCGGATGCTGCATTTTCGCCGTTCGCAATTACCACATCGACACCGTATCGTTGCACGAGACCCGGAAGTTGATTCTTTAGCACCTGGCGGCCTGGTTTTCCGACAATGTCCCCGATGAACAGGATTTTCTTTTCCATTTGACGATCAAAGCAGCGTGAGCTACCTAAATTCAATTTGTTTTTCTGCAATCTGCGGGAAAAACGATAATATTACACCAACATCACAAAGCGAACAATGAACAAATCCATGACAACCGATTCTGTAGACCAGGAAGAGACGAGTCAGATGATGAAAGGGGCCGATGTGGTCGTTGAGTCTCTGATCAGGGAAGGGGTCGATGTCATTTTTGCGTATCCGGGTGGTGCGTCTTTGGAGCTCCACCAATCGCTCGTAAAACGTGAGGACAAGATACGTACCGTACTACCGCGTTTTGAACAAGGTGGAGGTTTCATGGCTCATGGTTATGCTCGTGCGACCGGTAAAGCAGGAGTTTGCATGGCGACCAGTGGTCCAGGCGCGACCAATTTGGTGACCTGTATCGCAGACGCTTACATGGACAGCATTCCTCTGGTGGTGTTGACCGGACAAGTTTATCAGGAATTCATCGGCAAGGCTGCTTTTCAGGAGACCGATTTTCTGGACATGACGATGCCAGTCGTAAAGCACAGCTACTTGGTTTTAGACCATGAGGATCTTACCAAAGCGATTAAAGAGGCTTTTCACATCGCGACTACTGGTCGTCCCGGTCCTGTGGTGATCGATATTCCGAAGGACATCCAACAAAAGATGTTTGTCCCTGAGTTCCCCGAGACTATCGAGCTTCCAGGTTATCCTGACAGCCCCAAGGCGAGTGATGATGAGTTGAAACAAGTGCTTGAGCTCATCGAGAAAGCGGAGCGTCCTGTAATTTACACGGGAGGTGGAATTATCTCTGCAAACGCTAGTGAAATCCTGCGTGAATTTGTGAAGAAGACTGGTGTTCCTCAGGCTTCCACTCTGATGGGCCTTGGAGCTTTGCCAGCTGATGATCCTCAGTCCCTTTACTGGTTTGGCATGCATGGTTGTGTGGCGGGAAACTGGGCTGTTTACGAAAGCGATCTTTTGATCTGCGCAGGAGCGAGGTTTGACGATCGAATCACCGGAGAAGTCAGTAAGTTTGCCCCAAATTCTAAAATCGTTCATTTGGATCTTGATCGTTCCGAGCATCACAAAAACAAGATCGTAGATTATGCGATTCACACGGATATTGGATATGCTCTTGAACGTTGGGTGAACCTTTGGGACGAAGGCTCCTACACTAAACCGGATCTCACGAAGTGGATGGAAAAGTTAAATTCATGGAAGTCAGAGTATCCATTCAAATACAAAGAGAGTGAGCATATCCTTCCCCAGGAAGCCATTGAAATTCTTTACGAAGAATCGAAAGGTGAGGCGATCATCACTACAGGTGTTGGTCAACACCAGATGTGGGCTGCGCAGTTCTACCGATTTAATGACCCTCGTACTTACATCAGTTCGCTGGGTCTTGGCACAATGGGATTTGGCTATCCCGCTGCGGTCGGAGCCAAAGTCGCATTCCCAGATAAAGAAGTAATCGACATTGATGGAGATGGTTCGTTTCTGATGAATGTTCAGGAACTCGCGACTGCGAAAATCGAAAAAATCAATGCAAAGGTCATTATCTTGAACAACCAGCACCTGGGGATGGTGGTGCAATGGGAAGATCGTTTTTATGATGGAATTCGCGGGCAAACCATTCTTTGTGACCATGACAATATCGGTGGACCAGAGAATCCCGAAGGTATTTACCCGGATTATGTCACTATCGCCGAAGGCTTTGGTGTGAAAGCTCGGCGTGCGATCAAACGTGAAGAACTGCGGGAAGCGATTCGAGAGATGTTGGACCACGAGGGCCCCTATCTTTTGGATGTGGTGGTTCCTTACAGCGAGCACGTTTTACCCATGATTCCGCAGAAAAAATCCGCGAAAGAAATCCTAACTGAATAGACTAAAATCTATTTTTTTTGGAGAATCCAGAGGAACGGTCCGGCTCCAGCTCTATGGTTGCTGTCCTGAGTTTTTTTGATCTGAAGTTCTTCTTTTTTCGAACGTATCCATTCATCGACGGTTTCGTATTCGTCCGTTCCGCCAGGATGTCCCCGGTATGCTAAAACACTGAGGAATCCCCCGATCTTTAAGTATTCCAAAGAAAGATTGAGTGCCTGTCGCGTGGTGGATGCAAGAGTCGTGATGCTTTTGTCTCCATGAGGGAGATAACCGAGATTAAACATGACGGCAGAGATCTTTTCTTTTTCGGAGGACGGGATGTGGAAATCCATTTTCTCGTGACCTGCCTGGATGAGTGTACAACGATTGAACAGTTTTTTCGTTTGCAAAATCATGGTAGCGGTCTCAATCGCCATGCTCTGGATATCAAATCCATAGACCCTACCGTTTATTCCAACCTGTTGTGCGAGGAATTGGGTGTCGTGAGCATTACCGACAGTTGCGTCGATTACAACCGAACCGTTGGTGAGATGATCAGAAAGGAATTCATGTGCAACATCTACCAATCTCATTTGAAAACACCTGCTACTGTGTAGGAGCCGTTTTCGGGTCGACCCACTTTCCGTTTTCTCTGATGAGATCGATGAGACGATCCACTGCTTCTGCTTCGGGAATACCGTTTTTAACGCAAGTTTTTCCCACGTAAAGGTTTACCTTCCCCGGGGCTCCACCTACGTATCCAAAATCGGCATCGGCCATCTCGCCGGGACCATTCACAATACAACCCATGATCGCAATGGTCACTCCCTTCAGGTGGGAAGTTCGGCTACGAATTTTCTGAGTGGTGGACTGGAGATCAAACAACGTTCGTCCGCAGCTTGGGCAAGCAACAAATTCGGTCTTGGAGATTCGAGCACGAGCTCCCTGAAGGATGTTGTAAGCGAGGGCCGTAGACTTCAAAAGGTTCGGCTCAACTTCCACACTAATGAGATTCCCTATTCCTTCACAGAGACAACTTCCGGAGTAGATGCTGCTTTCCTGAAGAATTTCAGCAAAACCGTAAGCGGGTTTTGAAAAATTAGAATCAAGATTCCGAAGCCAAACCGCCGGGCTTTTCCCTCGTTTGTGAAACTCAGAAACTGTCGTCCTCAGAACACCAATTGGATGCATTTCGAGCTTAGCCTTGCTCGTGGTGATGAGGAAGGGGTGCTCCCAGTTTTCGAGAAAAGTGTCGATTGCACTACCAATATCTTCAACTCCTGAGAAGTCGAAACACACCGTAAAATGATCTGCTATTTTCAATCTTGAGAGATCCGCTTGAGCCAATTTCTCGATAGGCAGGTTGATGATCCAATGAAAAGCCCCTCCTGCTTCCTCGAGCCCTTCGAAAATATCTTGAACATGACCATAGTTAGCAAAATCGAGTATAAACCCCTTGATCACGTTTGGGAGGCACTCCGTCAGAGTTTGCAGCGAATCGATATCTTCTTGGTTGTTGATCCTATGAATCCAATATTCGATTGGTGCGTCGGATTGTTTCACCTGAACCTCCGCGATCCGTTTCACCAATTCGGCTGAGTTCGATTGATCGGGTAATCCAACAGCGACGAGTGGCGGAATATCAGTTTGGAAAATGGATTTTCCACCTGATGAGACGGGATCAATTTTTCTTTTTTCGGGAGAGTAGAAGTCGATTGATTCGTCGAGCGCTCCTTCCACTGATTCAATTGGCCCTTGACGGGTCCACATTCCGGCGGCCCAATTCGCGAGCTCCTTACCAACGGGCACTTCGTGTACCGGATCCTCGGTCAAGGATACTCTCAACGTATCGCCAAGGCCGTCAGCGAGCAAGGTCCCGATACCGATGCAACTTTTTACCCGTGCGTCCTCACCATCTCCTGCTTCGGTCACGCCGAGGTGTAGAGGATAGTCCATCTGTTCTTCATACATCCTCGCAACCGCAAGTCGATATGCGGCTACCATCACTTTGGGATTACTCGCTTTCATCGACAAAATGATATCTCGAAAACCGTGTGACTCAGCGATGCGGATGAATTCAAGCGCGGATTCTACCATTCCCTGAGGAGTGTCGCCGTAACGGTTCATGATGCGGTCGGACAGAGATCCGTGATTGGTACCAATCCGGATGCTCCTTCCGAGTTCCTTACATCTCAAAATGAACGGGGTAAATGCTTCATAGAGTCGTTCGAGTTCTTCGGCGTAAGCCTTGTCGGTATACTCGAGAATTTTGAATTTTTTATAGTCTGCAAAATTTCCGGGATTGATGCGCACTTTTTCCACGTGCTCAACGGCTTCCATCGCTGCCTTGGGCATGAAGTGGATGTCGGCGACGAGAGGCGTGTGCATTTGGTCCTTTGAGAGCTGTTCGCGTATCTCTTTCAAAGCACGAGCGGCTTTCATGGAGGGAGCTGTGATGCGCACGATTTCGCAACCTGCTTCGATCAACTCTCTTGACTGAGCCACAGTGGCAGCGACGTCTTCTGTTGGTGTCGTCGTCATGGACTGCACCCGGATGGGGTTCTTCCCACCTACGAGAACGTTACCAACCGCGACCTCGCGTGTAGCTCTACGGATCGTCCGAGTTCTTGAGGTGGCGTACGGAAGCATGGCCTTGAAAGATTACTTATCGTCCACGAACACAGGATCAATGCGAAGTTTGCTAAAGATTTCAGCTTCGTTCAACTGCTGACTGTCACCCTTCCAACGAACACTGTCTTTCACAACGACATAGATCATGATGGAAAACAGCATGAGCATGAAAGCACCCTGAAGGCTCGCGACAATTTTCACAGGCAGAGCTTTTCTTCGAATCTTTGCGATAATCGCGAAAAGAATGTGTCCACCATCCAAAATCGGTATGGGTAGCAGATTCAGAATGCCTAAGTTTACATTCATTAAAATCAGAAAGGAAAGCGACAACCTGAAGTCCATTCGTGTGATTTCGGTCAATTGTCTGACAATCCCAATCGGTCCGCTAAGGTGACCGATGCCGATTTCTGAGTCGCGGTGAAAGAGTGCCTGGAGAATGCGAAAGGTGATCGCGATCTGTTCCCCAAACTGTTTAAAAGGGCCGACATGGGTTACCACCGTATCCTGTGCGATGGAGAAACCGACCATTGGTTGAGTGTAAGGGGGGGTAACTTCGGTGATGATGTTTGAGAAAACGATTGGAACCGTCATGGTTCTCCCGCTTCTTCCAACGGTCACCTGAAGCAAAGGACCCCGTTCGTTTTCAATGGCTTTCTGCAGTGACTCCAGTGAATCCACAGCCTTGGATTTGACTGCAATAATTCGGTCTTCCCTTTTGATTTTTGACAGACTGCCACCTTTGTCACTGACAATTTGGTGAACCTTCAGACTAGCTTTTGAGCTTGGGTCTGTTTTATTTGCGGTGGATGCGCTGCCAAAGTCTGGCCGAACGGTCATGGTGGAATCTAATCCGCTTCTTTGGAACCTAAGCTTCAATGTGGGCTTAGTCAGCGCGACTGTCACGGGATCGAGCACGAAAGTCATTTTCTGCCCACCTCTTTCGATCAGAAGTTCGGTGGGCGTGTTCGTTTTGTCCGAAATGATGTCGACAAATGTTTGCAATTGATGGATCGGAATGCCGTTTGCACTAATCAGATGATCCCCGGGCAGCAGCCCCGCCCTCTCAGCAGGAGAATCAGCAGTGACTGTGTGTAAGATGATCTTGTCTGCCGGAGCGATGCCGATTGTTCGGATGGGATCTTTCGACAGAGAGTTGTAGTAAGCGATCGCTGGGTTGACTGTAAGCGTAAGGGGTGCTTCATCTCTAAGAATCTCGAGAATCACTTCCGGTTCACCCTCTTTATTTTTGCCGAATCCGGTCAGGATCTTTTGATGAATGTCGCTGAAAGTTTCGACAGATGCGCCATCCACCCTTGTGATTACATCTCCCGGCTTCAACCCGGCCACGTAAGCTGGCCCAGGAACCGACACTCCATCGATGTTCAATTCCTGGGTGACGTAACCCACTTTAGTGGTGAGCATCTCATTTGATGAGGGTTGTCCCGTCCACCAGATGATAAGGGCCAGCAAAAAAGCGAAAATGAAATTAAAAACTGCACCCATCACAGCCACAATGACCTTATCGCTGAACGAAATAGGAGGTAATTCCTCTTCGTCTGCAAACTCTCCCTCTTTTCCGCCTTCGAGTCTTCCCATGTCTGCAAGTTGTGGCAGGGCCACGTAACCACCGATGGGAAGCGCGGATATTCGGTATTCGACATCATCTCGTACCCAAGAGACGATTTTGGGACCCATGCCGATCGAGAATCGCGTCACGTGCAGACCTCGTTTCCTTGCAGCGAGGAAATGCCCGAGCTCGTGTACAAAAATCGACAGTCCCAGCCCGAAAATGGCTAAGACAAAAAAAGGCAGATTCTTGAGTAATTCTAAAATGGTGTCTGAACTCATTTGAGTGTTTTTTTCAGGCTCCTCTCCCTTGCTTCCAAATCGGCGTCAATGATGTCCTGGATGGAACTGGGCGGAGTGATGGATAAAGATTCAAGAGTAAATTCGATAACCTTTGGTATATCAAGGAAGGAGATGCGATTTTCTATGAAGGCCTGGACGGCTATTTCATTGGCAGCGTTGTAGATGGCGGGTGCAGTATGACCCATTTTTAGAACATCGAAAGCCAGTCTTAGGCAGGGAAATCTTGTAAAATCGGGCGCTTCAAAATCAAGAGAGAAGGGCTTGGCGAAATCGATGGTTGGATCGACGCCAGGAGCCCGATCTGGGTAAAGCAAACAGTGTTGGATCGCAAAGCTCATATTGGGTGGGGACATCTGTGCGACTACGGAACCGTCCACATACTGCACCATGGAGTGAATGATGCTCTGTGGATGAATCACGACTTCGATTTGGGCAGGTTTCATTCCAAAAAGCCACTTGGCTTCGATCACCTCGAGGCCTTTGTTGGCCATTGTCGAAGAGTCAATGGAGATTTTCTGACCCATGTTCCAATTGGGGTGCTTTACGGCTTCCTCTGGAGTGATGACTGCGAGTTGCTCCATCGGTGTATTTCGGTAACGTCCCCCTGAAGCGGTCAGGATGATGTTTCTAACGTGTTTGGTGGAGTTTCCGCTAAGGCACTGGAAAATGGCATTGTGCTCGCTGTCGGTAGGAAGGAGAAGTCCATCATATTTCTCTACCAGCGGCATGATAAACTCACCCGCCATGACCAGGATCTCTTTTGAAGCTAAAGCGATTTTTTTACGGTGCTTAATCGCTTCGATACAGGCTTGGAGTGCAGTGATTCCGACAACGGCGATCAGAACCATGTCCACTTCTTCCAAGGTGGCGGTATGGATGAGCCCTTCCAGTCCGGTAGTGATGGAAGTGTCTCCCGGAAACTGATCTTTAAGCTCTTTCTCTGTCTGGTTCCCCGGGTCAAAAACAGAGACGTGCTTAAGTTTAAACTCCCGTGCAATTTCAGCCAAAGGTTCCACTCGGCTACCACCTGCAATTGCAATGAGTTCGAGCTGATCCGAGTGGGCGCGAATAACGCGGATCGCATTGGTCCCGATCGAACCAGTGGCTCCAAAAATGGCGACTCGTCTCCTCGGTTTCATCTAGAGCAGAAAGTGTTTTACGACAAAATAGACTATTGGTGCGCTCATGATGATACTATCAGTCAAATCATAGATTCCTCCAAGACCGGGTAAACAACTCCCCGAATTCTTGGTTTGATGGTATCTTTTCCATGAAGATTCAAATAAATCTCCCAGAATTCCTGAAACTGAAAATAGAAAGATCGAAAAACCGAGGAGTATGAATTCCTTGAAAGCTGACGTGGCGATCGAAACATCGAGTTGCAAACCTGCGAAATAGTAGATTAGTAATCCTACAGCACCGCTAACAACGATTCCTCCGATCGCACCCTCGATGGTTTTACCCGGACTGGTTTCAGGTGCCAGTTTATGTTTCCCGATTAGACTCCCCACGATCAAAGCCCCGATGTCTGTGATTTTGGTGAGCAACACCAGCGCGATGGTCCACGCGAGCGCTTCCGTACTATTTCGCCCAGAGTTCATGAAGAAGTGAGCAACAAAAACGTAAGCCGACATGGGAAGTGAAATCCCCCAGATGGGAAACCATTTACTCTTAGCAACTGCTGAAAGCACCCTTGGCTGAATGATTGAGAGAATGGTGACGATGAAGTAGAGAACCAAGAACCCTTCGAAAATGACGAAAAAAATTGGATTTACTCTCCCCGATAGCAATGTGAAGTGAAAGCTGAGTGGGATGAATAATCCTACGAGAGAAACGATCCACCGGAGAACCCTCGAGTTATTCGGCATCTGAAAGCCAGTGACTTCAAGTTGGGTCAACGCACAAAGCAGGCCGAGAATCAAGACTCCACCAAGTAGATTCGTCCATTGAAGGTAAAACCAGATTCCGATCAACAATCCAAATGTGGTCCCGATACGGGATAACCAGTGTAACCATTTGGGAGTAGCTTTAGGTTTATTTGCCTGCAACTTTTAATTCCTGAATTTGGGCTCCGGTTTTACCAAAGCGGCGCTCTCGTTGATGATAGGATTTGAGGGCATCTTCAAATGCCTCTCTCCCGAATTCGGGCCAATTCACGGGTGAGTAGTAAATCTCTGCATAGGCGGATTGAAGCAAAAGAAAATTGCTTAATCTCGTCTCACCTGAGGTGCGTATCATGAGATCTGGATCAGGTAAATCGCTGGTATATAGGTATTTGGAGAATTTTTTCCAGCAAATCTCGTCGGGATGTTCGTTTCCATCTCCGACTGCCTGTGCATACTTCTTGACCGCCTCCAAAACTTCGAGCCGAGAACCATAGTTTAGGGCCAGGGCCAGCGTCCGAGGGTAAGATTGAGTTTCTCGACAGGTTTCTCTCAGGAGGTTCCGAACGTTTTCAGGGAGGTCTTCTATTTTCCCAACGGGGCGTAGATGAATTTTTTGTTCATGGAGAAGTTTCTTTTTTTCTAGTAAAAAACTCTCGAGTAGGGCCATCAACGCATCGACTTCCGCCTTGGGCCTCTTCCAGTTTTCGCTGCTAAAGGCAAACAGTGTCAAAACTTCCAGGTCTATTTCAGAGGCTAGTTTTACAACCAACTCGACATTATCTACTCCCTTTTTGTGACCTTCGATTCGTTCGAGCCCTCTTTCGTTCGCCCATCTTCCGTTGCCGTCCATGATGATCGCTACGTGACGAATTTTTGAGTGCTCTGAATTTGAATCTGTTTCGGGCATGTTTGAGTCAGAGTTATTAGCACACTGAGAAGCTCATCGCCAAGACAAAGTTGAAGGGTACGGTGTTACTGACAAAATTTGCGTCGCACTCGGGTTCTGGCTCTGAGCGTTCATTTGACACAAGTGACAGAAGTCGTTCATATTTACGAAACTAGGTTGCTATGGAAAGACCATTATCAGAATCGGAAATCAGAGAAGAACTTACTCGCCTCAAGGGTTGGGAGTTCAAGGACAACAGAATCGTTAAAAGCTTTCAGTTTAAACACTTCGCAGAGGCGATGTCTTTTATCGTACGTTTGTCCTACGAATGTGAGAGGAGAGATCATCATCCGGAGATCTATAACCTTTATAACATGGTTACGATCGGTCTGAACACTCATAGTGCCGGAGATAAAGTCACCACGCGAGACATCGCACTTGCCAAAGACGTCGATCACTTCGCCTGGAGAGACTAGTTTGGCTAACGGCTGATGATTTGTTACAGTCATCCAGCTTACTATGTCCCTCTGCCCGAAGGGCATCCTTTCCCGATTGAGAAATACCCAGAGACTCTACGGGTGTTATTGGAGTCTTCTCATGCAGACAAACTCGATGTACGGATGCCACTACCTGTCTCTTGGGAAGAGATCACGCTAGTCCACGAGGAATCCTATCTTCGGGCTGTTGAGAGTGACGGGTTGAGTTCGTATGCGCGTAATCGATTAGGTTTACCCCATCATCCCCGGTTCCTTGAACGGAGTTTACTCGATGTGGGAGGAACTCTGGCCGCCGCAAGGACAGCGCTTGAAGTTGGTGCGGCATGGAATTTAGGAGGAGGAACCCACCATGCGATGCCTACAGAAGGACTGGGTTTTTGCGTGACCAATGATGTATCGACTGCCGTGAAAGTTTTGCTCCGTGAAGAGCCCGATTTACAGATTCTCATCATCGACACAGATGCGCACCAAGGGAACGGAAACCATTTCGTTTTGGGAGATTTGCCCAATGTATTCACCTACTCCATTCACGTCGGAGCAAATTACCCTGCTCAAAAGGTTCCTGGGGATATGGATGTATCGCTGGATCGTTACGTCGAAGGGGCAGACTATTTGAAGTCACTTTCTGGATCATTGAGGAAACTGGGCTCAGCATTTTCGCCAGATCTGATTTTCTGGGTTAGCGGAGTGGATGTGCACGTAAAGGATCGATTTGGCCAGATGCGGCTGTCGACCGAAGACATGTGTTCCAGAGACGGAGTAGTTTTGGAATTTCTTCAGTCGACCGGTGCTTCCTGGGTTGGCACTATGGGAGGAGGCTATCATTTGCACACCTCTCAAACACCTCAACTCCACGCAATGACCGTTGAAAACAGTATCGCATGGACTGAATAAATCATTGTCGGATAAGTTCAGTCACCAATCTAAGACCTATGAAAACTCTCAATTTACCCGAAAAACTATTGTTACTCGCTCTGGACGATGAAAAAGGAAGTGTCGCTATGGCCTATCAAGCAGGACTTCCGACCGCAGTAGCGGGAGCACTCTTCTTAGAAATGCTCCACAAAGACTTGCTCAAGAACGAAGGGAAACGAGTCTTCAAAACTGAAGGCGCAAATGTTGCTTGCCCCATGATGAGAATCGGTCTGGATCGTTTTCATCGAGCGACTAAGCCGAAAACGATCAAGAATTGGATTCAATCGATCTCGGGTGATTTCAGATCCATCGAAAAATTGGTTATCCAAAACCTACAAAAAATTGGAGCATTGAAAGAGGTAGAGAAAACCCTGCTGTGGGTTTTTACCTACTGCCGTTATCCGACGGAGGACGCGAGAATTGAAAATCAGATTAGGCGAAAATTGCATCAGCAAGTCCTCGGAGAGGTGGAGATCGATGAGGAAGGGTTTCTGCTGCTCAGTTTGATCGGTGCTGCGAAGTTGGAGAGTGAAGTTTTTTCCAAGGATGTTTTGAAAACTGCAAAAAGAGTCGTGAAGAACATCATGTCGGAGGAGCAGGTTGGGACCGTTGTTTCTGATATTGTTAGAGAGACTCAGGCGGCGATCACAGCCGCGGTGATCGCGAGTTGCGCGACTACCACCGTCGTCACGAGTTAGAAATTTTTTAGAAGAGTGTGAATATACTGCGATCCAGATACGTCAAGCTCCCCACGACGTTCGAAATTGTAGGTTAAGGGTCAGGAAACGAATCCTCCTAAAAATTTGCTATTTCGGACTTAAGAATTAGCATCTTATCGGCTGTTTCAGCTGAGAATTTTTGTAAGAACTCAACTATTACCTACTATGAATCACCTCTCAAAAACTCTAACGCTGTTGTTCGTTTTTGTCGCAACATCTGGTGCGGCTTTTGGACTTTTCGACAGAAAAACTAAAACAGAAGACGGAAACGCGCAGCTAAACCTTCCACCTTACAATGGTGTTAAGCACGCTATCGGAGTGGTTCCTTTTGAAAACACCTCCTATTGGAAGAGCGATATCGATCTTCAGGAGAACATGACCGTGATGTTGGAGAATGTGCTCTTACAATCCAATCGGTTTGTGGTGGTCGAAAGAGACAACATGGAAGAAACGCTTTCCGAGCAGGATTTTCAGGCTAGCGGCCGTGCTGCTAAAGCGAAAGATGTGGCACAAACAGGCCAAGTTCGCAGCGCACGTTATCTCGCGAGGGCACAGATCACTGGTGTGGAAGCAAACGAGTCCGGCGGTGGCGGAGGTCTCCGAGTTGGAAAATTCAACGTGGGAATGAGCGGGGGCAAAGCTCAGATAGAGATGATTGTGAAGATCTGGGATTCTTCAACTTCCACAGTTTTGGCAAGCCAGCGGATCGTGGGTAAGGCTGGCAAAAGAGGGTTTACTCTTGGTTTTTCAGAGCGTGGATTGGGAACTCAGATCGGTGGTTTCTCGAAGACTCCAGTGGGTGAGGCAGCCTACGATTGTGTGGCTCAAGCGGTTGAATTCATCGCGGGTGAATTCGAAGATTATGACGTCGAAGGCAATGTGGTTACCGTGACTGGAGATGGGCGCATCGTGATCAATCGTGGAGGCGAATTCAATATCAGCGTTGGCGATCGATTCCAGGTGAGAGAAGTCGGGGAAGTGTTGACTGATCCATCCACAGGAGAGGTTCTTGACCGTATTGAAGGCGCTATCACCTCCACGATCAAAGTCACTCGTGTCACCGACAAGATCTCTTATTGCGAGTTGGTTGATGGAGAACTTCCTGTCCGTGGCGACGCTGTTTTAGGAATATAATCGGTTACAGTTTATTTCGGTTTTAACGAAAGGTTGAGTTTCTTCTGAAACTCGACCTTTTTTGTAGGTGAATAAAACCCAG
>JAKSBQ010000102.1 GCA_022361075.1 Opitutales bacterium | reverse complement strand
GTTTGGAACACGACTCTGCCTTGGCAGCGAAGCTGAGAAGTGAAGGGATTGAGAATTTCATCGACAAATGGATGGATCAGCCGATCATTCGCAGTCAGCAAGGGGAGGGAGCAGAGGTTCGGATTGCTCGGAAAAAGCAGCTGCTCGCGGAGCCTCTGGCTGCTTCATTAAAATATTTCAGTAACGGCCGTCTCATGCCGGTCGATGAGGAATTTTCAAAGATAGCGAGAAAGATCACGTTAATCGCTGGGGAGCAGGATCATAAATTTGGAGCAATTCACCGGGCGCTCGCTGATCAACACGCGAATGTCGTTTGTCTGAAAGTTCCGGAAACAGGTCACGCTCCGAACATCGAGAACCCTCAGATGTTTTCTGAGACAGTGGAAGAACTTTTAGACTAACTCATCTTCAGCAATACATCCGGGCCAATGACCGCAAAAACGACGAAACCTGCGAAAATCACATAATTAAAAGCCTCCAGAAAGGTTATAAATTTGCAGAATCTTGTTGCGTCTTCGTTGTGTTCGGTGATTTCCAGCTTCTCCGCCAGAGCGTTTAGACTGTTTCTCAAACTCCTTGCAGACAAATAGTGCAAACGAAGGGTGATCAACGTCCAAATACAAAACAGAACACCAGCCATGGTGAGGGTGTAAAACAGTTGAGGGGTCGAATTTCGATCGAGAGCAAATTTGGCCAGAGCACCGATGACCGCGAGATAGATGATGATCATCTTGGTCATGTAATTGACGTAAAATCGAAAGGTTTCGATTTTGCTTTTGTAGATGTCGATGATTTCCATTTTTTGGTGAGTCCCAACGTGGTTTTCAGGAGTTTTATATCGGTAATCCTAACGTTGATTTCTGTTCCATATCAAAGGAACTGCGATTGGTTCCTTAACTTGCGTTGGTGGCTTCAGCCTCCTTGACGCTCAAGAGCTATGCGATAGGCAGTTTGAGCATCCAGCAACGCTTGATTTGCTAAATCCATCAATTGATTGAGTGAATTAATCCAGAATTCATGGTCGGCTTCCGGATAATATTGGAGGGCTCGCGCCGTATTATGATAGTGAAGGATAGTTTTCTCCCTACTCGCTTCGGTATCGAGTAGGTAATACTCTAGCAAATTTCGGTACCCCGAGTTAGCATAATGAACACAAAGAGCGGATCTCGTTTGTGTCAGGCCCGCGTAATACAACGTCCAATTAAAAAAGGAAACAGCATCGTCTATGTCCGGTCCAATCTTATCCGACCAGTCTGATTTTTGACCCGGGACGTGCGGTCCCAAAAATTTGTTATCCTCAATTAAGCTCCCGTCTGTAGATGTTGTGGAAACCTTATAGAATACACCCATTCTTTCGCTAAAAACATTCAGGTTTTCCAATTCAACGCTACTAGAATATTCCCCTATGGACTGGTAAGGAAAAATTGATTTTTCCGAAATCGTCAGTTTCCCGAATCGGTCTGAATAAAGATTGTGCTCGAAATTTTCATATCTGTAGATCACTGGCCCCAGAACTGCGTGATTGATCAATGGGAACTCAGAATCATCATAATATCCGAACCAGTACAGATATTTTTGATTAGCGGATATCGTCTGAATATGTGGATCTGAGAACAAAGATGTTCTGTTTTCATACCTGAGGTTTATGACGTATGCGCCAACCTCGTTTGGGTGATTCGGATCGGCTTTTGTTGACAAGTAATACAGCCCAGGTGTCACGGATACGTAGTATTTGTAGTCGTTGTCGCTAAGTGATCGATAAAACTGTCCGCTTTTAATTTCTTCACCTCTTTCATCAAACAATGAGCTAATGATTCCTTCATTATTTGAACTTGTTTTAAACTTCGTGTCCATCAGCAGGACACCGGGGTCGATCACTCTGAATTTGTGCAAATCCCGGTCACCGTTGTATTCTAAAACGTCCTCAATGGGTTGGTCTAAAGGCACTTCTATTGCAGATTCAAATCCATTGCTCAGATCTGATATTCCGTTTGGATACGACTCAATATGGAGCTCGTAATTTCCGGTACTAACGCGAGAATACGCGCGGGTACGGATGTAATACTCTCCGGGACCTAAAGGAGTTGTTATCCTGTAATTGTTTTTTTCACCTTTTTCGTCATCGGTTGCAACTGTTTCACCGAATCTATCATAGAGGTAACCGTAGGTATCCAGATCTCCTTTTGTGTAGATTACGATCAATGTATGCTCGGTGAGCCGGAATTTGTGGTAATCGACATCTCCGGCCGGATAAATGGCTGATTGAGGCCTTGTTCCGGGGACTTCTACCAATTCAGCATTCTCAAATGTGCCATTCGTATCATGGGCATCACTTGAACCACTGGAGAAATCTACATGAAACGTGTAGCCGCCTGTTGCATCAGGGTTTTTGCAAGAGCTTTTTACGATGTAGGTCCCTCTGCTGACTGCCATTGCGATCTTATAGTTCGAATCGGTGCCTGAATTGTCGTCTGTTGCGATCAGAGTATGATCCTCAGAATATAATTCTCCGACCATATCCAGCACAGAACCTGTGGTGTAAACTGTAAGAAAACCATTGGAAGTTATTTTGAATGAATGGTAGTCCACATCACCTGCAGGTAAAATGGAAGATGGCCTCACGTCTGGCACTGTGGCTTCGTCAGGCGTGTGAATTGAGCCATTCGAATCGTTTTGGGAGAATGCCGCAAATGAACACGACACCAAGATAAGGGGAAGAAGAAATGATTTCATAATGATTGAGGTTTAAGTTGCTTGTAACGTTGCACCTACTGATTTGCAACGGGGAAGTGATTTTGGAAGAAAAACTACCTTCTGAAAAAGGGAGGATAGCGCTGAGGATCTCTGTATTTTGGGGTTTTCATCTTTCGTGTTTTGTTCATTTGGGTGTCGAAACTCAATTCCACTTCAAACGTGCTTTTGACTTTTTGTCC
>JAKSBQ010000098.1 GCA_022361075.1 Opitutales bacterium | reverse complement strand
CATGGGTGACGGCATGTCCATGGGCAGCAGTTCCCCTGTTAATATTGAAATCAGAGGTGACGATTTCAGTGAACTGGAAAAATTAGGAGAGAAAGTTACTTCCATTGTGAAAGCCGTACCCGGCACCAGGGAAGTATCCTTCAGTATGGAGGAAGGAAGGCCTGAGATTCGTTTGCAAATCAAGAGAGATAAAGCTTCCTCCTACGGGCTGACATCTACTCAAATTGCTTCTGCTGTCAGGACTTCCTTGAGTGGAAGTGTGGCTACGCTGTACAGGACCAACGGTGATGAGGTCAATGTCCGTGTGGAAGCAATGGCTAAGAATAAGGAGAGCCTGGAAGACATCAAAGCTCTCCAGATATCTACTCCCTTTGGTACCAAAATTCCACTCTCTCAGGTGGTAAATTTTGAAACTGTCAAAGGTCCCACTAAGATCACCAGGGACAACCAGGTGCGCTCAGTGAGTATCAGAGGTGACATAGCTGGAAGAGATTTACAGAGCGTTTCCAGAGATATTGCTGAAGGTATCAAGGAAGTAGTGGTGCCAAGTGGATATACCATTGAGTTTGGCGGGGAACAAAAAGAAATGACAGAAGCATTTATGGACCTGGCCCTGGCCCTTGTCCTGGCAATACTACTCGTCTATATGATTATGGCAGCCCAGTTCGAGTCTTTGATGCACCCCTTTATAATAATGTTTTCCATACCTTTAGCTCTGGTTGGTGCTGTACTCGGATTGGTTATAACAGGCAGGACATTCAGTGTGGTAGCCTTTATCGGGCTCATCATGCTGGCAGGTATTGTAGTCAACAATGGAATTGTGATGGTGGATTACATCAACCGCCTGAGAAGACAGGGCAAAGAAAGAAAAGAGGCAATTTTAGAAGCCGGTTCTGTCAGGTTGAGGCCCATCCTGATGACCGCCTCAACCACTATCCTGGCCATGGTTCCTCTGGCAGTAAACATCGGAGAGGGCGCCGAGGCAAGAGCTCCCTTAGCCACAGTAGTTGTTGGAGGGTTGGCCTTCGGTGCTATCCTGACACTTGTTGTAATCCCGGTTGTCTACACATTTGTTGATGACCTTGCCGGCTGGTTGAAGAGAAGGTTGAAAAGAGTTACAAAAACCGGAGATGCTGTAAATAGTTAATATGGAAGGGGCTGATAATTATGGTTAAAAAATTAGCGGGGATCATTCTTGCAGGTACGCTGCTCTTAACGGGAGCCCTTATTCCCGGCTCCCTGCCTGTTTCAGCAGGTG
>JAKSBQ010000303.1 GCA_022361075.1 Opitutales bacterium | reverse complement strand
TTTAAATACTATTATCAAGACCAGGACGCTGAATATATTACCAAGGTGCGTAACGACCTGTATCAAACCATGACCGACCTATACATGGACAACATGTTGAAGCCGCTTCAGGAATGGCTCGGCAGCATAGGCATGACACTGCGTGCCGAAATCTCCTATGGCATGCCCTTTGAAATATCCCAGCCTGGAAAATATGTAGACGGTATAGAAACAGAATCTCTGGAATTTGCCTCACAGATTGAACCTTTCCGTAACCTGGCAGGACCCGCTCATCTATACAATAGAATATACTCCAGTGAGACCGGCGCAACCATGCGGAACTACATGATGGGCCTGGATTTTTACAACCAGATTATTTTCACCCAGTTTGCAGCCGGTGTCTCCCGTACTGTCCTGCACGGTTATTCCAGTATTGCCGGCTCAGAAGTCTCTACTTACTGGCCCGGGCATGAGGGAATGTGGCCATTGTTCTCGGAACGTTTTGGGTGCCGTCAGCCGGCTTTTCAGCATTACAACGATTGGACCGGTATGCTTGCACGGTACCAGATGATTTTAAGGCAGGGAACTCCCCTTATGGATATTGGCATTTTAAGACTGGACTACAATTTTAATAATATGTACTTTGCCGGGGACGAAAAAGAGGTTTATGAAACCAGGTGGCTTCGCTCTAATGAAGGCATTTATTGGAAAGACATGACCCTGCAGAATTCTGGCTATACCTACGACTACTTTGCCCCTCAAATTCTGGAGGAAGAGAGTATCCAGTTTGGTAATGGCGTAATTGCCCCGAATGGGCCTGCTTATCAAGCCCTTATTCTTTATCAGGAGGACATGCCGCTATCCGGTGCGGTTCAAATATTAAAATGGGCAAAACAAGGCCTGCCTGTAGTCATTGTAAACGGGGCAACTGAAATGATCCGTTTAGGTACTAATAAAACCCATTTAAAAGCTGCCGGCAAGACGCCGTTTAATGATAATATGGACCAGAAACTGGCAGAAGTCATGTCCGAGATGAAGACCCTTAAAAATGTTATAGAAATTGACGACCAATCTGAAACTTACAACGCGCTTATTTCTCTTGGCGTATATCCCCG
>JAKSBQ010000289.1 GCA_022361075.1 Opitutales bacterium | reverse complement strand
TATATCATTGCGTATGTGGTGATGAAAAGACGCAATGAGATGCAATCTTTTCTCACAGCGATGGAAACCATGACTGCACAGGTCTATGAACGTAAAAACAAGGAAGCGTAAATCCTAAAATAATGAGAAGAAGAAGAGCATTTGTAGGGTCCGATCAGGGAAGTGACGAAATCAATATTTCGCCACTTATCGACATGGTATTTATTCTCCTGATTTTCTTTATCGTCACGACGGTGTTTGTGGAGGAAACGGGGATTGAGGTTACTAAACCACAAGCGGCCAGCTCGGTTCAGTTGGAGAAGACTAGTATTCTGATCGCGATTTCAGCTAACGGAAACGTGGTCTACGGAGGTCGTGAAATCGGATCTAATGGTGTTCGAGCAGTGGTAAGACGATTGATTCAAGAGGATTCTGATATTCCTGTAATCATTCAGGCGGATGAATCGGTGCCCACTCATTTGTTGGTTCGAGTGATCGACGAAGCAAAGTTGGCCGGTGCTCAGAGCGTCAATATTTCTACCAAAAAATAACTTTTTGATACTGAATTTTCATGGGAGAGCATCCGAAATTCGAAGGATTTAGAACGAGAAAGAAAAATCGCCTGTATTTCCGACTGATCATGGCGACTTTTCTGACTGCGTTTGCGATCTTCGCGATTCTTCCGATCACTCAGCTAATCAGTGGTGACCCAAGAGATCAATATGTAGTGCGTAGCGTAGACTTATCTTTACCGCCACCACCGCCTCCTCCTCCTGAACCACCGCCTCCTCCCGAAGAAGAGGTCGAACAGCAGGAGCCTGAGCTTGAGCAGCCCCCTCAACAATTGGATTTAAGCCAGCTTGAAGCTGCGCTCAATCCTGGAACTGGCGGTGTGATGGGAAATTTTCAATTGGACAGTTTTTCGGTGGCTCCCGATGTTGCGGGTGAACTTATGATTTTCAGTATTGCCGATCTAGACTCCAGGCCAAGACCTACGCAGACTGTTATGCCAAATTTTCCTCAGCTTTTCCTGGCAGATAATCCTAAAGGAGAGGTCGTTGTAAGACTGAACATTACTGAAGAAGGAGTCACTGAGATAGAAAAAATTATCAGTTCTACCCACGAAGAGGCGATTCAGCCTGTTAGGCAGGCTCTTGTTAAGTGGAAGTGGACGCCACCAAAGAAGGAAGGCGAGGCGGTTAGGGCTAGGTATGATTTCCCTTTCGGATGGGATTTAGACTAAATTTTATTGGAGTAGTTTATGAAGAAGAAGTGTTATATTATTCTAGGACATATATTTCTAAGCGGATTCTTGTCTCTTTATTCTCAGACCTATCCTTTGAGTGAAAATTCTTGGAGTAACCCAGAGTTCGTTGAAAGATTCGTTGGCAGCTACGGAGTTTTGTCAGGAAAAGAACCTGAAATCACTTCAACCGAGTCTGAGTTGTTCACGGAAATTGGGACATTCATGGAATCCAACAACGTTAACGGTGCCATTCAAGTTCTTCGGAACGCACAGGGTCCTGAAGCAAGTGCGGCGATCGACTACACGCTTGGTAATATCATGCTGCAGGAAGGGAATTATCGTGAGGGCATCAAAGCGTACGAGGTTGCTATCCGAAAATTCCCTAATTTCCTTCGGGCATACAAGAACGTAGGATTGGCGTATGTTCAGTTGCAGGACTATGAAAAGGCGGCTGAGTTTCTTGTGAAAAGCATTGAATTAGGTAATCAGGAAGGAGACAGTTTTGGCCTTTTGGGTTATTGTTATCTCAATCAAGGACTGAATGAATCTGCTTTGGATTCTTACAATATCGCCGGAGTTCTTTCCCCAAAAAACAAAGATTGGCAGGTAGGAAAGGCAACTGCTCTACAGAGAACCGGAGATTTTCAGAAAGCTGTAGCAAAGCTTGACGAGCTAATTGAGAAATATCCCAACACTAAAGCCTATTACACAGCCGCAGCAAACGCATGTATTTCTCTGCAGCAGCAGTTGAAGGCGGCCAAATATCTGGAGGTGATGAGGAGAAGAGGATTGGCAGACACCTCTGTTCTCATGCTAATGGGTGACATTTATCTGAATGAGAAAGTATTTACCTTGGCGAGCGAGAGGTATGTGGAGTCGCTTGCCACGATTAGTACACGAGAAGTGGACCGACTGTTTAGGTTTGCAAGGGGGATGATTGCGCTCGGTGCCTACAGTGACGCGATTGATTTTATCGAAAAAGTGGAGAATGCTCAAATATCGATGAGCAGTGATCAATCGAAGCAGTTGCTCAATCTAAAATCGCAGATTGCGATGTCTGCAGGTGATTTTGAATCGGCGGTGGCTTCGCTGGAGCAGGTCATTGAAGCAGATCCTTTGAATGGTGAAGCGCTCTTGCTTCTTGGAGAATATTATTACGACCAGAGAGACTTTGAAACTGCGGTTTTCTACTACGAAAGAGCACAAAAGATTGATTCTCATCGAGTGGAGGCTCTAGTGCAAGCGGCTCGAGTAAAGGTTGCACAGCGTCAATTTGTTGCCGCGGTTGAACTCCTGCAGGAGGCGCAGAATATCAGGCCTCAATCGCATGTTGAAGACTATCTCAATGCGGTCAGAAATGCATTGAGGGCTTCATCCTAACAATGCAGTTTTTGAAGTGTGTTATTTTTAGACGCATAAGGCTTGGGATGTAGCTTTTTGTATTTTTTTTATACATTTAAAGGATCATCTCAGGGATGTTTGCTGATTATTGTCAATTTTTCGCCAAAATGGAGTCTTGGCAGGGAGTATGCTATCTTTATGCTACGATTAGCATGGTTAAGCCGTTTTTAGTTACTTTTTTCTGATAAATGTTTGTGAAAGAGGTTGCAATCTTACGTAAACGTAACCAAAAAAGTAACACTGGAACGGCTTAGCTGTTCACCTTTAACATAATCTATAACTAGCATGCCTAAAGAACTAATAACTTGGAACAAACTACCCGCTGCTGGAAAGTGGCTCTTGGCACTTGCTCTACTTGTTCCTGCTTTCGCGTTCGCTCAAGACGACGCTGAGGAAGTGGAAGAATTGGAAGCATTTGTGATGACAGGATCGCGGATCAAGCGATTGGATATTGAAACAGTAAACCCCGTTCTTCAGTTGACAGCTGATTCTATAGAGGAATCTGGCTTCACTACGGTTGGTGATGCCCTTCGTGCGCTTCCTCTGAACTCTGGACAAGCTCTAACTCCTGCTGATGCTGGAACTAGTTTCACTCCCGGCCTCAGCTCAATTAACCTCCGTGGTTTGGGTAATAACAACACGTTGCTTCTTGTAAATGGTCGTCGTACTGCGCCATACGCTGCACCGGGTTTCAACGGACTACAAACCATGTTCGATTTGAATTCGATTCCGGAAGGAGCTATTGAAACCATCGAAATCCTTAAAGACGGTGCTTCTGCGATTTACGGTTCAGATGCGGTGTCTGGTGTTATCAATGTGGTTTTGAAGAAAGATTACCAAGGAATTTCAACAAAAGTTGATTTTGGTAATTATGCGGATGCAGATGCATTCGAATATGGAGCGTCAGTTGTAGTAGGCAATTCTACAGCAAACACCAGTTTTATCACTGCGATTACTGCTGACTATATCGAAGCAATGTCTGCATCAGAGCTTTCTTACACAGCTGAGGCGAATCACGGTATTTCAGGTAACAATCTTCAAGCTCGCGCTAATGTTCGCGCTGTGTATGAAGATCGCAGTCTTCTCGAGTCTGATTTAGCTGCGCTCGGTGTAGATATTGCATGGTTGGAAGGACCCGCGTTTTTGGCTGTAGATGATTGGTACAATCTTGAATCTACTCGTGGTTATCCGGGATACCTTACATACCAAGGAACACGGTATACTTCTAGCACTCCCGATCCGACTTTAGATGATATGGTTCCCGGACGTAATTTCTACAATTACCAAGCTGTGTCTGGTTTCCTTTCAGAGGTAAAAACCTTTTCATGGTATACCAGAGTCGATCATACATTTAATGACAACCTCTACGGTTTTGCTGAATTGTCATTCTCACGAGTTGAGTCTGAATCTCGTTCTGCTGGTGCCACAATCGACATCGAAAATGGTCGTGGGTTACATGAAGGTGAACCCATGTATATGCCTGCTGAAAACCCATACAACGTTTTCAACGAGGATATTTTCAATGGTCGCCGCCGTTTCCTTGAAATGGGTAATCGCATCAATGACGTAACTTCTGACACTCCACGTATTCTTGTAGGGCTGGGAGGTGAATTTGGTTCTGATTGGGCTTGGGAATCGGGTCTTCTCTATGCCAAAAATACTGTAACCAATATCGCTTTTGCTGGGGTTGATTACAAGTTGCAGCAAGCGTTGTTGGGCTTGGGGCAGGCTGGTGATGGATCACTTTTCTGGGACCCAACTCTTCCAGCTGAAGATCGTGTATACTTTAACTGGTTTGGCCTTAACAGTAAGGAAATGGTTGATTTTATCACTGTTTACAATCCCAACGTATCGCAAGTTAAACTATACCAGTGGGATGCGTCTGTTTCTGGTACCATCACCGAATTGCCTGCAGGGCCTCTTCAAATGGCTGCTGGTGTTGAAGCACGTCGTGAAAGCTTAGCAGATAGAAAAACTGACTTGAATGCTACTCGCATGATTCTTGGCGGATCAGAGGGATCTGGATTTGAAGGTGAAAGAGAAGTTCAGTCTGTTTACGTGGAGTTTAATATCCCTGTATTTGAAGACCTGGAAATGCAATTGGCTGGTCGTTATGAGAAATACAGTGATGATGGTTTTGATTCTGATGTCCGCCCAAAAGTTGCGGTAAAATACCGTCCAACAGATTGGCTCGTTTTACGTGCATCTTACAATGAATCGTTTAAAGCTCCTGACCTTGCTTTCTTGAATATTGCAAGCAGCACTAGCTTTACTTCATTTCAGTTCACTGACCCTGTAACAGGAAATGAGATTGACCAGATTCAAACTCGAACCGAAGGAAATAAAAATCTGGGACCAGAACTTACAGACAGTTACTACGCTGGAGTTGTCGTCGATTTCGGATCTCTTTGGGAACCTCTTGATGGGCTGACAGTAGCAGTCGATTATTTTCAACTCGAGCAAACAGACGTTCTTGCACAGTTGAGCGATTTCTTCGGTTGGAATGAGTTCTTCACTGGTGCAGCAGCAGGCGATCCTTTGTTTTCAGACAAGGTTGTGCGTGACCCTGCTACAAACGAAGTTCTCTTTGTTCGTGATGTTTACGAAAACATTTCAGAGGCAGAGTACAATGGCTGGGATTTCCTCATTCAATATGCATGGGAGACTCAAACTTTGGGCGAATTTGCGGCTCGTTTAGATCTAACTTATCTCGAAAGTTATAAAATTGATGATATTGAACGTGCAGGTAATCGTCTTCGCCCAAGAGTTCGTTCAAACCTGAGCTTGGCATGGAGCAAAGGGGATTGGGACGCATCAGTGTTCGTTCAGTACATCCAGGGTCGTGAAGTTAACGATTGGACTGCGGACCTTGCTAACTTCCTGCCTATTTCATCCAATGACGCTACTATTCAGTATGATGTTGATGATCAATTTGTAGTGAATCCAAGAGTGTCTTACTCAGGATTGTGGGACTCCAAGGTAACTCTGGGCATCAATAATGTATTCAATGAAATACCACCAGCAGATCCAACGGAAACTGCCGGTGCAACGGTTGGTGTGAACTATGTGAAACCACTCTTCTGGTATTTGTCTTGGGAGAAAGAATTCTAATTGATTTTATAGTCAATTAACTCGAAAAGGTCGCACAAACGTGCGACCTTTTTTAATTATCAATGTTTGATCATTTATATTGAGTCCAATTTACGAAATATGAACAAAATGCTGCTCACTCTAATCACGCTAAACTCCTTGACTAGTTTCCTCCATGCATCTCTTCCGCCAGTGGAGGCCTTCTTTCAGAATCCTACGTTTCGTAGTTACCGCATTTCCCCTGATGGTACCCATATCGCAGGTTTGATTCCTTACAATGATTTCATGAATGTGGCAGTCATCAACCTAGAGTCTAAAAATGCACGCGTTATTACAGGTCAGGATATTGATGTGACTAATTTCTACTGGGTTAATAATAACAGGATTCTTTATACTGTTGATCAGGGTGAAGCTACGAATTATTCCCAACGAGTCGCTGGTTCGATTTTTGGGGTGGATTTAGACGGTAAGAATCACAAGCCCATTTTAGATTCAGTTTATGAGCGCGTAAATACGCCAGGTGCAAAGCATCGAGGTTGGATTTCTGTTATTAATATCCTTCCCAATGACGAAGATCATGTTCTGGTGGCAAACAGCTCAAGGCGTTCCGATTATCCGGATCTCTTTCGCATGAACGTAAATTCTGGAGTATTGAAAAAGGTTTCTAACAATCCTGGATACGTTACTTCATATTTTGTGGATTCGGATGGTAATGTGATTGGTGGACTAAGTTGGGAAAATACGGAGGATGCAACAACTGCATCGGTTATGTATTACAATCGGGATACGGATGAATGGGCTGTTGCGATGGATGTCGAGAGTATCTATGAGGTTCCTGAATTTCTGGGCTCAATGGAAGGTGATGGTGAGCAAATCTTGGTATCGAAAAAAAGTGAGGATGGAAAGAAGCGACTCTATCGCATGTCATTTGATAACGGATATGTTAGTGAAATGATTCTCGAAGATGAAGTTTATGATATAACTGACATTACTCCGCTTTACCATTTGAAGAACGACAATATCGTAGGAGTTCGCTTCGACAAAGAAAAGCCGGTTAACCATTTCTTTAACAGCACATATCAGACTCTTTATCGGATGTTAGATGAAGCGATACCGAATCGCTCGAACTACGTTTTTGATTATGATGATTCGGGTACCAAGTTACTAATTCTTTCTATCTCTGATAAGCATAGTCCTGAATATTTCTTTTTAGATATTAGGGAGGGGACTATGGATTCATTGGGGAAAATGTTTCCTAATCTGGATGGAATATACCTTCCTGAGCAGAAGCCTATCAAGTTTAGCGCATCCGACGGGCATGAAGTTCACGGATATTTGTTTTTACCAGAAGATTATAAAAAAGGAGAAGCAGTGCCTCTAATTGTCAATCCACATGGAGGCCCATGGGCAAGGGATACTTGGGGTATTCGATGGTGGCTCAATCTGGAGCCAAGTTTTTTAGTGAGTCGTGGATTTGCTGTATTGCAGGTCAATTTTAGAGCGTCAAGTGGTTATGGAGCTGATCATGAACGTAGCGCTGATAAAAATTGGAAAGTTGCGATGCAGGATATCTGGGATGGAGTTCAGTGGACGATAGATCAGGGAATTGCTGATCCTGATCAAATAGGAATTATGGGTGCAAGTTTTGGAGGTACCGCTACAATGCTATCATTGGTGCACCAGCCGGATATGTTTCAATTCGGCATCAATTTCTTTGGGGTAGTTGATATACCTGAGCACATTAAAACTTACTATGAATGGGATCGTGATGTTGCTGGCGATTCTTGGAAAACGAGAGTGGGTAATCCTAAATCTAAAGAGGACAAAGAGCATCTTTACTGGGCTAGTGCGATTAACTTTGTAGATCAAATAGATGATCCACTCTTTCTTTATCATGGACTGGTAGATCGACTTGTCGACATCGAGCAGACGAGACTTCTGGAAAAGAAGTTAAAATCGGTTGGAAAAAAGAAGGGAAAGGATTACGTCATCACCTACGATACTGATGAAGGTCATGGTGCCTATAATGCCGAAAAACGTATCGAACTTTATAAGAAGATCGATGAATTTTTGAAACCGTTTTCGCCAGTGTATCAGAATAATTAGATCGTCATGAGTATTAGAGTATTTAGTGCTGCGATTGTGGCCTTTTCGTTTATTTGGGTTTTTGCTGAAGAACCAAAAAAAGATGTCAGGAGTGTGTTATCTGCGACAGAATTTCAATCCGCTGGTCTCACAAAGCTTAGCGAGGAGGAGTTGATAAAGCTGAGCGGATTTCTGTATGGCTGGAAGAAAGAGAGTCGTAGCTCCAATGAGAATACGAAAGTAAGCTACCTTCAGGAGAAGTTTTTTGGAAACGAGAGAAAAGAAGTAGAGAAGAAAGAAGAAGGGGTCAGTGAAATAAGATCTACCATCACAGGTGATTTCAAGGGTTGGTCAGGTAAGACCGTTTTTCGTTTGGATAATGGTCAGGTGTGGCGCCAGACGGATAATAAGACTTTCTATCATCGAGTGAAAGATCCAGTGGTGATTATTAGAAGAGGGGTTTTTAACAGTTTTTATCTGAAGGTAGATGGATTTGGTTCTAAATGTAAGGTTGAGCGTGTGAAGTAGTTCGTTTGAGCGTTATTTAGGGTTTTATTTTGATATGGTTAATGATTTAGGTTCGCAAAAAATGGTGAGGTTAACAGGTAAACAGCGTGAGGAAGCGAGACACTTTGTTCCTTTGAGTGGTGAAAGTGAGAGCGAATTGCTTTCGGTTTTAGGAATGAGTAATCATGAGGAATTGTTTTCACATATACCTGAAGCATTCAGATTCAGTGAAGACCTCAAGCTTCCGGATGAATTATCACTTGCCGAGGTGCGGAACCAAATGCGGATCCTGGCTGATAAAAACGACACAGGGGTTTCGTTGATTGGAGATGGTTTACCGGATTACGAGATCCATCCAATTGTCTCCGAGATATGCAAAATACGTGAGTTGGCGACTGCTTACACACCCTACCAGCCCGAGAGAAGCCAAGGGACATTAATCACCCAATGGATTTATCAATGTGGCATGTCTGCGCTCACTGGGTTTGAAGCAATTAATGCTTCATTGTACGATCGTTCAACCGCGATTTTTGAGGCTTGTTTGACCGCGTTTCGTGTTTCCAGAAAGAAGAGCAAAGTCCTCGTTTCATCTGGACTGTTTCCAGGAGACAAAGAGGTGCTGGAAACTCATTTCAACGATACTGACAATCAATTGGAATGGTTACCTCAGAACGAAAAAACAGGGTGTTTAGATCTTTTCAAGTTGAGGAAAAAATTGGAAAGTGATGGAGGCTCCGTTGCTGCAGTTGTGTTTCCTCAGGTGAACTCTCTAGGCCTAGTTGAGGATTTTGATGACATAACCAGGGTATGCGAGGAACTCAAGTGTTTAACGGTAGGAGTCATCGACCCACTCCATCTTGTTCAGGGAGGTCTGAAGCCTCCAAGTGATTGGGGCAACACCGGAACGGACTTTGTGGTAGGGGAAGCGCAACATCTTGCTTTTAATCCTTGTTTCGGTGGTCCGGGTCTTGGGATTTTTGGAGTGCGGACGGAGGGAACGCGAAAGAACTTTGTTCGAAACACACCCGGGCGTTACGTCGGAAAAGCGACAGATCGATCGGATCGGGATTGTTTTGTGGCGGTTATGTCGGCAAGGGAGCAGCACATTAGAAAGGATCGTGCGACCTCTAACATTTGTTCCAATCAGGCTTTCATCGCTACTCTGGCAGGAGCGGCAATGCTTGCGTATGGCAATGACGGTCTGAAGGACAAATTGCTGAAAGCTCGAGAGAATGCGGAGCGAGGCCTGAGAACACTACTGAAGTACCAACCATTTGAGCTAGCGTTCCCTGAGAAGGAAAACGTTAACGAAATTTTATTAACGTTTAATGGAAACGCATCGGAGTTCATTGAGCAAGCTGCAGAGGCTTCGATTCATGTGGGCATTGATGTGTCGGACAGAATAAAAAGCGCAGATTCTCTGATTAAAGTGGCGTTCCATGATCGTGAGATCGATTGGTCAAAGCTGGAGGAGTTTCTTGATTCCAGATTCACCAAAAAAACGAATTGTGAAGATATCAGACTATTGCCGATTGAGGAATCAAAACGGCGCTCGTTGTCCGTCGCACTATTTAAAACGGACGGACAGTCGGTTCTGGATTATTACAAAAAGCTGGGAAAACTAAATCTTAGTCCGGACAACGGGATTTATCCGCTCGGCTCATGCACCATGAAGTACAACCCGTTGATCAACGAGTGGGCTGCGGGTTTGGACGGTTTCCAGCATATTCATCCGCAGGCACCTGTGTCTTCATCGCAGGGGTGTTTGGAGGTTCTTTACGAGACACAAGAGTGGTTTAAGGCAATCACTGGCCTCGCAGGTGTAACGACTCAGCCCGTAGCTGGTGCTCAGGGTGAATTAGTAGGTATCAAGCTCTTTCAGGCATATCATAAAGACTTAGGGCAGGAGAATAGAGACATCGTTTTTATTCCGTCGACTGCTCATGGTACCAATTTTGCCACCGCAGTGATGGCTGGATATACTCCAGGTCGAATGGGGAAGAAAGATGCAGGCGTGGTTGTGCTTGAGACTGATCCGTTAGGGGGTATTGATCTCGAGGATTTTCAATCTAAACTTGAAATCTACGGTGATCGATTGGTTGGGATCATGATCACGAATCCAAACACTTGCGGAGTATTTGAGTCCAACTTCAGGCAGATCGCCGATAGGGTTCATAACGCCGGAGGTTTGGTTTATATGGATGGAGCGAACATGAACGCGATTGCTGGGTGGATCGATCTGGATGCCTTGGGTGTGGATGCTGTCCACAACAATATTCACAAGACCTGGTCCATTCCGCATGGGGGAGGTGGACCTGGTGATGGGTTTGTCGCTGTTAGCAAAAAACTTGTGGATTACCTTCCTGGACATCAGATAGTCCGAAAAGAGGATTCTTTCGAGCCTGTAAGAAGTAAAAAAAGCATTGGTAGCTTTCATCGACATTGGGGAAATTTTAATCACAAAATTCGATGCCTAACGTATTTAAAAGCTCTTGGACGGGAGGGAATCTCCCGTATGTCGGCTGTGGCAGTGTTATGTGCGCGTTACTTGTCGTCTCAATTGATGGGGTCGTATGAAGTGGTGCCAAGTGGCTCCGAAAAAACTCCGCGGATGCACGAGTTTGTCATGACCTTTCAGAAAGAGATATGGGACTTGGCAGAGAAGGCAGGTATTCAAAAAACTGCTGTTATGCCGGGTCTCGGGAAGCTATTTCTTGATTTTGGGTATCACGCGCCAACTGTTGCATTCCCTGAGCCTTATGGCGTGATGATCGAGCCCACCGAGTCCTATTCCAAAGCTGAGCTCGATCGATTTTGTGAAGTCGCGTTGAAGATTGTGGACCTGATTCGGAAGAAACCTGAGGTTCTGGAAGAGGCGCCTTATTTCACTCCCATTGATCGGGTCAATGAAGTAGATGCAAACCGCAACCCGGTTTTGAGTGAAGAGTTGAGAAACTTTCCGAAGTTACATCCTAATCGTGTCGATCCGATCGAATTGATTGATAAGGATCCAGGAGAACTTGAAAGCCTGCTTCTGTCCAAATGAACTTGGTTTGGGTCGCATCGAAGGAACGCGTTGCGGTCCAAAATATGGCTATAGACAGGGGGTTGCTCGATTTTGTCGGTCTCGGAAAAAACGTTTGTTTTCGTCCTTACGGTTGGTCGGAACCGTCATTTACCTTCGGATATACGCAAAGGCTTCGCGAAGTTCAGAATACTGTCTCAGAGGGGGTTTCGAGTTTATGCAGGCGACCGACAGGAGGTGGAGTTGTTGATCATCGTAATGATTGGACTTACGCTTTAGCAATTTCTATCAACTTTGAGGTAAGCTCCTTTCGCCCAGAGACGTTTTACCGTTGGTTGCATTCGTTGATTGCCGAGGAGGTGGAAACTCAAGGAATTGGAACACATTTGTGTGAGGAAGATGTCAAAGTCGCTGAAGGAGCTGATGTTTGCTTTAGGGACCCCAGTCCTGGTGATGTGATTTGTAGCTCGACCGAAAAGAAGATCGCTGGTGCGGCGCTAAAGAGAACTAAATTGGGAATTCTTGTTCAGGGAAGTATTTTAAGAGAAACAGTTCCGAGTTTGGATTTTAATACATTCGAATCCGGGTTTGTTTCTCGAATTTTGCATTCGATATCAGATCTGGAGAAAATTGAGAAACTAGAAGCTGTTAAGGAATCATTTTGGCGGGCTTACGAGAAACAATATGCTGATTTGAGTTGGAATCGCAGGCGATAAAAAAGGACCTCAACGAATGAGGTCCTATCCCTAAAACAATCTTTATGTGGGCGAATCAGACTTTGAATGCGCTAACTAACTGACGTAGTTTTTCGG
Organism: Opitutales bacterium; assembly: GCA_022361075.1. GTDB lineage: Bacteria > Verrucomicrobiota > Verrucomicrobiia > Opitutales > JAFGAQ01 > JAKSBQ01. The sequence goes on along the minus strand of JAKSBQ010000289.1, from coordinate 1,171 downwards.
CAATTTGAGTCAACTCATAGGAAGCAGAACTCGTATTGTTGGCTCCTTCCACGGATTCCTGGGCAGAAAGACTGACTTCCTGGATATTTTCCGAAACCTCTGTCGCTCCGGAAGCGGCGTGCTGAATGTTGTTTGCGAGATGATTGATGGACTCGGATACTTCACTCAGGCTCCTTGAAATTTCGTTTGTGGTTACCGATTGCTCCTCGACGGACGATGCGATTGTAATAGCAATGCTATTTACTTCCTCGATGATACCCGTGATCGATTCGATGGTCTGAACGGAAATCCTTGTTTTATCCTGCATCTCCTCAATTTGCTTGCTGATCTGCTCGGTAGCCTGAGCACTTTGACGTGCGAGGTCTTTCACTTCGTTTGCTACCACCGCAAATCCTTTCCCAGCTTCACCTGCGCTGGCGGCCTCGATCGTCGCGTTGAGGGCCAGAAGATTGGTTTGAGCGGCGATATTGTTGATGACCTCGACAATTTTACCGATCTCATCAGCGCTAGCTCCTAGTTGAGACATCACTTCGCGGGCACTAACCGCTTCTTGGTTCGCCTGACCAGCGATTTCGGATTCCTTGGTGCAATTTTGAGCGACTTCGTTGATCGATGAACTCATTTCTTCAACTGCCGAAGCGACGCTTTGAGCGGAGTTGGAAAGTTCCTCTGCGGTCTTCGCCATACCACCGATATTGCTTGAGAGTTCTTCACCTGCTGCTGCCACCGTTGTGGAGCGGTCACTCATATCGTTTGATTTTTCAAGAAGAGTTCCTGAGGTATCGTTCATCTGAATCGCGGATTGTGCGAGAAGATCAGATGAATCCAGGGTGTCACTCATCACTTTGCGAAGCTCCTTGAGCGAGTGATTCAGGCTTTTGCCAAGGGTGCCAATTTCGTCTTCCTGATTGATATGAGCTTCCTGACTCAAATCTCCTTCAGCGATAGCTTTCACGGTCTTGAGAATCTCTTTCATCGGACCAGTGAGTGAGGAGGTGATGAAAATCGTGATTACCATGCCGACTACGATCGCTATGATAGTGAGTATAATGACGAGTGTTTTAGATTTTGATAAGAGACTCTCAATATCCTCATTCGCATCGGTCACACTAGACATCGATTTAGCGGAGAAGCGAGAGGTGGCGCTGGAAAGATACTCTTCCGATTGAAC
>JAKSBQ010000021.1 GCA_022361075.1 Opitutales bacterium | reverse complement strand
TTCCGCATGCCGCGAGCTCGCAATTGCTTCATCTATTTCTCCCATGTAAGGGAAGCCGGGTTTGAAACCAAACGCGTACACGACGTATTCGTTCCCGAGATAAATTTCCTTCCATTCGCCGGACGTCTTTCGCGCTGATCGGCATAGTTCACCGAGATCGAGTGCAAAAGACTCATCAAAACAGATCGGCAATACCTTAGTCGTGTTTGCCTTCTCCACAATGTCACTCACCACAACCGCACTGGCCAATTGCCGGAGGGCCTCAATTTCTTCCTCAAGCGGTAAACGCAGAAGATCATACTGGAGCATCACACTGGCGTAGCTCGACACCCAATCTATTATGCCGCTCTTCCATCGCTTCAAAACTCGCTTTTTGAACTCGCGGATCACAAGCGGCCAACGCGGGTTGATTTCATCAGCAAACCGAACGATTATCGTGTCTTCCGATACTTGTTCGACCTCGATCTCCGGATTTGTACAATACTTACTCAAAACCTTCCTGCGTTGATGAGTTTCAAAGCATCGAATGCAACGGGATTGTCCCCATGAACACACACGGTGTCTGCTTTCAGAGTCATCCACTCCCCTTCACAATTCCAAACGCCTTCTTTTTCTGAAAGATCCCGAAAACGGTTAAAAATGTCATCGGGGACCGACAGCAACGAATTCGGATGGCTCCTGTCCAACAACTGTCCATCAGCCTGATATGCTCGGTCGCAAAACGCCTCCAAAATGAGACTAAAACCCAGGCACTCTGCCGCCTCAGTGACTTGCCCAAGCTTAGGATGCGTTGCCGAAATCATCAGACTTCGGGCACTCGTTGTTTCCGTGATCGCCACAATCACGGCTCTTAGAATTTCATGACTTCCCATAAGATCATGATAAAGGGCACCGTGGGGTTTCACATAAGTTACCTCCATACCTTCCTCATTTGAGATTCGTTGAATATCTTCAAGTTGAGCGATTAGAGATTTGGTCAGGTCGTCAAGGCTCAGGCCGAGGGAAACCCTGCCAAATCTTTCCTTGTCAGGGTATCCTGGGTGAGCTCCAAGCCGGACAGAGTGATTCTTGGCCTCGATCACTGCCCTTCTGATTGTTTTTTCATCTCCGGCATGGCCACCGCATGCGACATTGGCCAAATCGAGCCATGGCATCAGCACCAAATCCGAGCCATCACACTTCTCTCCAAGATCACAGTTGATTGTCACCACACCCGCATCATTTCTCATCAAAAAAAAAAAAAAAAAAAAAAACGGAGATCAGTTGCGAAATACAATTTCTTGACGCTAAGTGTGGTTGAAGACTATGCCGTAATAGATATGTCCAACAGCGCAGAACAATGGTATTGCCTCGCAACGCAACCCAAACGTGAACACATTGCCGCCAATCACATAAGAGTTCGAGCCGGTATTGAAGCTTTCTGCCCAAGAATTGCCTACGAAAAGAAAACACGTAGGGGAATTGTTCGTTTTGTGGAGCCGCTCTTTCCCAACTACTTGTTCGTATACTGCGATATTCAAGCGCATCTTCGCCATCTTTTGGCCATGCAGGGAGTCAGAGCCGCGGTCAAATATGGTGATCGGATTCCCAACCTGCCTGCTTCTTTCATCGAAGATCTAAAGACACATTTCTCCGATGACATCAAAGAAATTGAGCAACCGGAGCTCCAACCGGGTGAAACTGTTGCACTGACAGACGGTCCTTTCCAAAACCTTCAGGCAATCGTTCAACACTATTATCCCGCAAATGATCGCGTAAAAGTGCTTTTAGAATTCCTCGGGCGAGAAATCAGTGTGGATGTATCAGCAAAGGATGTGATCCGCCCCGACTATCAGCCCAAAAAGGAAATTAAATAGACTCACCTTCGCCCACTAGAGCAAAGCGTCTTCTTCCAATTTACTGAGGCAATTGTCGAGCAGATCATCCCACCTCTTCTGGTCATCATCTTCCATCACGATATCATCTTTGATGTAAGGAGAAGCCATTCTTCTCTCCTTAAATTTTCGATAATTTCGATTGGACTGAAGATTTTTCACCAGAAGCAGCAATCCTTCATTCGAATTGTTGTAATCAGTATCCATGCCTGCCTTATCAATCGACAGAAAACCGCTTTGTTTAGCCGTTTAGGTAGTTATACAAAATTTTGATTTAGGATTAACAATTCTTACAGATGTAAAAAAACGGACTTATGTGCCTTCAACCTTTTCAAGGAGCGCAAAATACATAGGACCCCACCCTTCGCATTCGTGAGGAAGAACCAGAGTTCCATGTTCAGTGGGCTTCCCCACACTTGGCGCCAGAGGTCTTACAACGAGATCTGTCTTCTTTTTCAGATACCTGGCAATGACACTATCGTTCTCGTCTGGATTGATTGAACAAGTACTGTATAAAATCTGCCCACCTCGCTCACAAGCTAGGGCAGCTGAACAAAGCAAAGCATACTGCCGCTTCGGAAGCGTCTTCGCTCGGTTAGGCTTCCAATTGCTCATGGCCTTTGGGTCACCCATTACATGACGTTCACTTGAGCAAGGAGCGTCCAGAAGAATCGCGTCATATTTCTCCTGATTTCGGTATCCCCAATTGACCGCGTCAGCGCTTCTGACGGATACCTCAGGATGCTCCGATAAGGGAGCAAAATATTGATGGATCACCTGCTTTAAACGCTCGACTCGTGGTCTCGACATGTCCGTTGCCAACACATAAGTCTCCGGTTCCTTGTTCTCTAACATCAATAGTGTTTTACCTCCAGGAGCCGCACACATGTCCCAAATCCGCAGCCTTCCACCTAGGTCCAGCTGCCTCACCGCGAGAACCGAAGCCGGATCCATCAAATAAAACATCCCCGGGTGCTCATCGATTAATTCTTGGACTTCGGCAGTGTAAGGATCGTAGCAACCATCAAGAACCTCTGAGGAAGAACCAAGATCCATCTGCAATTTACTGCCGACCGAGGTCATCCTGGCGACTTTTACGGACGGTTTCAAAAGGGAAGCCTTTAACTCACCCCAGGATGAGCCAATTTTCGCGGAATAGTAATCGTCAAACGCTTGGTTCAAAATCCGTCGCGGCTAGTAAGCCTTCGCAAAAACCGCTTTCTTGGTCGTTGAGGCACCTGTAAAGATACATTTTCCTGCCTCGAAATCTTCCATCAACACGCAACGCACGGTGGTCTTGTAGTCTTTCGAAAGCTTGTCCTCCAATTCGGGATCCCCAGCCCAGTATCCCACAGCAAAGCCTGTATCGTCCACAGAGAAGCATTTCTCAAACTCTTCCTTAGTCGCAATTTGAGTGGTCTTCGAATCTCTAAACTCCGTTGCTTTTCGGAGAATCGCGTCCTGAATGTCTTGCAAAATGCTTGTCGCCTGAGCAACCAATTCCTCAACCGTCAAGAACAGTTTGTCCTTCGGACCTTTATCACGACGAAGCATAACGACCTTGCCGGACTCGACATCGCGAGGACCCACTTCGATTCGCATCGGCACACCTTTTTTGATCCAGTGCCATGCCTTCTCTCCACCACGCATGTCACGGTCATCCAACTTCACACGTACAGGGCTTCCCGCATAGTTTAACGCCTTCAGCTGATCAAATAACTTGTCGCAGTAGGGCATCACCGCTTCGCGTTGTTCTTCTTTAGGAATCACTGGTGTAATCACGATCTGTTTGGGAGCAAGTCTTGGCGGTAACACAAGACCATCATCGTCAGAATGCGTCATGATTAATCCTCCAATCAACCTCGTAGACACTCCCCAGGACGTCGTCCAGGCGAGTTCTTCGCTGCCTTCTTTACTTAGGTATTTGATTCCACAGGACTTCGCAAAATTTTGACCCAAAAAGTGAGAAGTGCCCGCCTGCAGAGCTTTACCGTCCTGCATCATCGCCTCGATGCAGTAGGTATTTACCGCACCGGGAAAACGCTCACCTTCGGTCTTTTCACCTTTGATGACTGGCATGGCCATATAATTTTCGGCGAAATTAGCATAAACGTTCAACATCTGGATTGTCTCGTCCACAGCTTCTTCCGAGGTCGCATGAACAGTGTGTCCCTCCTGCCAAAGAAACTCTGCAGTTCTTAGAAAAATCCGCGTGCGCATCTCCCAACGAACGACGTTTGCCCACTGGTTAATCAGCAAAGGCAAATCGCGATAAGACTGTACCCAGTCCGCATAGACTTCTCCGATGATAGTCTCAGACGTCGGACGCACAATCAACGGTTCCTCAAGTGGGCTACCTGGTTTAAGGCCACCCTCGCCATCATCTACTAACCGTGAATGAGTCACTACCGCGCATTCTTTGGCAAAACCTTCTACGTGCTCCGCTTCTTTTTCAATGTAGCTCTTTGGGATGAACAACGGAAAATACGCGTTCTCGTGACCCGTATCTTTAAACATCTGGTCCAATTCCTTCTGCATCAATTCCCAAATGCTGTATCCCCACGGTTTGATCACCATACAACCACGCACCGGAGAGTTTTCTGCCAATTCCGCCACCTTGATGACTTGCTGATACCACTGAGGAAAGTCCTCACTTCGAGTGGGACTCACTGCATTTTTAGGTTTGCCTGACATAACCCAGCCATCGAAGCCGGAAAACCGGTGCCCCGCAATTCAAAAACTCGAGACCACTGGAAGTGAATCTCCTGGTTCCACTAATGAAATCGATGAACAGCAACTCGCGATAACAAGCAAACCTACTTCGCTGTTTTCGCGATGTTGTAAACGTCATTGTTGAATTTTTTGGCTTCGGAAACGTAGCCCTCGTATGGTTTATCGTAGTGGTCCTTGAGCCCCCTCATGCGTACGTGATTTTCCACATAGACGCATAAATGACAGCCTACCATGTAGGGCTCTGCAAAGGCTTTAGTCATGTTTTCACGGTACATCTGACCACATTCGTGATCATCCTCCGCAAAATGGTGCCTATCTTCGGGAACCTTGAATACCCTCGAAGGCGAGTTATAAGAAAAATCAGCCAAAATCACTGGTTTACCTGAGTAACGGTGCAAGTGACTCAAAACAGGCTGCAATCCCTCCCAAAAACTGAATAACTCGACACACATGACATCCACCGTTTTGGAAGCCGCTTCGATTACGGGAATGGGGATTTCTTTGGGACCGTAGTATCGTTCACCCAGAAGTAAATGGTTACGATCATATCTTCTGATAGCATCGTGAATCACCTGATAGTATTTCTCAGCAACTGGTCTCAATCCCTCCCAGTTATCATCTGGGGTGACTCCAAGATGTTCAGCCCAGCTGTCCGTTTCGTTGTTAAAAATCCACCCGGGAACATCGCCATAAAAATATCCGATTAAGTTAGGATCTTCGCTCATTTCCAGACAATGGCTTCTCGCAATATAATCACACCAGTCTTCAAAATCTTTGCTGAAAACATCGGGATAATTCACGTTCGATTTGTAACGCTGGATTTCAGCAAAGGGTAATAAATGGCAGTAGGGCATGTCTGCCGTTTGGTAGTCATGGTGGGTCCACTGAGGTGAGTGCCCATAATCGAATGTCACGAGTTCCTGGGTCCACCCGATAGTGTTAAATCCCCAGTCCTTCAGGTCTTTCACAACCGATTCCCGGATCCACCGTTCCCGGCTACCACCATACTTCTCCTTCCAGATTTCATTGTTGCTCTCGTATTGAATCGCACTTGCATCGGCGTGATTTACCCCAAGGGAAAGAAAAACATTACCCAAAGGGGTGATCAGCCAGTGCCTTCCGTTAATGATCTCGGTGTGGAAAAATCCTGTAGCCTTGCCTCTTAAACCTGTCCACCCTCCGTAGCTGTCCCTACCTTGAATCTCATAAGAGTGGGCTCCATAGGGTGCTAGAATAAAGGCCCCGGCGGCACCAGCGAGCTGTTTAACGAATGTTCGACGATTCGGGAAAAGAGGGTTCTCAGGGGTATTTTTCATAACGGTTTTTAATCAATTATCTTAAGGTAGACACCGAAAAATCAGGGGGATCCGTTTGGGTCTTCGAATTAAAGATAAGAGAGGCATATCTTCGCATCAACCCCGAAACTCTCGACACCACAGATCCACAATCTCGAATGGCAGGGCATTTGTTTTCTTCAAAATGACAATTCTGTCATCGTCCCCTTCATCTTGAATTCATCCTGACGCGTTAAATTTGTCACAGATTCGTAACCTGAGGTGAAAAACATGCGTTACAGAGATTTAGGTTAGAAAGGTGGTTAGTTTTAAAACAAATATAGATTACTCTGAGGAGCTGCGAGTTATCGATGAAATCGCTAGCGTGATCGGTGCATACCGGTCCGTGCGGCTTGAAGAAATTGAATCCGTAAAACTACTCAATCGGGTCGACACTAAATACTGGTTTTCGGTGAGTAAGCTACCGGAAATATTGTCCGAGCTCCTGTTTCACTACGAAGTCCTCGAAATAGAAGGGAGCCGCATTCAAAATTATCATACCGAGTATTTTGATACACCAGGCGACGATTTCTATCTGGACCATCATAACGGCCGCTCCAATCGCATCAAAATTCGAAAAAGAGCGTATAGTGACACTGGCATCCATTTTCTTGAAATCAAACGGAAGTCCAACAAGGGCAGAACCCTTAAAACCCGAACTTCCACTGATGCCTTAAACTGCGGGTTAGAGGGGCAAGATGCTGAGTTTTTAAGAGAGCACACCAATGTTTGCCCAACGGTTTTAGAGCAAAAGATCTGTAATCGATTCAAACGCATCACACTGATCAATCGTGAAGGATGCGAACGATGCACGATCGACTTCGAATTACAGTTCGACGATGGAAGGCGACAGGAAGAACTAGAGCAAATCACAATCGTTGAGCTCAAGCAGCAATCCATTTCATCACGCAGCAGATTAGGAGAAGTGTTGAAAACCCATCAAATCAGAGGGACCCGATTCAGCAAATACTGCATGGGAAGAGCCATCATGCATCCCGAACTCAAACGGAATCGGCTCAAGCCCACTTTACTAAAACTCAAACAAATTTCATAACCATGGAAGCAACATTTATCGATATTCCAGCATTATCCATTCGGGTAACTATTCAACTAGTCGCGATCGCTGCTATCGTCTTTCTTCTTTATTTCAAGGGGAGCGGTAGCAAAGAATTTTGCTTCAGCTACATCGCGATCGGGATCATCGTTTTCGCCCTCTGCACCTTGCTGGAAAGGGTAAAACTGGAGCTGGGTTTCGCACTCGGACTTTTTGCGATCTTCGGCATCATTCGTTACCGCACGATCACGATTCCGATCAAGGAGATGACTTATCTTTTCGTCATCATCGGAGTATCGGTGATCAATGCCTTGGCAGGTAGTTCGGTTCCGACGTCCTTTCTCGCCGCAGCCAACCTAGCCATTCTTCTCTGCCTTGGAGCTCTGGAACTCTTCATCATGCGAAAGAAAACCACCTCCATCCTTATGCGCTATGAAAAGGTTGAAAATCTCCACCCCTCCAAAAAGAAGGACCTGCATGATGATTTAAAGGACAGGCTAGGAATCGATGTCGTCCATTATGAAATCGAAGATGTAGATTTCCTTAGAGACACTGCCAATCTTCGCATTTACTTCACTTCAAAATCCACATTCAAGGAGGTTCAACATGTTCCGCAAGTTGCTGACAGTGTTGTTTTTGACCGCTAGTCTTCCCTCTTTCGCAGATCGAACCTACGTCGAGATGGGGTTCGAAGCGGAGGTGTTCGACGACCTTTCATTTGCGGTCAGCCCGGAGTGGAGGAATGACCCAAAAAAGGAAGAACAACAATTTCATACCGATTTGAGCTTCGGTTATGAGATTTTTAAGAACTGGGAGGTGACAGGCACCTATCGGAAAGGAAAGGTTTTTTATGAATCAGATGACTCATCGGAGGTGGAACGATTCGCATTCTCAACGAGCTACACATGGAAAATTGACGATTTTCGAATTCAAACGCGTCTCCGTTACACCGAAGGAACTGATGACGACGGTGATGAAAAAGAGTATCTGAGATATCGACTAAAGATTGATTACGAAATCGATGCTTTGGATCTCCGCCCATTTCTCGCATATGAAAAATACGACAGTTTGGAAGCAGATGAAAGCCGCAACCCCAACGTCTACAGCGGAGGAATTTCTTGGAAAATAAACAAACAAAATCAGTTACGTATGGAGTATCGGTGGGTGGATAAAATCCACTCTCGAAAGGACTACGGAGTCTACAAACTCACTTATCAATTCGATTTTTAAAAAGGAGGAAACATGAACCCAAAAACATCCCTGATCCACACACTCGCTGTTTGCAGTTCAATTTTAAGCAGCAGCTTGTTTGCTGACGATTTTCCAGAAATGACTCAGTTCTCAGAAGACGGTAGTCAGTTGATCACAGCAGGAATCACTGACGACGGCTTCTACAACACAGCGGTGCTTCACAACGTCTACCTTCAGTTTAAAGACGAAAACTACTGGAGCCTACTGCAGGAAAACTACAATACCGACCAATACATTCTTGCGGATCTCACCTACAATGGAGAAACCTACGTCGATGTTGGAGTGCAGTTTAAGGGAAACACATCCTATCGGCGATTGGGAGATTCTGAAAAAACTTCTTTCGACATCAAAGTAGACTGGGTTGACGAAGATCAGGATATTGAAGGCTACGAAACACTGAACTTTAACAATGCCTTTGGGGACAACTCCATGATGAGAGAGGTGCTCTTTTGTAATCAGATCAAAAAGCACACACCCACCGCCAAGGCAAATTTCATCAATCTCTATATCAATGGGGAAAACTGGGGAGTCTACTCCAATGTGGAGCAACTGAACAAAGACTTCATGGACGAGTGGTTTACCAACAAAAACGGTGAGCGTTGGAGAGCACTATCGGATACTGACGCTGAGGGTTTTGGTTCTCCCACCGGTAGGGCACAAGGTGGTGGAAGGTGGGGTAACGGCCTCTCTGCACTCAACTATCTTGGAGAAACTTCAGCAGACTATCGACCTTACTACACTCTGAAATCAAACTATGACGAAGATGAGTTGGAAGAGGAAGAAGCTGCTTGGCTCAAGCTCGCAAATGTCTGCAAAGTTTTGGGAGAAACCGAAGACGAGCTTCTAGTAGAAGCCCTAAATCAGGTCATGGATGTCGACGCAACACTTTGGTTTCTTGCCGCAGAAATCCTTTTTTCGGACGACGACAGCTACGTCTTCAAAGGAACGATGGACTACTACCTCTACATCAATCCCGCCACTGGAAGAATCCAACCGCTCGAGTTCGACGGAAATAGTGTGCTTGGGAATCAGAACACTGAGTGGAGCGTGTTCATGAACGCAGACAATGAAAATTATCCACTACTCCATCGCCTTCTCAATATTCCGGAAACCCGCCAACGTTACCTCGCCCACATAAGGACATTACTCGCAGAGGTGATGACCCCAGAGATAATCGCTGAAAAGATTATCACCTACGACACTCTCATCAGAGAAGCAGTATTTGCAGATCCCAAGAAACTCCCCACTTACAGCGAATATCTGGCTGATCTCGAAAACCTCCTGACAATTGTGCAAAATCGAATCAATTTTGTCACCTCGAACGAGGAAGTAATCGCAACAGGAGTTCCTGTTGCCGGAGTCACCTACTCCTCGGCCGGGGAGATCAACCGCCGCCCGAACGATGACGAGATCGTGACCGTCACTGCGACTATTGACCCACTGAACCTCCGTCAACTTTTCGCGCTAAACCTCTACTACCTAGTTGGGCAGGAGGGCGTCTACACAAGGGTGACCATGGCAGACGATGGCTTGGGGGTCGACGCTGTAGCTGGTGATGGAGTCTTCACCACACAAATTCCCGCACAACCCAGTGGAAGCTACATTCGTTACTACGTGGAGAGTGTTTCTAATAACGTCTACCAAAGCAGAGCTTATTTCCCTTCAGGGGCCGAGCATGCGACCTATGTTTACCGTGTCACTCCAGTCGAAGAAACTGCAGGTGTGCTGGTCATCAACGAATTAATGGCATCCAATTCCCTCACCATCACAGACGAATGGGGAGATTACCCAGACTGGGCAGAACTCTACAACAACGGGGTTCTACCGATCTCTCTCAACGGTTATTATCTGTCAGATGATTTTAGTGAGCCTTACAAATGGCAATTTACCGATATCACGATAGGTCCGGGAGAATATCTTGTCTTGTGGATTGATGATGACGAAGAGGATCAAGGACCATTACATACTTCGTTTAAATTATCCAAGGAAGGTGAAGAACTGCTTCTGAGCGATCCAAACGGGCAACCCGTCGATTTCATCGAATTCGGAGTTCAAGAAACCGATGTTTCTTTCGGCAGAAGCCCTAATGGTACCGGCGGGTTCAGGGCACTCGCCCCAAGTCCCGGAGCGGCAAATCCAACCGTGTTGGATTAGCAAAGTTACCGCACTCATTCTATAACCTGAACGATTTACAAAATATCGCCCGTGGGGATCCGAATGAACTAATTTCGTAAACAGGATCCCCACTTACTTGAAAAAGGCTTCAGGAGGTTGTTGCTCAAAATCGACGGTACCCGTCGGAAAAATAACGATCTTGTCGATAATGAAACCTTTGGAGCGCCCAGAAATCAGCAATTCATGAGAACCGGCATGCAAATAAAAACGAAAAACAGATCGAACCTCCTCACCCCAAAGCCACCATCGCCAATTATCAGTTAATGACTGGCGGGTAGTCATGCGCTCCTCACGACTCATTCTGTAGTCAAATTCGCTGCCAACGTAGGCTTTTAGTGGTGCCTTGATGTCCGGATAACCATCAATGCTATTGGCTGTGGGAATCTGAACAAACATGTCGTTAGCAGCATCCCAAGCCGCGCCGCCTTGATGACAACGAACGTTCAGCTGATACACTCCACTCTTCGAGATTTCGAAGGGGTAAATCAGCAAACCTTGCCCGGTCTCACGTGTATCATCTGCCACCCATTGCAAATAACCGCTCCCAGAGAAACCTTCGATGCCGGACTGCAGCTTCCATCCTGGCGAAAGAGAAACACTTTCGGCCTCAAAAGATATGATTCCTTCACCCGCATCAACTGCGTTGGCGCAAAAAACTATCAAAAACATCAAGGGAACATATTGCAGCACGCGCCAATTTTTGCGGTGTTGAAGTTTATGCTCGAATAGAGAACGGGGTAATTTCATAGGGGTAATTTTGATTTAAAAACCTACCATTTGGAAGTTTCCGTAAAAAGCAAATACACGAAAGAGCTTTCCCGTTTACTTGTCCCTACTCCGATCAATTAGGTTTGCGCTCTAAAATCACATCAATAGGTTGAGATACAAGATGCTTGGAGAAACTCTAAGGTTAATGCTTTTCAGCTTATCCCTGGGTGCGCTGATTGGGCTGATCAGACAGTGGACAGACCGGATCGAATGGGAGACGGACAAAGATAACATGAGTGTCGCTGGCTTGCGCACCTACGCACTGTGGAGCTTTCTTGGATCCCTATCCACCTATTGCGCGATTGAGTATCAAAGTTGGATTTTCCCAGTCACACTAGCGTTATTTGGGATTTATCTGACAGTTGCGTACATCATGGAGCATTCTGAGAAAGGTGGCATTGGTCTAACAAGTTATGCAGCCGGACTCATTACCTTTTTCATGGGAGCAATCATAATGTGGGGCGAACTCCGGGTTGCGATCGCGATCGCAGCAGCGCTGGGAGTGCTCATTGCCACCAAACAGGCAGCTCACTCAATGACTTCAAGAATCAAGCCTGAAGATGTGCGTATCGCGCTTCAATTCTTGGTCGTTACCGGATTAATCCTTCCTATCGTCCCCAACCAAGGTTTCGGTCCCGAGAACGCTATAAATCTCTACAAAATTTGGTGGATGGTTGTCCTTATTTCGGGGCTGGGATTTGCAGGCTATCTGGGTATTCGCTTTCTGGGAGCGAAGGCTGGGATTATCATGACTGGAATCGCAGGTGGTTTCGCATCAAGCACCGCAACGACCCTCGCCCTGTCACGTTCAAGCAAACAAATCCCAGAACTCTCAACAAGCCTCGGTCTCGGGATTCTGCTCGCATGCACTATTATGCTCGCGCGCGTATGGGCCATCGTCTTTACGCTGAATCAGGGCTTGGCGAAAGAACTCATGCTACCGTTTCTGCTGATTGCGACACCAGGAGTTCTAATATCCGTTGCGTTACTATTGCTGGGACGAAAAAAGGAAACGATTGAAACACCCGAAATCACCAATCCGCTGAGTCTAAGCATCGCTATCAAATTTGCACTACTCTACGCCGTTATCGTGCTACTGGTCACTCTCACACGTCAATGGGGAGCTGACAAAGGGCTTTACATTGTATCCTTTTTGTCCGGACTAACCGATATGGACGCGATCGCTCTGTCTCTCACCGATATGGTGAAACAGGGAAAATTACTGCTAGAACTTGCTGCAAAGGGCATCATCATCGGAGCTATCGCCAATACACTGTTCAAGGCAGGATTTGCAATCATCGCAGGCTCTAAAAAAATGCGCCTGGTCATCATTCTTGGAATGGGAGGCATGGTCCTCACAGGTATCGGTAGTTTCTTTATCGTCTAATACAAAAAAGACTCTAGAGAAAAGAAAGCTGCCTCAAATTCCTTCACTTGGGAGTTCCTTTTGACGCTTCTGGACTTAGATCATGGAAACCAACCTACTTCTGAAATCCGTACAAACAAAAGGGCTCAGTAGGTGAATCACCTTCCGAGCCCTTATGAAAGAGCGGGATGTTGCTCGCCACGCACTCTTTCCCTTCTTGGTATGTCAGCATTTGGCGCCTTCTTGCTTGCTACAAACTGGCTGCTGACTCCCCGACGCCATTCCCCACTTGTAAAGCCTTTAGTGGGATCCTTTTAATCGGCCTCATAGCAGGGCCGTCGTCAGGATCACTCCTGACACTCTTTTGCGTGAGGTTTTCTCAGCAGAGTTCCATTTGTTAAGTCGCTAACCTAACAAGTGGCTCCACCAGGTCAGTTATCCACTGCATCGCTACAGTTTGGATGTTCAACCTATTCAACTTCAGGTCGGCACCTCTCTTTCGAGAGATCGTTTGCCCAAAGCTACGGGTCTCGCCTCTTAACGCTCAGATAGAATCTTCGGGGATTACGATGCAGTCCTGCCTTCAACCGAAACCGGATAAAAAACAAGTTTGATCTTTTGATGATTCCAAATGCGAGGTTCACATTCTCATCAATCTCTTTTTCAGGTCACTGTCTCCTCCAGTCTGTGCAATTCAGTTCTGGATTCCTGATCTCGTTTTGCACGCGAGACCTGTGGGCACTTTGGCTTTACCTGTGCCTGCAGCTTCCTTCGAAGAGCCTGGTCTTTACGGTATCTATCATCATCTCTTTTACCCTTGAGACGACCGCAATCGGATCCGAGCCACTAATCATAGTTTTCTCAACTCCGTCACTCGATTTGTCCATCCTAGGCACCTTACTCTCCATGAAAGAATCCGATGCTGTTTGATTAGTTTTCCTCGCCGGTCTTTCACCCGACATCGAATAGACTCATCGCCTCGCTCCCTGTATTCGTGGTTACCTTGCGATCACGACATCGCAAAGGGGAACGTGTGATTTTTGCCTGCGTCCAATCTAAATGCTCCTTTTTCGAAAACTACCTCTTACAAGATCAAAACCTCGTAAAAAACAGCCGCTACTTAAGACATCATTCATACGACTTTCAACAGGGGCAACACCCACCAGTTTGGTATCGCCTTTGCCCCGGCATTCTTTAAAGCAATCTCTAGGAGATTACTACCGGAAGTATCCTGGGCTGTGTGACAAGGTTGGCAAAGTTTAACGAATCAGTCCTTTCCACTTCATTTCTTTTCCAAGAAACGCCGCTTCCATTTCGTTTTCAAAAATCTGTTGCCGGAATGATCAAGTGAATCTTTCGACTCATCACACATCCGTTCTATCAAAGAACCACCTTTCATGTAATTCCGAGACCTTCATATTGTCAACTTAAATAATTGATTTTCAACGACTTGTGAATAACATGCGAATAAGTCAGGAGAATAAAATGTGAATAGTTGCGTAAGTGACTCAGGCACAAAAACCACCAAACTCTAACTTCATAGTAGAAGCTAACCGTCTCACGATTCGTGAATCAAAAACAGGAAAAATAATTTCAAAAAAGTCCGACTTTTTTCATAAAAAAACGAAACCCTGATCAGACTACATCCGGATCTGAAATCAGGAAGAAAAACCGAGCTTGTATCCCAAAACAACCCTCAGAATCAAATCGTCACATGTCACATACAACACGGTCTCATCTTCGTTTAAATCACAGTTCGATGTATTCTTACCCGTAAAGATGGTTCCCAAATGTTTTCCTTCAGGAGAAAGCACAATTACACCATCGGGCCCCGTCGCAAAAAGGATGCCATCACTGTTCACAACCATTCCGTCAGGCTTTTGGCCGCTGATGCTATTTCTCACAAGCTCAGTGCCATCAAAAAACACTCTACCGTTGGATACGTTACCTTCGTCGTCCACATCATAGGCAAACCATTGAGACGATCTCGAATTGGCTACATACAAAGTCCGCTCATCAGGGGAAAGTGCAACACCATTAGGGGACTCAAGATCGTCGACAAGTAATTCAAGCTCTCCTTCTGTGCTCAAACGATACACGCCTTGAAATGGTAGTTCCTTGATTCCCGGCATTCTCGCTTTGTCCAAACCATAATTCGGATCGGTGAAATAAATATTCCCAGCGGTATCGAAAGTAAGGTCATTCGGGCTGTTAAACTTTTTCCCATCGTATCCCGTGGCTAGCGCCTGGAAGACGGGCACAGGCTGCTTCAAACTTGCCATCATTCGGGAAAGCTCACGATCACCATGTCTACAAAGAATGAGTGTTCCGTTGGAGTCGATTGCCAATCCATTTGAACCCTTGCCACCCCCTCTGGGGCTCGATCCGGTGTAACCTGCTGGATGGAGGTATCTCTCCAGCCCGTCTGCAAACGTCCATTTATAGACTGTGTTTCGAGGCACATCTGAAAATAGCAGAGCTTGCAGAGACTCGACCCATACCGGACCTTCAGACCAATCGAACCCCTCGGCGATGACTTCGATCTGGGTCGTAGGCGGAACGATCTCGTCAAACGAAGGATCGAACGAATCGATTCGCCCGATAGTGCGGTAACGACGAAGTTCATCCATCAACTTCTCATACTTTCCGATCATCTTTCTTTGCACCTCATCAGGATCGATAATCGGATCCTTTTCCAGTGGATCCGAAGCAACATCAAAAAACCGTCCGTCGCCGTAAAGTTTGTATTGGTACCCGCGGACAAATTTTTCCGGAATGAAATTCTCTTTATCCCAACCTGGTCTCGGATCGTGTTCGATAAACACCCAATCCCTGCGCGGTGCCTCTTCTCCTTTCAGAAATGGTAAGAAGCTTTGACCGTCAGTGTGAAAACTCGCAGGTAACGGTCTCCCAACCACATCAAAAAGAGTGGGAATGAAGTCATTCGGATCGACCATCGCGTTACTTACAATTCCTGATTTTATCTTTGAAGGCCAACTGACCACCAATGGAACACGGCATCCCCCATCGATGCTCTTGCCTTTACCTCCCTGAACCTCCACATCTCCCATCATTGAAGTCAGTTTCGCGTTAGTCCCGTTATCGGTGTAAAAGATGATCACAGTGTCTTTCCTCAGCCCAAGCTCTTCGAGTTTCCTTACAAACTTTCCTAGGATCTTGTCAATGTACTCCACCATATCTCCGAAAAAGCGGTTATCCGCTTGGTGACGTTTCGTACGGTCTGACCATTCCTCAGAGTCTGGAGTTGGCACAAAGGGATTGTGCGGTAACGCCATCGGGTAGTAGAGAAAGAACGATTCATCGCGACTACGCTCTATAAAGTCTAACGCGTACTCCGTAAAGACATCGGGACCGTAAAGGTCATTTGTGTCCATTCGAAACTGCCCGTTTTCATAAATGAGTGGGTCCGGATAACGTGAGCCCTTCTCTTCGGTGTGCCCCACATGCCACATGCAAAACTCATCAAATCCAGCATCCTCTACGCGCATACCAGTGTCTCTACGAACGTCTCCCCCGGGGTAGCCAGGAGGGTCGTAGCTCTGCAGTTGCCATTTTCCCACCATGCAAGTGCGGTAGCCTATATCCTGAAACAGATGACCGAAGGTGGTCTCCTCAGGATCAAGAATGCCGAACGCCTTCCAGTTCCTGAAATTGTATTTTCCGGTCATCAGCGCCACTCGGGTATTTGTGCAAAGCGGATAAGAGAACGCATATTCGAACTTCACACCTTCTTCCGCCAGACGATCGATTGATGGCGTTTGCCAAGAAGTTCCACCATAACAACCCACCGACTCCCTTCCGAGATCATCTGCCATGATAAGAATAATATTCGGGGGAGCTTCCTTCGAAATAAGGACGACAGGGACAATCAGAATCAAAAAATAGAGAGTTTTAGCATTCATAGGGGTCAGTTTTGTTGGTTCAGGAAATATTTACTTTCGAGGCAAAGCTCTTGTAGAACCGGTTGTGATACCACCGTCCACCAGGAGGGTTTGTCCGGTCACATAACGGCTTGCCTCAGATGCAAGAAAAACTACGGCGCCCTTCAAATCATGCGGCTGGCCAGGCCGCCCAAGGGGAATCCGTTCAGTCAAGTAATCAACCCAATCTTTGTCTTCATACATGACTGCATTTTGAGCGGTTTTGAACCACCCTGGCGCCAGGCAATTTACGGTAATTCCATATTTTCCCCAGTCATCAGCCAAACTCATGGTCATCTGTTTCACTCCTCCCCGACTAGCCCCGTAAGGTGCCAGTCCCGCATATCCAAAAACACTCGTGACACTCCCAACGTTGATGATTCGTCCGTATTTTTGCTCAATCATCTGCGACGCGATCGCCTGTGAAACAAAAAAGGTTCCTTTCAAATTGGTATCGAGAACCTTATCCCAATCCTCCCAAGTGATTTCCAGAGAAGGCTTGCGGACATTACAACCGGCATTGTTAACCAAAATATCCACCGATTTACCCAATCTCCGAATTGCCTCAAGAAGAGAATCGACGCTTTCCTTCAAGGTTACATCAAGCGACATGGTCTCACAATCAACTCCCATCGCCCTCATCTTGGTAGCGAATTCGTCAAGATCTCCTTTGTTTCTTGAGGTGATGATAAGGCTTGCGCCAGCTTCAGCGAGGGCCCGGGCGAAAATCTGCCCCAACCCACGGCTTACGCCCGTTACCAAGGCAGTTTTTCCGGTTAAATCAAATGCTTCTATTGAGTTCATAAAGAGGGGTCTACAATCACTTTAAATAATCCATCTTCCTTCGCGTAGAGTCTTGAAAACCAAGAGGCCGCCTCCTCAAGTGGAATGATTGCAGAGATGAGCTTTCTTAAAGTCGTTTGGTTAGTCTCAATGAGTTTGATAGCCTCAGAATATTCACCCGCAATTGCGCAAGAACCCAATAAGCTGAGTTCACGAGTCACGACTTCCTGGAGAGGAATCGCAATCTCGGGGCTCAGATTTCCCACGAGGATGACTTTCCCACCTTTCTTAACACTACCGACTGCTCTTTTTATCGTAGGTTCGATGCCGACAACCTCCAAGGCTGCATCCATTTCTCTAAGATCCTCTGAAGCGAGTTGCTTTGAGTCGTGGCAACAATCAGCCCCGAAATCCTTTGCTAGATCAAGTTTTTCGGGAGAAATGTCGACGGCGTGAACCTTTTGGAAACCTTTGTGTTTCAAGGCTAAAAGGATCAGTAGCCCAATCATCCCAGTTCCGATCACACAGATTTCACTTTCAATACTCGGATCCAGGTTTTTTATCGCATGAAGGGCTACACCGACTGGCTCCGCCAATGCCGCAAGTGAATAATCGAGACCCGCAGGTAAATGATAGAGCAAACGGGCTGGAACCGCCAGGTATTCGGTAAAAGCACCGTCTAGTTTGTAGTCTCCACAGGACACTCCAAATACTCTTCGAGACTCGCATAAGTTAACCTTACCTTCGAGGCAGAAAGCACACTCTCCACAGGATAGCGTGGAATCAAAGGTGACACGATCTCCAGCTGAAAACCCCCTAACATCATCACCAATCTCTACGATTTCACCAGCGGCTTCATGTCCCATCACCACAGGTGGAATTCTCCTACCGGAGCTCCCGTCCATTCCATGCACATCGCTGCCACAAATTCCACATGCGCGAATTCTAAGCAAGACGTCGTCAGGTGCGATTTGGGGAGGTGGACGTTCGACCACACGAAAACTGGAAAGCTCATGGAGCTCTAATGATTTCATTCTGGGGGGCAGTGTGCAGGGGTATTGTTCTCTAGCTACCTGAACGGATTCGAGAATCTGATTTTGTCAAGATTCGAGATTGAACAGCTTCCTCCTGAACAGGTCTCGCGGTTCCCAAATTGATCATAAAAAACCGAAAAGCACTCTTTCGACAAAATGCTTTCCGGCTTTTATGAATCACGATTCCCTAGGACCAACCAAAGAACCGTAAATTAACTGTTAGAACGAAAACGTATTAGTCAACGTCCAGGTCATACCTTGCGATATCCTCTGTGCAGCGGGGCTGCCATCAGGATTCACGGTAATCGGAACAAGTCGGTCGTCTTTTCCAATATTTCTCATGTTTAACTGGATCCGCCAATCAACCTTGTCGGTAATTCTGCGTTCATATCCAACCCAAGCATCGACAACACCCTCTGCACCACCCTTTATTGGATCATTTGGGTTGAGTCGGTCTTCGTCATCCAACCGGTAACCCAAGATCGCGTCATCCTGCCAACGCAATGCCATACCTACATTTGCACCTTCAAATTTGCTATCCACAAATTCGTAGTTGGTCACAAGATTAAAACGCCATGGGCGGATTTCGGTAGATTGGGTTCCATTAGCCTCTTGCTGGAACAGATATGCCTGATAGATCATATCATCGTAGTACTCACGAATCGTACGGTCACTTCCCCACCAGAGTCTCAAGTCTCCCGAAGGACCATCAAATCGCTCTTTTTGCCCTTCGACAAAATTAACGAATGCTTCGCCCAAAGAGGTGCGTTTCGCTTCGGTCTTCGAAGCGTTAATCGCGATGCTCCAGTTGTCTATAGGTTGCGCAATCAACTCAAACTCCACACCTTCAGAAAGGTTGTTAATAGTACTAGTTGGAGCTAAGCCGTTAATGCGACCTCCACCCCCAGGCTGGAGATCTGCAAAATAACGGTTGTGATCCCAATCTCCACCATTGATCATGCGCGCTCGGTCTTCGAAAGTGCCTTGCGCGGCGGAGACATCCACTGGAAATCCGTAACCATCGAAGAAACTTTGCGGAGCAATCGTATCATACACATGCTGAATCGCCGCAAGCTGCTGGATATAAGTCGGATGGTTCAGCATTTCATCAGGGAATGGATGACTGTTCCAGTCCGGATTCCCTGACTGACCGGCATCGGCTGCAGCATAGTTGCTCTCACCAGGATTCCCTGCACTGAGTCCATTCAGGAATCGCTCAGCTTTATAAGCTTTATTTACGATCCAACCTTCAATATTCCACGCAAACCAATTAGACGGTCCCAGCTCTGCAGAGTTACTACCTGAAGCTGGGTTTGTAGCATTTTGTAGTTTGGTTTCATACCAAGTGACTTTAAATCGTAGACGGTTATCAAGTGCGCTTACTACAAAACCGTAATCCTTACTTTCACCAGTTGGGTTTGGAAGCGGGCTTCCATCAAACCCCACTCGGTTGACCGCCTGGAAGTTCTCAGATTCGTTGTAGAAAACACTCAAGTCCATCCCTTCGGGCAAATGTTGCCTCCACGCTTCGGGCAGGTGACCCACTATACCCCAGGTAACCGTTTCGCCTTCAGCCTCAAGGGTTTCATCGGGTTTTGGATTGTCGAAACGATATTCAGTAACATTCGTCTGAGGATCACTGTCACCAGATACTCCCCATGATTCGATCTTATCTTTACGCCACCCAACGGTTGGAACCAGATTTCCATCAAACCAATAACCCTGCCACGTCAACGCCTGGGACTCGAGAATCTCTGTCAAACGGGATGCCCCAGTGGTTAATTCGTCAATGTCTCCACGAGCCGCGCTGTAGACGGGTATTTCAGCCTGCGTCCAACCGACATAATTTGCAGGATTCTCTGATTGAGTAATGATCGATCCGTCAACTGGACGAACGTATGGAGCCGCAGGATCTACGTTCGAGTTCCAGTTACTATCAAAATAACGAACAACCGCTGTGCTCGGAACATCAATCTTATGTCTAAGCCCTGAAAGATTGAGCCCTGAGGCAGAAGATCTACCTCTCAAATCGTCACTGAGGTAAACAGCATATGCTACCCCTCTTTGACCCCCAATAGAGATTGGCTCTCCCTGAAGTTGTGCAATTTCAGGAGCCAACCCAAAAAGATCGTACTGATGATCGAATTCGTTGCGCTCGTCACGTGCAATCAGACCTGTAAATACATTCCGACCAATCAACTTCGCCAAAAAAGATTCTTCCTCAAAAAAATCAGAGCCGTTGATTTCAGCATAAGCAGTAAATCTAAGGTTTTCGCGTTCACGTTGTTGGATCTGGCCTTGTCCATCATCATCGGATATCAATGCACGCCCCGCATTAGGGTTAATGGTACCACCTGTAACTGTGCTAGGATCTGCCCAACCGTTTGGGAAAGCGCCCGCAACAGGGGAATCAGTGATCGTGTAGAAAGTTGGGGTTCCCTCGATGTGCGAGTTTACATCAACATTAAGCTCTGGATTGCCACCGTCGAAAAGCATTTCTGAGCCTCGCTCCAGATCCTGATAGTCATAAACAAACTCCCAACCCAAGCGGTTCCCGAAATAGGTCTGAGAGAACGAAAGATTGTAAGCCTTCCACTCTGACCACTCTCTTTTGTTATCACCATCAATCAATTGATTGTAAAAGTCGAAAATAGAGGGGTCGGACAAAACCTTGTCTCGGTAATAATTCTTAGACGCACCAGGGAACGAGCCCGGGTTCACCGCATTTGCATTTTTTGTATATTCATTGAATGCCGCGATACTGTTCGGACGGGTAATGTCCGCAAAACCGGAAATTTGCTGATCGCGATCTCCAGTTGAATTAATTGCAAAGACTTCAGAGGCATCAATGGTTTTAAAATCCGTCCAGCCAGGTTGGCCGTTATTGATCATCATCGTTGGTGCGCGAGACAACAACTTGTTCAACTCCTGCCCGAGCCACGGAGCATGGTAGCTGTAACCTGGAATAACGTTACCTGAGTTTCCCCGGTCTATTTGGGCGTTATAAGTCCAGGCCCAGGCTGGATCCCATACTCTGCCGTTATTCCCTGCCGGATCGAAAAATGGGGTAATTGCATCCACCGGAGGAAGCATGCGGGGACGGTTGGCATCAATGTCGCCACTCTCAAAATTCCCACGAATCGTTGTATGAACTTCCTCACCAAACCAATCAGGATTGAATACAAAACTCAGATACAAGCGTTCATCATCCTCAAAAGCAGGCTCTTGCTGAAACTTCTCGTGATCCATCAAAGCAGCAATCCGAACTGCAAACACATCATCGATCACGGAGTGATTGTAATCCAAAGACTGTCGGAAGGAGCCTTCACCATCAACACGTACTTCATACTCTCCTTCATTGTCGAAAAATGGGATGATAGTTCCAGTATTGATGATCCCCGCTGGACTTCCCACTCCGAACAAAATGGAGTTAGGGCCTCTTTGCAGGTCAACTCGGTCAACATTGTAAGAGTCCCACGGAATATCAGTGACAAAATAATTGCGTGTGTTATCAGCTGCACTCAATCCGCGGATTCTGGTATTAGTGGAAGGAGCAAGTAGTTGGTTTCCCTCCTCACCCGAAGTTCCAACACCACTGAAATTTCCTCCTGCACCACCAACTTCAGTATTGGTCGTATAAATCAAGAGAGACTCATTCGATGTCGCCGCTGTGTCCTTCAAGAACTGCTCCGTCACCACACTGATGGAGGATGCAAGATCTCTGAGATCCGTACGAACACGAGTACCAGCGAGGGTTGCTGTTGCTTGATAGCCGTCGTCTTGTTCGGTCTCGATCGTAAAAGGAGAAAGCTCAAAGATCTCTTCCTCTGTGTCGTCATCTTGCGCTGATAGGGAAAATGAGGCCATGGCGATGTACGCCAGGGTCAAAAATCCACGCAGGCTCAGCTGGGCCAATGGGGTTATTTTGTCCATAGAATATAGTTGGTTAGTTTAGCACTAAGGGGTTTAGGTTAGAGAGGCATCAGAAGCACCCTCCCGGCACGGCACACATTTTCGAATTGCTAATAAATACAAGAAATTAACAACTCTTACAATTTAGTTGGCGGATACATTGAATTTATTGGCGGTTTTCTCATATGAATGAGTAAATTATTTTCCTTAAAGATTTGCTGAATCTGAGTCGATTTATACTCCAAATTCGAGGATGGTTTTACGGGTGTTGATCCTCAACATTTACAAACGAAAAGAAATTAGATTAACCATGATTTTTTTGTTTTTGAGGAATTGAGATTCGTTCGTTGTTGACAATCAGGTTCAACTTAAGAGTTTGTACAAATCCCGAAAGGCCGCGTCGAGACAGCTACAATGTCTCTCACCTAAAACTGGCCTGTCTAGAGCATCATGCATATCACTGTGCTTAAGTCTTTATTTGCAATCATCCTCCTTCTAAGTTTGGGAGCCTGTTCAAAAAAGCCTCAAAAGGAACGAAAATCATATGTTCCGGTCACTAAAGCTTCTGTTGAAGACCTAGAGCGATACAAACGTTTTTCGATCGGAAAAACCGACTTCGATCGACCTTGGATCGCTCATGTGAACACAGCTGACTTGGATAACGATGGTTACATGGATGTAGTGGGATGCGATGCAAAATTGAACGAAGTTTTCTGGATCAGGCAATTGGCAGATGGCTCATATGAGGAAATAATCATCGGACGTGATCTCAGAGCACCGGTACATGTCGAAACAGCTGATATGGACGCTGACGGTGATTTGGATCTGATCATTTCTAGCATGAGTGTCGTTTTTCCTAACAATGACAAAATCGGAGCCATTTTCATTCTCGAAAATCTGGCGAATGGTGAATTCGAAAATCATCTTATCATTGAAGGAATTGATCGAGTGGTCGATGCAAGAGCAGCAGACTTTGATGAAGATGGACAATTAGACCTCGCAGTCGCGCAGTTCGGATATGATCAGGGAGAAGTAAGGTGGATGAGGCGAACGGACGATTGGTCTTTTGAGAGTCATGTAGTTCTTAGCCTATCAGGCAGCATCAATGTATGCGTTGCTGATTTTGATGAAAATGGAAGCCAGGATTTTGCCGTGCTGATATCCCAGCAATGGGAAGAGATTCATCTTTTTCAAAACAATGGTAAGGGACAGTTCACGAGCAAAGTCATCTGGGGCTCAACTAACGAAGATTATTCCTGCAGTGGAATGAGCATGGGAGACATCAACAAAGATGGCAAAATGGATCTGGTATTTAGCAATGGTGACGGGTTCGGGCCTAATCCCGAGCCAGGCCCCAAGCCATGGCATGGTGTCCAATGGCTAGAGAATCGAGGGCAGGGGTTTTTCAAGTTTCACCGAGTTGGAGATCTGGGAGGTGCGTACAGTCCAGTCGTGGTAGATCTCGACAATGATAGTGACATGGACATCGTTGCACTCAGTGGGTTCAACGACTGGAATAAACCCAAAGCGGAATCGATCGTCTGGTTTAAAAACGACGGGTATGAATCCTTTACGAAGACAATTCTAGCCTATGAGCCCACTCATTTGATCACACTGGACATCCAGAAAATGAAGCCAGGATCTCCCGAACACTCATTAATCACTGGTGGATTCCATGCATACCCGCCGTACAATGAAGAAAAGATGAGTAGAGTTAGTTTGTGGAAGTTGAATAACTAATGTACGTAAACCGAAACAAGCTCACAGAATTGAGAACAGGGGTTTTGAAAACCCTCAGCGTTTGTTTAGTCGCAATCGGGGTTTCCTGTCACAAACAAAACCTGGATGTGGAGAGCTTTCTCCCTCAGGACGTGAATTTGAGCAACGCACCGACAAGTCTGATCCAAAAGCTATCAGACACAGAACATTCTTTTCGAAACGAACAGCAAAAAACAGAACATTTGTTGAAACTCAGTCGTTTGTATCATGCGAACGGTTACCTCAATGAGGCAATTTTATGCTACGAAGGGCTCATTCAGTTGGATCCAAAAAATCCAAAATGGTATCATCTTCTCGCCACAATACTTTCAGGATATGGATACACTGATGATGCAATTGAGCTCTGGAATGAGTCAATTGACCTAAACCATCAGTATCTCCCTTCCAAAATCCGAAAAGCCGACGCTCTCCTCAAATCAGCCAGGACTGAAGAAGCTTACGAAGTGTATTCGCAAATTCTGGATGATCATCCTCAAAACCCCTATGCGTTGATAGGCCTAGCTAGATTGGAGATCCAGCAGGACGACTATGAAAACGCAAAAAGATTATTGGAATTGGCATCGGAGAATTCGAACGGCAAGTTAGGTAAGGATCTTCTCGTGTCGGTGTACGAAAAACTGGGGATGGATTACGAAGCTTTCGCCATTCGCAGTGAAGCATTGGCTTCTGGTAGTTATGTGGATGTCCATGACCCTTGGATGCTCGACATCATGCATGATTGCCACATCCCAGCCCAAATCATGAATACCGCCGGTTACCTAGCTTTCAGAGGAGAAACCGATCAAGCAATCAGATGGCTAAAAAAGGTGATCCGGATCGACCCCGAAAACGCGAATGCTCATTTTCAGATTGCCGGGGCCTACCGTTCTCAGGGAAATGCAGATTTAGCAGGCGCCTATTTTCAAAAAACCACGGAACTTCAACCCAGCTTCTCAGATGCCTGGATACAATGGGCAACTATTCTCGAAGAAAAAGGCAAGCAGGGAGAGAGCGAATGGGTATTCTACACCGGGCTTAAAAATTGTCCGAATTCGCCCGCATTTAAAATCGAATACGCCCGCAGGCTGATGAAGGAGAGACGTTACGAAAAGGCGATTTCAGAGCTTGAGACTTCCATTCAATTACGTCCCAATGAAGCACTCGCTTACATCGAATTGGCACGATGCCATTTTGCCCTGGATCAGGTGGAGAAGGGAATCGAAGCGATGCAAAATGCTCTGAATCAGGAATATGGAAACACCGTCGCGATGACAACCTTGTGCTTCCATGCTATCGTTAAAGGGAACCAATTAGCAGCACTGGAGTGGCTGAAAAAAATAAGGATCCATCCCAGAGTAAAAACGGAAACACTCGCCCAGCTAGAAAAAAAATATGCACTAACTTTCGGGTCGGATTGATCTACTCGTCTAAAGGTCGAGTCTGCTTGAGCAAATAAAATGCAAGTCCGATTAGAATGATGTCCCTAAAAATAGCACCCGGCTGACCTTTCACAGGATCAATGGCACCGAGGCACCCACAGTTGATATCAATTCCTTGAGCCCACGTGAATGAAAGAACACCGATAAACGCACACAAAAGCAAGATAATCGACACTAGGCATGCTCTGGTGCAAACGGAAAAAATGACGCCTATACCGAGTGTGATTTCAAAAAATGGAAGAAAATAGGCAGTGATGAAAGAAATAGGGTACCCCACCAACTGATAATTGAGAACGTCCTCTTGAAACGCAGCCGGATCCAGTACTTTTAAAATACCGGCAATGATGAAGAA
Organism: Opitutales bacterium; assembly: GCA_022361075.1. GTDB lineage: Bacteria > Verrucomicrobiota > Verrucomicrobiia > Opitutales > JAFGAQ01 > JAKSBQ01. The sequence goes on along the minus strand of JAKSBQ010000021.1, from coordinate 3,996 downwards.
TCCTCCGAGAAGCCATTTAGCAGTAGTTCTCATCTGCCCAATCCTTTCTTCATAGAACTCCAACCTCCGTAGAGCACGAGCACATCTTCAAGCCCAACTTCACCCCGCAATCGATCAGCGATTAAGTGACTTTCGTCACATGACAGACTATCACAAAACACGACAACCACATCCCCCGGCTGCCAGAAACCCAACAACTCCGGCAACTGATTCTCAAAATTGTCATGATTGAGATTAATCGCTTCCGGATAAGACCCTTTTTCAAAAACTTCGTCTTTCCGGGCATCGACCCAGATGGTGGATTCAAGGGCTGCTGCGTCACGATAAGTGATTTCTCCTGGGGCCAAGGGAGGAGGAGACCATCGAGCTTCCTTTGGATGATAAGCCATCGAAAGGAGTCCTAAAACCAAAGGTATCAAAAAAAATCCAATACACCGAAAATTCATCATGTCTTCATGAACGCGTAAGCGAAATATTTCTTGTTTCTCAATGGAGCATCTGGGGTCAATTCGATCGTAATAATCGACCGAAAAAACGGAATTTCACCCTCACCGATCACCGGCTGAACAGAGAGCCGGTAGTGAGTTGGAGTAATTTGCTCCATCTCGACCGTCAGCTGAGAGTTATCCGTCGATACCGACTGAATCTCAATCACTTCTTCTACATCAATTTTAAGATCAATGTATTGAACTTCATAAGATTGCTGTCCTTTTACCCAATAAAGAAAACGAGGCTCAATCAAGAGACCATACGGTATATCGACCTCGATTTCCAGGTGAATTTCAGGATGTTTGGGATCGTTGGTCTGCAAAATGACATACTTCTTCTGATTTCCTTTGCGTAAACCGAGATCAAATACGGCTGTGATTTTCCCATTTTCTCCTGCTTGATAGATTTTTTTCTCAAGCTCGGTTGTAGTACAACCACATGAAGTTCGGATAGTTTTGATTTCAAAAGTATCAGACAAAACCTCAAATTCAAAAGTAGCCTCAACCTTAGTGTCTGTAGCGGTTGCCTTAAAATACTGTTTCTGATTTTCCCATCGTACGTTTGCACCCGTCAGAACTGGAGCAGTTCCAAAGCAAACTAACAAAAAAACGTATTGAATTTTATTGAGAGGCATATCTCCAAATCATGCGAATCCGCTCAATACTCAAGCTCGCATTCTGAAAAACTCGCTTACTTAACTGGGCAACATCGCTTTTCTGAATTCAGTAGGGGTCATCCCTACCTGTTCTCCGAAAACAGTCGTAAAGCGTATGTTACTCGCGAACCCGGAAAGCTCGGATATCTTTTGAATGCTAAACTCACTATCAGCAAGAAGACTCCGTGCCCTTTCGACACGCTGACGTCGCATTTCAACAAGAGGTGTTCGTCCAAGCTCAGCTCTGAACCTTCTTTCCAGCATGGACCGGCTCACGCCGATATGATCCAGAATATCCTCAACCTTAATTGGTTTCTGAGAATTTCGCTCCATGAAATCCAACCCTTTTTTCACCACTTCGTCCTCCACTGCAATCGTCTGTGTCGATCCGCGAACAACGACACCCGCAGGCTTGATCAAACGATTCTGCGGAGAATCACCCTTGATCAGGCTCGCCAATGTCTGGCCCGCCTCATAACCAATTTTTTCGAAGGGGAGCCGGATGCTAGTCAGATTGGGCGTAGCTAAACGGCAGGCGAGAGGATCGTCATTGATACCAAGTAAGGCTACCTCCTCAGGAACAGAAAGACCAAGCATTTTGCAACAGGTATAAACCTCGTAGCACTGCCAATCATCCGACACAAAAACACCAACTGGTTTAGGCAAAGATTCCAACCATGTCTTCAACCGATATTGAAAAACCGATTTTTTAACATCTTCCTCCTCCGAATTTGCCATCCGCTCCGGGAACTTTTCAGAGAACAGATGCAAATTGTAGCGATCCAGGTCCAGGCTTTCTTTGAAAGACTGATAGATCGTTTTCATCCGAGTTTGATCGATTCTACCTGCAAAACCGTAGTGATGGAATCCTCTCCCGTGGAAGTGCTCCGCAGCCAAACGACCTATCTCCAAATCTCCAACTAAGATGCTCGCGGCCAAACTTCCTTCATCTTCCTGGAATACGGTCACACAAGGAATCGTGATTTCATCCAACCTCCCGAACCACTTGCCAGTAGGATCCACAAAAATACAAGCTTTATGATTTTGATTGATCTCAGTGATATCAATTTTTTCCCTACTCAAGTCGTAAGGTCTTATCTCATAACACTCATTGTATCTAAAATAGTCCGCGATACCAATTAGTATCCGTTCGCCCGATCCTTGAAAAGGCGACAACACTGCAACCGAATCTTCCATACTACACACACTACATGCTAAGCCACTTTGTCTAACTTAGCATATGTTTGTTTCCACTTTTACATACACAATAAGGCAAGCTCTTTTTTTCATTAAATTGGATTATCTATTGCGACTCAAATTGCTAAATTTCTTCAAAAACTGAGAAACGATTCACTCGCCCGTCGAAAGTTTTCGCTTCAATTCAGAAAAATTCACACTCAATTCATGCTAATAAAAGACTAATTCATCATTAGCTATGTTTATTGACAGTATCACAATAGAACGCCATTTATCAGTTTCACCTTTTTGATTATTACCCCAGCAAAGATGCAAAAATCGAGTTCAACAAAAAAAGTATTCTTATCGGACGACGAAATGCCACGCCAGTGGTACAACCTTGCAGCGGATATTAAGATGAATCCGCCTCTCGGCCCTGATGGAAATCCAGTCTCTCCGGACGCTCTTGCCCCTGTCTTTCCGATGAACATCATCGAACAAGAAGTAAGCACCGATCGTTGGATCGACATCCCCGAGGGAATTCTGGAGATGCTTAAGATCTGGCGACCTTCCCCTCTGGTAAGAGCATTCGCGCTGGAGGAAGCTTTGGGAACACCCGCTCGAATTTATTACAAAAACGAGAGTGTTTCACCTGCTGGAAGTCACAAACCGAACACCGCGGTTGCACAGGCATGGTACAACAAGGAATTTGGTATCAAACGCATCACCACGGAAACAGGTGCTGGACAGTGGGGTAGCGCACTATCCTTTGCATGTTCTTTGTTAGGTCTTGAATGTAAGGTGTTTATGGTACGAATCAGTTTCGACCAGAAGCCTTTCCGTAAGATGATGATGGCGACATGGGGCGGCAAATGTGTAGCCAGTCCGAGTCTGGAAACCCAAGCTGGTCGCACGATTCTTGAGAAAGATCCTGACACTCCAGGTTCGCTCGGAATCGCTATCTCTGAAGCTGTCGAGCAGGCTGTTACCGATGAAAGCGGAGAGACTCGCTACGGTCTGGGCAGTGTGCTCAATCACGTCATGTTACACCAATCCATCATCGGTTTGGAGACTCAAAAACAACTCAAGAAGTTTGGAGAAACACAGCCCGACACCATCATCGGTTGCGCTGGCGGGGGGAGCAACTTCGCCGGTCTGGCTTTCCCATTCCTCCATGAAAAAATCAATGGTGCTGAGATCAAAGTAATCGGAGCAGAGCCCTCCTCTTGCCCAACACTGACTAAAGGCCCCTTTTCTTACGATCATGGGGATGTTGCAAAAATGACTCCACTTCTTCCCATGCATAGCCTGGGTCATACTTTTATCCCTGCTCCTATCCATGCTGGAGGACTGAGATATCACGGAATGGCTCCTCTTGTCAGCGCAGCTGTTCGCAACGACTTGGTTGAACCTCAAGCCATCCCACAACTCGAATGCTTTGAGGCGGGAATCCTTTTCTCTAAAACCGAAGGAATTATTCCAGCTCCAGAAACCACACACGCGATCGCTTCGACCATCCGGGAGGCCAAGCTGGCGAATGAAGAAGGGAAGGAAAAGGTCATCGTCTTCAATCTAAGTGGTCACGGACTCATGGACTTAGTCGGATATGATAAATTCCTCAATGGACAACTGGAAGATTACGAACTTCCGATGGAAGTCATCGAACGCTATCTCAG
>JAKSBQ010000057.1 GCA_022361075.1 Opitutales bacterium | reverse complement strand
ACTTCGATTGTCACATTCCACTCGAATTCGTAATCCGTTGAGGATGAGATGTCACCAGTGTCGCAATGCTGTCACCACAGCTAGAGCTTCTCAATCATAGGCCGAGTAGTTCTGCTCTGCATCAGTGAGTCTTCTTGACATGAAACCAACGGAATGTTCGTCCTGCAGCAGTACAGCACTGATTGTCGTGTTTGATGCATCCACTTGCACCGTAAAACTCCGCGTTGTGTCCGGGATACAAAGTACAGGGGCAGTGGTGACTGCCCTCTTCAAATCGTTGAAACTGTCCTATTTCAATGATCCCCAGCACCATTCGACATCTTTTCGAAGTAGTTCATTCAATGGTCCCACAAGCATTGCCATTCTTGGGATGAATTTATGATAATAGTTGATCATCCCCAAAAACGAACGTAGTTCTGTGATGGTAGTGGGTCGCTTCCACTCCTCAATCACCTTCGTTTTGTTCTTCTGCACAGTGATGCCGTTCTCGAGTAGACGATGTCCTACCCAGTCAATTTCGCGTCGCCCGAATTCACACTTCGATTTCTTGACGAAATAGCCATGTTTCCTCAATTATGCCAGCACATGTTGAAGGTCCTTTATGTGGTCTTCCTCATTGGCTGAAAAAATAAGAATATCGTCCAAGTATACAAGAACGCAATCACCATAGATCTTCTCGAAGACTTCGTTCATGACGCGTTGAAAACAGGCGGGTCCGTTCTTCACACCAAATGGCATTACCCGTGGCTCCCACAGTCCAAGGTTAGTCTTGAAAGCCAGTTTATGTCGATCCTCCTACTTCACTGGAATTTGCCAGTAGCCTGATAGGAGATTGAGTTTCGAATACACTCGTGCGTCCTTGAGGTAGTTGAATAAGTCGTCAATCCTTGGTAAGGGGTAGTTGTCGGTGGTTGTGATTCGATTTAAAGCGTGGTAGTCGATGCACATCCTCTTCCCGCCATCCTGTTTCTTCACCAGGATCACTGGTGCACCATACTCGCTTGTCGATGGGTTGATAAGTCCCTGTTCGAGCATGTTCTTCACCTGCCTGTTGACCTCCTCCCAATTGAGAGGGGACAGGTGGTATACTGGAAGGTT
>JAKSBQ010000270.1 GCA_022361075.1 Opitutales bacterium | reverse complement strand
CCTCGTATCCTGAAAGCTCGACCTTCGAGGTCATGTTCCCGTAGGGATCATACTCATACTTATTCACCACTTCACCGGTTTCGGCTTTGATCACTTGGGTCACATTTCCTTTGGCATCATAACTGTAGAGATATTTGCCCTGTTGGGTGCCGCTCTTTATCTCCATGCTCAGCAATCCACCGATACCTCCGGGGCCGTAAAGATCTTTGCCCCAGGTGTAGGTGCGCAGCAGCTGGTTGGCATTCGCAATTGAGACCATGAAGTGAAGAAAAAGGGCTCGACCCTATATTTTAAGTAAAATCCAAAAAACATTTAAACTATTGAAGCTGTTGCCCAAATCAGTCATTCTACGATTACTATATCGAATGGTTTTTCGTCAGATCGCGAAGAGTAATATTCTTCATATTTTTGCACTAAATCTCTCAACGAAAGATTTTTGTGTTTTTCTTTGAACTCAGGTGTAGTTCGAAAAATTATATTTCGAAAGTTGTCGCTCAATGGATGTTCACCTTCAAGTAGCGCTAAAGGTATTTTTAACTTAACATTGCTTGCTGAAATTGAACCTAATTGCCCTTCCAATTCTTTCTTATCAAAATTGTTTTCGGATTTACAGCTTTCTAGGAACATAAATGTCCCTAGAACAATCACTGCCATCAATAGTTTAATTTTCAATTTACGGACTCCAAGGTGGCGTTCTAATTTCAGTATCTTCACCGTTAATTTCAATTGGAATGTTTACATCATTCGACTGATTTAAGCCGAGGCTTTGTACATCTACTTCTAGGAAAATATCCGTATCTCCACTTATTGTAAAATCGAAATACACTTCATTATTGTTTAAATCATAGTTTCCGTTAATGGTAACAGTAGCGTTTCCCTGAATTCCCATCCTAACAGTCGAGGATTGATAAGGTAGACCAAGCCTTGAATAGGTCACGCTCCTGTATTCGACTCCAACTCTAAACTCTGCAACGTTAATCTTACCTAGCTCTTGACTTAATATTCCTTCTGAAGCCAACTTTTCCAATGTGTCTATAAACTCAATAAACTCTTTTTCTTTTTCACTTAAAAAATTATCTCCTTTAGTTTCATTAACCAAATCTTTGAGTTCATCGGAAAGATTTGATAGCAACTCATTCTTACTGCAGCGAGAGGCGCGGCCAGCCGGAGCGAAGCCAGCAGGATGTGTGCAAAACGGAATGCTCGAAGAGACCCAGCTTGGCAGATAGCCTGCTGGTTAGCCGTGGATATCAGTTGTTCGGAAAGAGTCAAAATGACATTTCTAATCGAATCCATTCTTTATTCTGAGAAGAGTACAAATATGAATCACCTGATCCTTTAGGCTCTATTGTTATCGAATAAAACTCTAAAGCCTCATTACGATAGTAGACTACTTTAAAAAACCTATGATCAGAACTGCATCCAATCTCATCAAAAGTAATTGGATACGTTCCATTCTCTTCACGATACTCCTCAATTTTAGCATCAATTAAACTGAACTTCGATTTATAGTCATTGATGCTTCTTTGAGAAAAATCATAACAAGATGTTAGGAACAAAAAACTCAATAAAATGGGAATAATGTATCTCATCCTCCTCCTGGGTTTATTCTTGGATCATCCACTCCTCGGGCAAGTGTTCCATTATTCCATGCTTCGATGACCATACTCTCTGTCATTTCTGGACTGGTCGACTGACTTCCTATGTCTCGCCCAATTACATTGTTATACAAATCTCTTTGGCTATCTGGCCACAAAGGACTATCAGGTGTTATTCCAACTTCATGAGCATTCCCTATAGCAATCGCTTGTTCTACACCATGCACTCGGGTTAATTCAGCCTGCCAATAAGCATGTCTAGTCGCATTACTGATATCGGATGCAATTGTAGGGTTCTCACGAGCCATACGATTCCCCAATTCAGTGGCAAGTTTTCCTATTCCGTTTTGAGGAATTGCATCAATGATCGCAGCTGGAGAAGCACCATTTGCAAGAGCTGAACCTAATTCAACTATCTTACCAGCCCCTTTATTTGAATTATTTGTAGAACTAGAATCATTTGAATCTGTGCTAGCCCCAACTCGATGTGATGAAGAGTTCTCCTCCTTTTGTGACGTCGAAGTATCGTTTGCATCTGCAACTTCAGTTGCGCCTTGTTCAGGATTTGGTGAAGTCAATTGAGTGTTCGTATCGCTTGGATTTGTGGTAGTATCAGTAGGGCTATTTTGAGTATCGCTTGAGTTAGTGTTACCTGTATTTCCATTTGCGTTTCCATTATTACCGGTTGTGTTTTTTACTGCAGCGAGAGGCCCGACCAGCCGGAGCGAAGCCAGCAGGATGTGTGACAAACGGAACGCACGAAGTGACCCGGCTTGGCGCATAGCCTGCTGGTTAGACCGTGGATGATAGGAGTTTCGGAAAGGTTACGAATCAATCCAATCCAAAAACACACTAATCATTTCATTCAAACGATCAAAGGAACACGCCCCTTCAAACTGTTCATCTTTTACGCTACAAAACATCCAATCATCAGAGCTGACATCTGACTTAATAGATTCAAACTCTTTCTTTTCTAATGGTGTATCACGAAAGGATACGATCAATCTCCAACCAGGGTTATCTAACGAAAATATTCGCAGTTCGTTAAGATGCTCCCAATCACCATTGCAGTTGCTTCGAAACCATGAAACTAATTCTCCAAATTTGTCCATAATCAACCTCCTCCTGGTATTTCATCTGGGTTAGCAGGACGAACTCCTCCCGGAACACCTGGATCATGAATATGAGGTGTTGGGACATCCTGCTGCGTAGCCTTATTATAATGAGAGCCTCCTATTCCATCATATCTTTTATCCATTTGCCATGGATTAGGATTATTGGGATTTTGCTGCGGAATCCGAGTCTCGTATCTAATTATTTTATCATTGTGAGTTTTAAAAACAGTATGTGCGCCTTCTAAAGCTTCATCACCATATTTCATAGCGGCCTTCGCACCAGTAGCCCCCCAGCCTGCGAAAGGAACCATTGCTAAGGCAGATAAACCTGCTTCAGCATAATTACCCCTTCCTAACGAAATTAATGCATTCGCCAAATCCGCAAATTCACCTACGCCAGGAACGAGTCCAGCAACATCTAAAACAGTTTGAACCGTATCAAGAGTATTTCCTTTATTTCCATCAACAACGAAAGGATCAAGGGTCACATATTTACCACCATCTGTGCCATAGACATCACTCGCCTTATGTGGATCCTCACTTTGTGACGTCGAAGTATCATTTGCATCTGCAACTTCATTTGCACTTGGCTCAGGATTTTTAGATTCTTCATCCGATTTTTCTTTGTTGTCCGAAGAAT
>JAKSBQ010000200.1 GCA_022361075.1 Opitutales bacterium | reverse complement strand
CATTGTCATACTCCCCCTTCAGCCACTGCCCTTCGTCTTTATATTGCTATGCAGCAGTCAGATCTCGCACAGCAGTGCTGGTGGGCATGTACCTGCTTGTTGGCATCACTGAGCTTGCTCCAGTACTCACCGATCTTCTTTGTCACGTCCTTCGCGTCGTGGGTGCCCAACTCCTCCGCTACCTCGGCTGCAGAGTCGTCAGTTGGAGCAGCCAGCAGCACACGTGGCAGCGAGTGGAAGCACTACACGTGCGATTCAACTGTCTCTCTCTCTCTACGTACGTCTGATCTTGTTGGAGTAGATGATGTAGGAGGTCGGCGCCCACTTGGGCAGGTCGGGGTGCTTCTTCTCGTACTCGTTCAGCTCGTCGTCGTAGCGGCGCTCGTTGTCCTCAGTTCATGAAGTATGGCTGGAAAAGCGTACAGCGGGATCAGACGGGGGGCGCGCAATACAACTACCGTTAAAATACACAAGGCAGCGTGTGTAAAAAACTGGCGCAGGGATTATTCATAAGTAAAATTATGCGTTTAATAAAAATATACACCAAAAATAAGAGTAAAAAGCCATGGCGCGCAACGTAACACGCAATTGCAAAAGCGCGGCACTCACGATTTCAGGGTAGGCGTGGTCTTTCCATTAGCCCCGGCCGCTGCTTGCCAGCAGACTGCGTGGATTGCATTATCGTGGGTGCTGTCTTGTGGCTACCGCTGCCTTTATGTAGTGGTGCTGTTGTACATCCACCGGTCACCTACCATGGTCGCCTAGCATCGCAGCTGTGTACTCGTGTGGTAGGGTTTAGAGTAGGTTCGCCTGGACACGATAAACAAATAACCTGGTACCAGGTTTCCCAACTACTGACACCGAACCTCATCTCCCAACTGCAGACACTGAACCTCATCTCCCATCCCGCACGTCACCAATCTCTCTGCGACATTCCCCGTTGTAGGCACACTCCCTCATTTGATGAGTGTTTTATCGATGCTCATTCGATGATTGTACCTTCATCCGATGATGTTCAACTCATCCACATCATGGCACCCCTGCAAATTATCATTCTAATGATCATTCGATGATGTTCAACTCATCGGATGAACTTGCTCTGTGCAAATGTCAAT
>JAKSBQ010000365.1 GCA_022361075.1 Opitutales bacterium | reverse complement strand
CGAGCTGGCATGCAGACAGCAGGAACAGGTCTGGCCACAGCGTTGGGAGCTGGAGTTGCCAGGTCCACAGTGGTGTAGTCACAAGTCGTCTGCTACCACTGCCAGCAGGCAGTGTCATGTTGGGTTGCATCCGTTCATGAGAGAGATCCAGCTGAGTGTGCTGTGTGTTGTTGGCACACCCAGGCTGCTGGCTTGTGGGCATGTTTAACCTGGGCCTATAGGGCCTTGCATGTGGTCCAAACCATGTGTGCAGCATTGACTGCAGCTGATGCAAGCTGGCTGCACTTCTTGATGGGGAGCAATGTCAAAACGAGGCTCTGCACAAGGTGTTCGTGCTGTTGAAGGGTGATCCACGAGGTGGAGTTGAGCTTGTGGAGGTGCTTGAGTGGGGTGAGTGCAACAGCCCACTCGTCTGCAAGTTTGGTACATCTGTACCAGTGGGTGGTGGTGTCAGATGCATTGTATAGGGCGCATTGGAGGGTGATTGACCTACCAAAGCATCAGAGGAAGTAGTCCAGGGTGCATTTGGCTGTGGGCAGGGCGTGGCCACGCACCTTGAAGGCAAATGTCCTTGCTGTCAAGTCAAGCTGGGCTGGACACCAGGATGAAGGCTGGTGGCACTGCCAGTAGAATTCACCCGAGCATTGGTTGGACGCCATTGAGATGAGGTGTTGGTTGTGGAGGTGGGTGTGGATTGTGTCAAGCCAGTTCCAATCTAGAGGTTGGCCATTCAGGGTTCAGCAGGTGATGGCCAGCTTGCATGGTGAGTGAACTGGAGGTAGACCAAGGGTGCAGAGGGCTTGTTGTTCTGCTGCTCCCGTAGATTCTGCACTGTGGCTTTGCTCCTGTGTCCAGTGTAGCAAAGTGGAGGCAGTTCATGCCTGGATGCATCGGGCCAGGGCTGTGAGGAGGGCATCAGCAGGCGAGTCAGGCTGGCGTGACTTGCTGTCAAGGGCAGACTGGGCCACAGATACAGCTGCACGGGAGCGCGAGAAAATGTGTAGTGGTGTGTCGGGGGGTGCAAGACACACTGCTGCGTAGATGCCGCCGAGCTGGGCCCTGTGGAGCGTCTGAGCACCCCACATGCGGCTCGAACAGGTGGATCCGTAGCGG
>JAKSBQ010000263.1 GCA_022361075.1 Opitutales bacterium | reverse complement strand
CGGGCAGTCGTTTGAAAACAGACCTCAAAGACGTTCCCGCAGCAATTGAGGTCATGACCCTCGATTTCATGGACGACTTCGCGGTTAACGACATGGAGGAAGCGATCATCTATTCGTTGAATGTGATCGGGCCAGAAGACCGTGTGACTGGATCAGGATTCGGATTCGGTGTCGACCAAATTGGAAACTTCAACAGAGTGCGCGGTGTAGATGGTGCAACGCTTTCGAGGAACTTCTTCGAAGCCTATATGCCTTCCGATAATTACAACGTAAGCCGTCTCACTATCGCAGCGGGTCCACAAGCGGTTCTTTTCGGAACCGGTAGCCCTGCAGGTGTCATGGATGTCACTTACAAACGCGCTGAACTCTCCAAAGACTTCGGCACGCTCAATCTCCAGTTTGATACTTTCGGTGGTGAGCGCTATATGATCGACTACAACAAAGTCGTCATCGAAGACACACTAGCGGTTCGCTTTGCGGCAGTGCGTGAGCGTCGAAAGCAAGAGTGGCAACCCAATCACGATGACCGTGAACGTTACTACCTGACTGCTCTTTTCCGTCCGTTTGAAAAGACTACGATCGCTGTTCATTACGAAGATGTTCACCTTGATCGTAATCGTGCTTCCAGAATCATGCCTATGGATAACATCACTCCATGGTTCAACGCAGGTCAGCCAGCTTTCTCAAACACCTGGAACAGCACTGGAGACCCAACGAACCTCGGTGATATCTTTAGCCGTGGCCAAGACTCGGTGACTTGGGTTTATGGTGATGATGATGCAGGCCTTCTGCCGCAAAGCTATAATGATTCTGCTCAAGTGGACGGACCAAATACGTTGCCTGACGTTGCGAGTCAGGACCGCGACTCGGATGGATGGACTCTATCAGACAATCAGCCATGGTTTCCGGTAGACCACAACCTTCGTGGAACAGGTCGATATCAGGAGGCAGATTCCAAATCAATCACCTTCTCAATTGAGCAGCAAATCACTGATAAACTCTTTTTGGAATTCGCTTTCAACAACGAGGATTATAAGGAACACAACTGGAGTGCAGCTTCGTCAAACACAGTTGAAGTAGATCCTAATCTCTACCTGAATGATGGTGTAACTCCGAATCCAAACTTCGGAAAATTCTATGTTCAGGGGACACCAAGTTTCTTCCACAGAGAGAATGAAATTGAATCCTGGAGACTATCTGCTTCCTACGAGTTTGATTTTGCCGAAAAGTTTCAAAACAACAAAATCATGAAGTGGTTCGGTCTTCACCGAATGGGTGCTTTGATATCTGAGGACACCAAAGTCGAGTGGGACCAACAAGGTATGCGTTATCGCTTCGTTCCCGCACCAGGCGAAACAGACCCTGTTTTCGATTATACGGACGGATTCACTTCAATCGGTAGTCGCCGCTGGGCATCAGATAATAGCCGTCAACTACGTCTCCGCTACTACCTGTCTCCAGAAACAGGGAACCACTCTGCAATGATGGACGGTATCGTATTTGATGGTAGTCCTGTAACAGTTCCCACGGCAAATGGCACCTATACCATCAATCCTCTCGATTATGGTTATACGAATGCGAACGGCGCTCGCTTGATCAGCGGAAACGGCGCAACAGGCCGCAACACCGTAAATGAGAGTTGGATGCTGACTTGGCAGGGATTCTTCCTTGATGGTCGTATCGCTACAACCTACGGCTACCGTGACATCACCGCGAAGAGTAAAATTCCATCAGGGTCTACTCGCGACAATGCAACAGGTCTTTGGCCTTACTTCCGTGACCTCGGATTCACGGAGGATTGGGGTGAGCCACAAAACGGTATTGTTCGCACTCAAGGTATCGCGATCCACCCATTCCGTGGAATGGATCTTGGCTTCATCAGCGATGTGACCTTCACTTACAATAAGTCGGACACATTCCAACCAAACATTGGTAAATTTTCGCCATGGGGTAATGAGTATCCAGGAGCTGAAGGTGAAGGTGAAGACATCGGTGTTCGAATCGATATGTTCGATGGAAAATTCAGCATTGAATATACTGACTTTGATCTCACAGCAGGTCCAAGCCGCGCGGCAAACGTTCCATTTAACCGTTGGCGTGACCCCGTATGGAACATCGAAAACCGCATTCGCCAATTGTGGCCCGACGTTCCGATCATCAACGAGGGTCAGGGTGGTTTCCGTGAAAACGGTCGTGCAAACTACTGGGTCATGAGTGACAACACTGCTGACGGTTACGAAATCAGTATTTCAGCGAATCCGATCAAGGGTTTGAATATTCGCTTCACTTACACCGACCGTACCGCGATCGAGTCTAATATCGGTGAAGACTGGTTCAGATGGGTAGAAGCTCGTCTACCTGTTTGGCAGAGCCTGAACGTGCCTGAAGGTGGTGAAGGCAACCCCCGCGATCTTGACGGTGATGGAACCATCGGAACCTGGACTTGGGATACCGCTTACTACCGTGATAATGATGCGGGAGTAACCGTAGCGGATCAATATCGTGATGACACAGTAAATGGACAGAACGGATCTGCAATCATCACTGCCCTTGATGGTAAGAGCAATGAGTTCGACCGTTCCAAATTCTGGAACCTGAACGCGAACTACAGCTTCCGTGAAGGTCGCCTCAAGGGCTTCAAAGTGGGTGGTGCACTTCGTTGGCGTGCAGCTGCGCTTCTGGATTATGGCCAAACAACCGTGGCAGGTAATCCAATCGTCGATTTGAGCAACCCATTCTACGGTGATGACGAACTAAAACTGGATCTCGCCCTTACTTACAACGGAAGCACAGACATTCTGTTTGGTGAGCGCGACTATAAGTTCCAAATCAACGTTCGTAACGCGATGAATACTGACGGAGCAGTACCGGTTACAACCGACATAAACGGGGTTCCAACCCGTATCGCCCGCACCGAAGGACGTCGTATCATCTTCTCATTTGAAATCGATCTATAGTCTGTAGTAGCTAGATCATATTCAAATCGTAACTAATGAGACCCGCCGGATTATTCCGGCGGGTTTTTTCTTCAAAACCACAATTACTGATTAAAACGAAGCAATTGCTTTATTCCCATATCCAGGAGATCTGGTCGCTGTACCACACCGGTATGCCTCTAAGAGTCTTCAAATACAGTTCCATATGATCGGATATGGTTTTCTTCATCAATTGCTCTTCCATTTCATTTTGGATAAGCTCAAAAGGAATTTTTTGAGTTTCCGAACTAGCCAATTTGATGAAATAAAAATACTTGTCGTTCTTCTTATAAACATCTGACTTCTTATTTTTTTCAATCCGACACAGTTCCAAAATGACATCTTTATAATGCTCATCATTAACGGACACTGTTACAATTTCCGAAAGTTTTTCAGAAGCTCTTCCTCTTTTCGAAAGTTCTGCGCTCCTACGATCATTAAACCAAAAAAATTCGACTTCAAAAACAGCATCACATTCTTCTGTAACATTCTTATAAGATTCCATCGTGGCCCTTGACAAAAAATCAGACCCAGAATGCTTTAATTTATCTATATACAAATTATAAGTTGTATTATAACAAAAAAACTGCTCTTCCAATTTATAAAATTTCTTCTCAATAGAATCAGAAATTTCGATCTGATTTAACTTACATAAATAGATTACATATTCCTGTATTAAATTACGAAAATCTCCTTCGTTATCGATTTTTTTCCTTACCATGCTTCCTTTATAAAAATCGACTACTTCGGAGAGTTCTAATTCCAGTTGGCAGCCACTATCGATGTATTTGCAAATCCACTCATCATCACTTGAAAAATCAATTTTCTCTTGGGAAGCTCCAAACAATTCGCCAAAGGGTAATGATTCCATTCTGGCCTCGTTCAATTTGATCTCCGCTCGTTCTAAAATCAGTTGATTCCGCTCGTCGACTGAATTTCGCAACAATCGAATTCGGTTTCTGTCCGCTTTCTTCCTGTTGTAATTCTTCAGCCAAGCACTCAATGCGGACAAATCATAAACTTCCCCCACAGCAAGGTCTTCGTTTAGAAGCAGATCGCCATGAAAGATACGGTTGTAGAGCGAGTTCCTTGATTCAGTCAGCATGTAGTTGCCGACAACTTGAGCTGCTTTAGTCACAGCTTCTTCATCCACCCTTGAATTTGCGACAAGATCGTTTACGAGAATTAGTTTTTGTGTCCACTCCTCGATCCAAGCTCGAACCTGTTCTATTTCTATAGTAGATGCACTGGGGAGGTTAGAAAACTCCCGGGCTAATTCCCTCCTAAAAACATAAAAGGGAACTTTGATTTCTCCCACTACAAAAGCGG